>NZ_JAFHKI010000050.1 GCF_016937615.1 Pseudomonas lactucae | reverse complement strand
GGGTTTCCCCCATGTGAGAGTAGGTCATCGTCAAGATTAAATTCCGAAACCCCATTTGCGAAAGCAGATGGGGTTTTGTTTTGGGCGCTCCGAAAGCAGCTCCAAGGATCCATCACTACTTCTAAATGAAAAAATCGACTCTCCAGACTGCCGTTGGGGAAATCCATGCAAAGTGTTTCCGCATTTTTGGTATGGTGCAGCACATTTTCGCAAGGAATGATTTTTTATCCGCAGGACGCGGCGTCGACCTTCCTCAACGAGATGCTGTAGAAATGCCTGAACCGATACCGATCAAAGACCACGAGAAAGAAAACCGTCTAGTCAACAAGCGCTTGCTTGCCTGTGCCATTTTGGTAATAAGCATCACGTGTGCCCTGGTGGGGCGGATGTATTTCCTGCAGGTGGTGCAATTCGACTATCACTCCACGATCTCTGAAAACAACCGTGTCCACGTGCTGCCGATCACGCCGACGCGCGGGTTGATCTATGATCGAAACGGGGTGCTGCTGGCTGACAACCGCCCCAGCTATAACCTGACCATCACTCGCGAGCGCACCACCGATCTCAAGGGGGAACTCGACGCTATCGTTAATCTGCTGCACCTGCCTGCTGAAGACCGCGCAGTGTTCGATAAGGCCCTGAAACAGGCCCGTCACCCGTTTGTTCCCGTGACATTGTTCTATGAGCTGAGCGAAGAGCAGATCGCGGTGTTGGCGGTAAACGAGTTCCGCCTGCCAGGGGTAGACGTTGAACCGCAGTTTGTTCGTCACTACCCGCTGGGCGCGCACTTTGCGCACTCCATCGGCTATGTAGGACGGATCAACGAGAAAGAGTCCAAGGACCTCGACTCGGTGGAGTACCGCGGCACGCAGTCGATCGGCAAGACCGGCATCGAACGCTTCTATGAAGCTGAGCTGCACGGTCACGTGGGCTATGAAGAAGTCGAAACCAACGCCCAAGGCCGCGTACTGCGTGTGCTCAAACATACCGACCCCATTCCCGGTAAAAATATCGTCCTGAGCCTCGACGTCAAACTCCAGGAAGCCGCGGAAGAGGCCCTGGGTGATCGTCGTGGCTCGGTGGTTGCCCTTGATCCGCAGACCGGTGAAGTACTGGCGATGGTCAGCAAGCCGAGTTTCGACCCGAACCTGTTTGTCACGGGGATCAGCTTCAAGGAATACGCCGCGCTGCACGATTCCATCGACCGTCCGCTGTTTAACCGGGTCCTTAGAGGCCTCTACGCGCCGGGTTCGACCATCAAGCCCGAGGTGGCAATCGCCGGTCTGGACAGTGGTGTCGTTACCGCCCAAACCCGTGTATTCGACCCCGGTTACTATCAACTGCCCGACTTTGATCACAAATACCGCAACTGGAACCACAGCGGCGATGGCTGGGTAGACATGGACGCCGCCATCATGCGTTCCAACGACACCTATTTTTACGACTTGGCCCACAAGCTGGGCATAGACCGGCTGCACGACTACCTGGCTGAATTTGGCCTGGGTCAGAAAGTCTCCCTGGATATGTTCGAAGAGTCAGCCGGCCTGATGCCCTCCCAGGCCTGGAAACGTGCCACGCGTCGCCAGCCGTGGTTTCCGGGTGAAACCGTGATCCTCGGCATTGGTCAGGGCTACATGCAGGTCACGCCGCTGCAACTGGCTCAGGCCACCGCTTTGATCGCCAACAAGGGTGTGTGGAACCGTCCTCATCTGGCCAAGACTATTAACGGTGTACCGCCCGTAGACGAAAACCCCATGCCCAATGTGGTCCTCAAGGACCGCGTGACTGGGAGCAGGTCAACCACGGTATGCAATTGGTGATGCACGACCCTCGCGGTATCGCCCGGGCGGCAGCACTAGGTGCCCAGTACCGTATTGCTGGCAAGAGCGGGACCGCGCAAGTCGTCGCGATCAAGCAGGGCGAACGCTACAACCGGGAGAAGACATTGGAGCGCCATCGGGATAACGCCTTGTTCGTCGGCTTTGCCCCCGCTGAACATCCGAAGATCGTGATTTCGGTGATGATCGAAAACGGCGAGGCCGGTGGACGCGTTGCCGGGCCAGTGGTGCGCCAGATCATGGACGCCTGGTTGCTCGATCAGGAAGGTCACCTGAAGCCGCAATACGCGACGCCTGCGAAAGCACCGGGTGATCCGCACGTCTGAGTCACACCTCCCATTCATCCCAATGCTCTGCGCCTTCATAGGCAAGCCAGGGCACATCATGAGAGGTCCAGATATGCGAGGTGGGCCGAACGCCTGGATCATCATCCAGCGTCGCCACCCGCACAATCACATGGGGCTGATGCCCACGCTCAGCTATCAGATGTGAGCCGCAGCGCGAACAGAAATGTCGGAATTTTCCGGGCGACGATTCGAAGGACGACAGCAGCTGCGCACCTTGCGTCCAGCGGAAATGCGCGCGCATCACGCCAGCGGTAGCGACAAATGGCGCTGCATGCACTTTGCGACAACTGTTGCAGTGGCAGTGACTGATGGGCATGTCCAGGCTGTCTATCTGGTAGCGCACACTTTTGCAGAAGCAACTTCCATTGAGTGGTTCAGTCATAACTTATGGCCAGGTAAGGGGCGGATTATCATCATTGCTTACAACCTCAGGTTGCGCATTGTTTGATGTCGCCTACTGTCAATGATGGAGGTGACTTATGCACATATCAGATCGCATAGAGCGAAAAGTCCTGCTCACTGCAACACGTAAACAGGTCTGGGAAGCGCTGACGGACGCCGAGCAATTCGGCGCATGGTTTGGTATCGCCCTCAAGGGCAAAACCTTCCGCGCCGGCGAAACCATCGAAGCGCAGATTACTTATCCGGGCTACGAAAATGTGGTCTGGAAGGCAAGGATCGAACGCATCCTGCCGCAAACACTGTTTTCTTTCTGGTGGCACCCCTTCGCAGTAGAAGACAACATCGACTATGACAAAGAAAAGCCGACTCTGGTTGAGTTCACTATTGAAGATCGTGCCCCTGGCATTTTGCTAAGGGTCGTTGAGTCTGGTTTTGATGAGGTGCCCGAGGCCCGGCGTAAAAAGGCTTTCAATATGAATTGCCGCGGCTGGGATGAACAAATGGGCAACATTGAAACCTACCTGGCTGGTTCGCAATCAAAAACCGGGGCCTCATCATCAGCCCAGTGACGTTTAACGCTCAATCACAGAACCATTCCTTTCCGCCCGACGTCCCGCACCGCGTAGAATCATCGCCTGAAAGCGATTCCTGAGGTGCGGTACGGTGGATTTACAGCAGGGTTTTGTCCTGACCCGGCATTGGCGCGACACGTCGGCGGGTACTGAGGTCGGTTTCTGGCTGGCCACCGACCAGGGGCCGCGCTACGTTCGCCTACCGGTGCAGACCTCGGTGATGTTTATTCCCGAGGCCCATCGCAAGCCGCTCGATTGGCTGCTCAAGGGCGAGCGCGATATCGAGTTGCGTCCGCTGCAGTTGTGCGATTTCCATCACCGGCCGGTGCTTGGACTCTATACCCGCCAACACCGCCAGTTGATGGACGTGGAGAAACGCCTGCGTGCGGCCGGGGTCGACGTTTACGAAGCCGATGTACGCCCGCCGGAGCGCTACATGATGGAGCGCTTCATCACCGCACCGGTGTGGTTCGGCGGCACGCTCGACGCCACGGGCACCTTGTGCGACGCCCAGATGAAACCCGCTCCCGACTACCGTCCACCGCTCAAGCTGGTGTCCCTGGACATTGAAACCACCGCTCAGGGCGACCTGTACTCTATCGCTCTGGAAGGCTGCGGCGAACGCCAGGTGTACATGCTCGGCCCGCCGAACAAAACCGACGCGGTGGATTTCAAGCTCGACTACTGCGACACCCGCGCCCAACTGCTCGAACGCCTCAACGCATGGCTCGTCATCCACGATCCCGACGCCATCATCGGTTGGAACGTGGTGCAGTTCGACCTGCGTGTGCTACACGAGCACGCCCAGCGCCTCAATGTCCCGCTGATGCTCGGCCGCGGCGACGAGCCCATGGCCTGGCGCGAACACGGCAGCCGCAACCATTACTTTGCGGCAGCAGCGGGGCGTTTGATCATCGACGGTATCGAGGCGCTGCGTTCAGCCACCTGGAGCTTCGAATCCTTCAGTCTGGAAAACGTCGCGCAAACCTTGCTGGGCGAAGGTAAGGACATCTCCACGCCGTACCAGCGCATGGACGAAATCAACCGCATGTTCGCCGAGGACAAGCCCGCCCTGGCGCGCTACAACCTTAAGGACTGCGAACTCGTCACGCGGATTTTCGAAAAGACCGACTTGCTCAAGTTCCTGCTCGAACGCGCCAGCGTCACTGGACTGCCGGTGGACCGTAACGGTGGCTCCGTCGCTGCGTTCACTCACCTGTACATGCCGCTGATGCACCGCCAGGGCTTCGTCGCCCCCAACCTGGGGGATAAGCCGCCCCAGGCCAGCCCCGGCGGATTTGTCATGGATTCGCGCCCTGGCCTTTACGAATCGGTGCTGGTACTCGACTACAAAAGTCTCTATCCGTCAATCATCCGCAGTTTCCTGATCGACCCTGTCGGCCTGATCGAGGGGCTCAAACATCCGGATGACAGTGAGTCGGTGGAAGGTTTTCGTGGCGCGCGCTTTTCCCGCACGCGCCACTGCCTGCCGTCCATTGTCGCGCGCGTCTCCGAAGGCCGCGAAGTGGCCAAGCGCGAGCACAACGCGCCGTTGTCTCAGGCGTTAAAAATCATCATGAATGCCTTTTACGGCGTACTCGGCTCCAGCGGCTGCCGCTTCTTCGATACACGCTTAGCGTCGTCGATCACGATGCGCGGCCACCAGATCATGCGCCAGACCCGCGAACTGGTTGAAGCCCAGGGCTATGAAGTGATCTACGGCGACACCGACTCCACCTTCGTCTGGCTCGGCAGCGCCCATTCCCAGGAGGACGCCAGCCGCATCGGCCAGGCACTGGTGCAGCACGTCAATGAGTGGTGGCGCGAGCATCTGCGCAACGGGTTCGGCCTGCAAAGTGCCTTGGAACTGCAATACGAAACCCACTTCACGCGCTTTCTCATGCCCACTATTCGCGGTGCGCAAGAAGGCAGCAAAAAACGCTACGCCGGCCTGGTCACCCGTGCCGACGGCAGCGAAGACATGGTCTACAAAGGCCTGGAAACCGTGCGCAGCGACTGGTCGCCCCTGGCTCGCCGGTTCCAGCAGGAACTCTACCAGCGTATCTTCCACCGCCAGCCTCATCAGGACTATATTCGCGACTATGTACGGCGAACCCTGAGCGGCGAATTCGATGAGCTGCTGATCTACCGCAAGCGTCTGCGCCGCCAGTTGGATGACTATGAACGCAACGTGCCGCCTCACGTACGCGCCGCGCGCGTGGCCGATGAATACAACGACCAACTGAGCCGCCCGCGCCAGTATCAGCGCGGCGGCTGGATCCGTTACGTGATCAGCGTCAATGGCCCCGAACCGTTGGAGGTGCGCCAGTCGCCGATCGACTACGACCACTATGTCAGCCGTCAATTGCAGCCGGTTGCCGACGCGATCCTGCCGTTTGTGAATGACGACTTTGGCACGTTGGTCGGTGGGCAAATGGGCTTGTTCTAGAACGCTTGCCTCGTTGAGCCCCGGCATTGCATTGTTGTCATTCGATGACGATTACCTGGGAGGAACACGCCATGTACACACTCTACGGCACCGACGAATCCGGCTCATGCATGATCGAAATCGCCCTGCAGCGTTGCGCCGTGCCATGGCACCGGGTGGACGCCAGCTCATGGCAGGACGGCGAGGGCAGCGATGCCCTGGCGCGGATCAACCCGCTCAAACAGATCCCAACGCTGGTCACCCCTGATGGCCAAGTGATTACGGAAAGTGCGGCGATCCTGATCCACCTGGGCCTGGAGTTTCCTTCTTCGGATCTATTGAACGGCAACCGTGCACAGATCCTGCGTGGGTTGGTGTACATCGCCGCCAATTGCTACTCGGCAATCGGCATCATCGACTACCCGCAGCGTTGGCTCGACAGTGGCAACGAAACGCTGCAGGCGCAGTTGGTCACAGGCACGCGTCGTTACCTTCATCAAGCCTGGGTGATTTTCGCCGATCAGTTCGCCGGGCAATTGTTGGCCCCGAGTGGCCAGCCAAATGCCCTGGGCATCATGGCGGCGGCGGTGTCGCGCTGGGATGAAGCACGGGAGGCATTGAGCGCTCTGGCGCCAGGCTTTGCGCAAACGCTGGCGCAGGTGGATGCAGACCCCATCGTGGCGCCTGTGTTTGCCCGTCATTGGCCGCAGTGGAACGTCTCGTAATGTTTGTGCAATCAGAGGAAACAATGAACCTCGTCGCTTCAGCCCCCTTGCTTAGCGGGCGTCCTGGCCTACGCTTTCTTGAAGTGGTGTAGGAATCATCCTTGAATTTGGCTGTCGCAGACATGAAACTCAAGAACCCTGCATGGAATTCAAAGGAGGTGCGCATGCTCATCCGGTCGCTGACCCTGGCTACCTTGATGGCTTTTACGGGGCCGCTGTTGGCTGCTGATGATAATCCGCTCAAGCAGGATCTGGGCAAGGCCCGGCCGCTGGTAGTGGTAGAGCTTGACGCCGGTAACCCTACGTTGTCGACGCTGAAGAAACAGCTGGACGAGCCTGCAACCAAGCAGCCCTTCGAAGAGCGCAGCATGGTGCTCTACACCGTGAAGTTCGGCAGCATCGGAGCGGAGGGGGAGAAGTTCGCGAAGGATCCCAAAGACAGCAAAAAGCTCACACCGCCGGAAACCAACGCACTGATTCGCGCCCTCAAGCTTGGCGTCGGCAGCGGTACCAAGGTGATTCTGGTGGGCAAGGATGGCGAAAAGAAACTTGAGAAGACCGTGCCACCTGACAGTCTCGACCTGAAGGAGTTCTTCAGCGCCATCGATCAGATGCCGATGGCTGAAAAAGAAGCCGCTGCCGTTGCGGAACCCGCGCCCGTCGAGCCTGCTCCGGCCAAGGGCACGAAACCCGTCAAACCGGCCAAGCCAGGCAGTAAACCGGCACCGCAACCACTGGACGACTGATGACGCGTGATCGCCGCGACTTTTTCGGCGAGTATCGGGCAATCGGCGTTTGTCGAGTCAGGGTAATGTCATCGCCGGGGGGCGCAGTCCAATGCGCCTGTCATTTTGTTACCTCGGCGGGGGCGCGATCGTACAGGTCATCGAACCGCACGATGTCGTCTTCGCCCAGATACTCACCGCTCTGCACCTCAATTATCACCAGGTCGATGATGCCGGGGTTGGTCAGTCGGTGTTTGTGCCCGGCCGGGATGTAGGTGGACTCGTTGGCGCTGATCAACAATTGATGCTCGCCGTTGGTGATCTGCGCCGCACCGCTGACCACTACCCAGTGTTCGCTGCGGTGGCGATGCATCTGCAGGGACAACGACGCCTGGGGCTTGACCACGATGCGTTTGATCTTGAAACAGCTGCCTTCCTCCAGCACGGTATAGCTACCCCACGGCCGCGTGACGGTGCGATGCAGGCTGTATGCCGGATGGTGCTGACGCTTGAGCTCGGCGACGATATAGCGCACATCCTGGCTGCGGTGGGCATCGGCGATCAGCAGCGCGTCGGGCGTGTCGACGATAATCAGGTCGCGCAAGCCCACCGCGCCGACTACACGCTCGGGCGAGTCGATGTAGCAGTTGTGCACGTCATGCAGAATCGCTTCGCCGTTGACCTGGTTGCCTTGGGCATCGCTGGGCGCGAGTCGGCGCAGGGCCTCCCAGGAACCTATATCGCTCCAGCCGATGTCGCAGGGCACCACGGCCACTTGGCTGGACTGCTCCATCAGCGCCACATCGATGGAAATATCCGGCGCGCTGGCGAAGGCATCCGCGTCCAGTTCACGCTGGCGCAACGTTTGGTTTTGCAGGCTGTGACCGTGCGCAAGCGAAGCGCGGCTGGCTTGGAGCACATCGGGTGCATGGGCGGCCAGTTCGTTCAGCAGGGTGCTGGCCTTGAAGCAGAACACACCCGCGTTCCACAGGTGTTTACCGCCGTCAAGGTAGCCTTGGGCGGTGGCCAGGTCGGGTTTCTCGACGAAGCGTTTGACACGGTTGCCGTGGCTCAGTTTTTCGCCTTGTTCGATATAGCCAAAGCCGGTTTCGGGGTAGTCGGGTCGGATGCCGAAGGTCACCAGGTAACCGGCCTCGGCGAGGTCGCGGGCCTGTGCCACAGCCTCGGCAAACGCTACCTCATTGAGGATCAAGTGGTCGGCGGGCATCACCAGCAACTGCGTGTCGCCGCCGACGTGTTCCTGCACATGCAGGGCCGCCACGGCGATGGCTGCCGCAGTGTTGCGACCAAACGGCTCCAGCAGCAGGTCCAGGGGCAGGTGGGCGTTGTTCACGCTGCGGTAGTCGTCGAGGGTGCGAAACAGCAGGTCGCGGTTGGTCACCGTGAGCACGCTGTGCACGCCAGGCAATTTGGCCGCGCGCTGGAAGGTTTTTTGCAACAGGCTCTGGCCGTCACGCATGCGCATGAAGGGTTTGGGCATGTCCTGCCGCGATACCGGCCACAGCCGTGTGCCCGAACCACCGGAAATGATGCAGGGAATTAATCCGTTGAGAGGCTTCATCAATGATTTCCTTGGTGGAAAGGACGGCAGCGACCGTCATGTAGACGGTGCAGTCGCCCTACACCGATCATTGGGAGATGCACGCCAAGTCGTATTCGACACTTTCTGAATGTCGACAGGGTGTCGCTGTTCAGTGATTTGCGCAATAACGCAGCCGCCAGCCGTCTTACTTCACCACTTCGATGTATTCAACGGGCGCCGGAGTCGACGTCACCCCAACCGAGCCGCCGCCCGGGCCGTGATCTCGCCCCGCACCCTGCGCGAGTCCACCACACGCTTTTTCGCCTCTGCCACTACCTGCTCCGGCGCTGTCTGCGGGCTGCCTGCCTCAAACGGCGGTGCCGGCGCATATTCGATCTGCAACTGCACCAATTGCGCCGCCGCTTCACTGTACAACTCCGCCGCCAGCACCAGCGCGAAGTCGATCCCGGCGGTGATGCCGCCACCGGTAAACAGGTTGCCGTCGCGCACCACGCGCTCCTGCACCGGGATGGCGCCAAGCGGGGCGAGCATGTCGTGGTAGGCCCAGTGAGTGGTTGCCTTGCGCCCGCGCAGCAAACCCGCCGCGCCCAGCACCACGAGCCGGTGCACACCGAGGTCACATAGCGTACGGTCTGCGCCTGGGCCTTGAGGAAGTCCAGGGTCTGCGGGTCTTCCATCAACGCACCGACCCCGGAGCCGCCGGGTACGCAGAGCACGTCCAGGTTCGGCAGTCGGCATAGGTCATGGTCGGGGTAAACACCAACCCGGTGCTGGAAGTGACCGGCGCGAGGTCTTTCCATACCAGGTGCAACTTTACATCCGGCAGAGAGCCGAGCACGTCATAGGGGCCGGTCAGGTCCAGTTGCTGGATGCCGGGAAACAACACAAAGCCGATCTGCAAGGTCATCGATGATGCTCCGATAAAGGGGTGGACGGCTTCACTCTAGAGGCCTAGGCTTTGGCGAATACGCCATAGAGCCCACAAATTACGCCAATCATGCCCAGAATCGTCCACGTCCTCGCTTTCGATAATGCTCAGGTGCTCGATGTGACCGGGCCGTTGCAGGTTTTCGCCTCAGCCAACGACCTGGCCCGCCAGCGCGGCTTGCCGTTGCCTTACGCCGTCTCGGTGATTGCGGCACAGACGGAACCGGTGATGACCTCCGCCGGGCTGGCGCTGGTGGCTGCGCCGCTGCCTGCCGTCGACGCGCCGTGTGACACCCTGGTGATCGCCGGTGGCTGGGGCGTATACGGAGCCGCCGAAGACCTGGCCCTGGTCGACTGGGTGCGCGAAAAAGCCCGGTACACCCGGCGCATGACGTCAGTGTGCACCGGTGCGTTTCTATTGGCCGCCAGCGGCATGCTTGACGGTTGCCGCGTGGCTACCCACTGGACGCGCTGCGAAGAACTGGCGCGCAAGTTTCCCGCGCTGACGGTGGAGTCCAATCCTATCTTTATCCAGCAGGGCGGCGTGTGGACCTCGGCCGGTGTGACCGCCGGCATCGACCTGTGTCTGGCGCTGGTGGAAGAAGACCTCGGTCGCGCCGTGGCTCTGGAAGTGGCGCGGCACCTGGTGGTGTTCCTCAAGCGTCCTGGCGGCCAGTCGCAGTTCAGCGTCACGCTGTCCCTGCAAAAGAGCGACAGCCGCTTCGCCGAACTCCACGCGTGGATCGCCGAAAACCTCAACCTGGAGCTGAACATCGCGACGCTGGCCGCCCAGGCCGGCATGAGCGAGCGCAGCTTCGTACGCCATTACCGTGCCGAAACCGGGCAGACCCCGGCGCGCGCGGTCGAACTGATCCGCGTCGAAACCGCGCGCCGACAATTGGCCGACAGCCACACGCCAATCAAGCGCATTGCTGTGCAATGCGGTTTTGGCTGTGAAGAAACCCTGCGCCGCAGCTTTCTCAGAGCGCTGTCGGTGACGCCCCAGGCTTATCGCGAACGCTTTTCGCCGGTGTCGTAAGCGAGCAATTCCAGCAGTGCATCAAGCGTCGCTTGCGGCGCTTCCTGGGGCATATTGTGGCCCACGCCGGGCAGCACCTGGCGCCGGTAAAAACCACTGAAGTGCGCCAGGTCATCGTCCTCTTGCGACGGCGGGCCGACACCATCGTCGGCACCGCACAAGGAAATGCTCGGCACCGAAATCGGCGGTTGTCTGGCGAGTTGTTCTTCGATGAACGCCAGCGCAGGATCGCCAGGCGCGTACATGAAACGGTGGCGATAGGAGTGAACCACCACCTCGACAAAATCCGGGTTGTCGAACGACGGCGCGGTCTGCTCATACAGCCCCGGCCCCTCGGCCCAGGAGGGCGACCACAACGACCACAGCAGCCTGCACAGTTCGCGACGGTTGGTGGTCAAACCGTCCACGCCACGCTGGGTGTGGAAGTAATACTGGTACCACAACCGATGTTCCGTCTCCGGCGGCCGTGGCTTGAGCGACTTGGCAATGTTCTGGATGTTGTAGCCATCCCCGGTCACCAGTCCGCGCACGCGTTCCGGCCATAGCGCGGCGACGATACACGCGGCGCGCCCACCCCAGTCATAGCCGGCCAACGTCGCTTGCGCGATGGCCAGCTCATCCATGAAGTCCAACAAATCCTTGGCCAGCGCCGCCTGTTGCCCGGAGCGCATCACCCGGTCATCGATAAACCGTGTTGGCCCATAACCGCGCAGGTAGGGCAACAGTACGCGGTAGCCGCGCTCGCCGAGCACTGGCGCAATCGCGTCGTAGCCGCGAGGGTCGTAGGGAAAGCCATGCAGCAGAATCACCGGTTCACCGTCGGCGGGGCCATGGGTTTCGTAGGCGATGTCGAGCATGGAGGTTCGTACGTTTCTCAGGGTTGCCACACGGTTTTCTCCCCACTCAATTTGCGATCCAGAAACGTCGCCGCACTGATCAACGCCAAATGGCTCAACGCTTGCGGCGTATTGCCCAGGTGCCGCGCCTGGCTGTCGAACTCTTCGGCATACAACCCTAAAGGGTTGGCATAGCGCAACAGTTGCTCGAACTCCAGGTGAGCTTTGTCCACCTGCCCAGCGCGTGCCAGGCATTCGACGTACCAGAACGAGCAGGCGGCAAACGCGCCTTCGGTGCCTTGCAGGCCGTCGATCCGGCTGTCGTCGTTGCGGTAACGGTAGACCATGCCGTCGCGTACCAGGCTTTTCTGAATAGCCTCCAGCGTACTCAGCCAGCGTGGGTCGGTGGCCGCGACGAAGCGCACCAGCGGCATCAGCAGCATCGAACCGTCGAGTGCGGTGCTGCCGATGTGCTGCACGAAATGCCCGCGTTCTTCGTTCCAGAAGTTGCTCCAGATGTCGGCATAGATCGCCTGGCGTGTCTGGTCCCAACGGGCGAAGGGCGCCGGCAGCGAGCGTTTGGAGGCCAGGCGGATCGCGCGGTCCAGGGCCACCCAGCACATCAGTCGCGAATGCAGGAAGTGATGCTGCTCGCCGCGCATTTCCCAGATGCCCACGTCCTGGCTGTCCCAGATCCCGCAGACCTGATCGACCACGTCCACCACATGTGCCCAGCCCTCGTGGGAGATGGCCTCGCCGTACTTATTGACCAGGTACACCGCGTCCATCAACTCGCCGTAGATATCCAGCTGGATCTGCTCGACCGCCTCATTGCCGATGCGCACCGGCCTGGCGTCGCCGTGGCCGCCGAGGTGGTCCAGGTGGGTCTCGGGCAACTCCTGCCGACCGTCGATGCCATAGAGGATATTGATTTTGACCGGTTGGCCGCAGCAGTCACTGACCCGGCCTCTGAGCCAGCGCATATAGGCATTGGCCTCCTCGACAAAGCCCAGGCGCATGAAGGCGTAGACGGTGAACGACGCGTCGCGGATCCAGGTGTAGCGGTAATCCCAGTTGCGTTCGCCAGCGGGGGTTTCCGGCAGGCCGAAGGTGGCGGCGGCGATGATTGCGCCATGTTTGCGCGAGGTCAGTAACTTCAGCGCCAGGGCCGAACGGTTGACCATTTCACGCCAGCGCCCGCGGTAGTTCGACTGGGCGATCCAGCCGCGCCAGAACTTCAAGGTGTGGGCCAGCGCCAGGTCGGTACAGCTGCTGTCGACGCGTTCGTCCGCCTGGCCGCCGAGTACGAACTCGGCGCCTTCATCCTGGGCCAGGGTGAAGGTGGCCACGGCGGCATTGTCTTCGATGTGCAGCGCATGGCTGCCGGCCAGGCGCAAGCCGGGTTGGCCCTGGGCGGTGAACGTCACCGTGCCGTTATCGACGGCGGCGTGGGTCGGCGTGCGTGCATAGTCATGCCGTACCGCGCAGCGCAGGTGCAGGTTGGCCGTGCCGCTGACCACGCGCACGCGGCGAATCAACAAGGGCAGGTCGTCGACTTCTTCGCTGATGGTCAGCAGGTCGGTGATTTCCACCACGGCTTCGTCGCTGAGCCAGCGGGTTTGCAACACGTTGGTGTCAGGCAGGTAGATCTGTTCGCGGCGCGCGTTGGGCAGGTCCGGAGTGAGCTGGAAGGTGCCGGCATCGGGGGTGTCCAATAGGGCGCAAAAGATCGATGGGCTGTCGAATTCCGGCCAGCAAAAAAAGTCGATGCTCCCTTTATCGTTCACCAGCGCCGCGCTGCGCATATCACCGATGATGCCGTGGGCGTCAATGGCACTTTGGGGTTCGTTCCTGAGATCAACCATTGTCACGAAACTCCGGATAAAGGCTCATGCCGCCGTCGATGAACAGCGTGCTGCCGACGACGTAATCGGAGGCGTCGCTGGCCAGCCACACCACGGCGTTGGCCACGTCCTCCACGTCACCGACGCGGCCATAGGGAATCAGCTTCAGCAATGCCTGTTCGGCCGCGCCTTCGGTGGCGGCGCGGTTGATCGCCGTGCGAATGGCCCCCGGCGCGATGCCGTTGATACGGATGCGGTGCTCGCTGACCTCCTGGGCGAGGGTGCGCATCAGCATCTCCACACCGCCTTTTGACGCCGCGTAATTCACATGCCCGGCCCAGGGGATCAGTTGGTGCACCGAGCTCATATGGATGATCTTGCCGGCGGCCCGTGACACGCCGTCACGAATCCCCTGGCGATTGAAGATACGCACGGCCGCCCGGGCGCACAGGAACTGGCCGGTGAGGTTGACGCCGATCACGCTGTTCCAGTCGTCCAGGGTCATGTCGACCAGCGCCGCATCCTTTTGCATGCCGGAGTTGGCCACCAGGATGTCCAGGTGGCCAAACGCATTCAGGGTCTGGGCGAACAGCCGTTCTACATCCGCCTCGTTGGATACGTCGGCGCCAATAGCAATCGCCCTGCCGCCGTTGGCGTTGATGTGTGCCGCCAGGTCCTGGGCCGGCGCGGCCTGGCTGTTGTAGTTGAGCACTACCGCGGCGCCCGCTTGCGCCAGCGCTTTGGCCGCGCCAGCGCCGATTCCGGAACTGGCACCCGTCACCAGCGCCACTTGTTGCTCCAGCGAAATGTGCATTGCCCACCTGACCTTGAATTCGTGAGTTCAGCTCAGCTGACTGATGGCGCGCAATAGAAGTTCACCCATGTGAAATTCGCGACTACAACCATGGCGATAAAAGGAATAAAAGAATTATAAAAAATAACCATAAGATACTAAAAAACCGTTGAAAAGCATTTGACAGGATTTTTTGCCCCGTGTCTTATAGGCACACATCAACCCGCTCCGCTGGTAGTTCAGCAGTCACGCGGAGTCACCTATAAGAGACGCCTATGTCTATATTGGCAGCTATAGGGGAACTACCAGGGCAGGGGGCAACGCGGTTGCCCAAGTTGGTTATCTTCGATTGTGATGGTGTATTAGTCCAAAGTGAAGAAATTACCCTGTCTGTATTGATTTCCTTGCTTAATGCACGTGTGCCTGCCAGCAAAGCACTCGACCGCGCTTATTTTATTGAGCACTTTCGTGGGCGAAAGATTGCGGACTGTCTGCGCGAAGCCGAGCAGTTATTGGATATGTGTCTGGAGTGTATGTTTGAAGATGAGTTTCGTGCGCGTGCGCTGGAAGCATTGACACTTGAGTTGAAAGCCACCGATGGAATCATTGATGTCTTGCAGCGGCTGCAGGTGCCGTATTGTGTGGCCTCCAGCGCGCCACGAAACAAGATAGAGCAGTGTTTGCAGCTGACCGGCTTGTTCTCTTATTTCGACGGGCGAATATTCAGTTGTTATGAGTTGGGGCGTTGGAAGCCTGACCCGTTGGTATTTTTAACGGCGTGTGCTGCATATAACGTTAAACCGCATGAAGCCCTGGTAGTTGAAGACAGTGTCACGGGTATTCAAGCCGCTGTTGCGGCCGGCATAAAAGTTCTGGGGTTTGGCCCGGTGCACCGTCACGATGTATTGGCCGACGCGGGCGCATGTGTGTTTTCCGCTATGCATGAACTACTGAACATCATTGATCAGTTCACTCAAGGAGCAGGCGTGGTGGGTACATTGGGTTACATAGAGCGGCTTAAACATAATGATCGAGCTTGCGAAGTGTGGTGGGATTCATCGCCTGTTATATACGCGCCCTATAAAAAATACCTGTTGGAAAAATATCCGGCGGCCGTTGCCCATATTGAGCAATTGATGCCGGATGATTTTGCGCAGCCCGGTGGGTTTGCCAGCGTCACCACCAACCCACGGTTGGTCGCTGCCGTGATCCTGGAAAAGCGCGATTACTGGTCCTCGCGTTTCAACCTGGCCAGCCTGTCGGCCGCTCAATTGCGCAAGAAACTGTATGACGAAGTCATCGTCGAAGGCGCCGCGACGCTCATGCCTCGATGGGTTCAATCGGCCCAGGCCGAGGGCTGGATCTGCGCCCAGGTCGACCCTGGGGACGTGCGTTGTAGCGAGCGCATGACGGCCCGTGGCCTTGAGCTGCAGCGCCTGGCCGCGAATGTGATGGTAAAAGTGCCGGGCAGCCTGGAAGGCTTCGAGACTGTCGAGCAACTGGTCGCCCAAGGCACCTCGGTCAACATCACGTTTTGCTTTACCGTCACGCAATTCCAGGCCGGGCTCCAGGCGATAGAGCGAGGCCTGGCCACCGCGCGCGACAAGGGAATCGATACGAGCCGTTGCAAATATGTCATCACCTTCATGATCGGGCGTTTTTCCTGTCAGCCCGAGTTCTCGCTGCAGGCCGCGGAGCGCGGCCTGGCACTGAGCCCGCAAGCGATGCGCTGGGCCGAATTACTGATCTACGAGCAGATACAAAGCTTGGTGGGCGCCTCGAAAGTGCCGGTCAAGACGCTGCTTTCCAGCATAAAAATCGACGTCGACGAGCGTGGCAACAAATCCTGCTGGCACCTGGAGAAAACCGGGCGGACGGCAACGTGCTACACGCTTACACCCGATGTAGTGGAGTTTCTGATCGAGCGTGAAAGCCACGGCAAACCGGTGGTTCCCGCCAACGAGACGGCTTCGGTGCCAGCGTCGATCTTAGCCACGCTGATGCGGATTCCTTACTTCTGCGAGGCGTACTTTGTCGACAGCATCGAGCCCTACGACTTCGGCAACCATGAGGCGTTTATCAATGCCTGCAATGAAGCCAACAGCGCTTACCGTCGCCTGACCGATTACTGCGTTCGACTCTGCCCTGCGACCAAGCCCCTCAAAATGGCGCCCAACACCCTTCTGGCCGCTGAATACGGGGTGTTGGCATGAACAGAATGATCGGTTTATGGGCACATCCACGCTCGCGCTCCACCGTGCTGGAACGGGTGTTTATCGAGCGCGGCGACTTCGAGGTCTTCCACGAGCCTTTTGCGCATATGGCGTTCCGTGAGGACTCGGCGATTCCGTCGGATGAGTGGGATCACAGTTTGCCCACCACCTATCAAGGGATAAGGCAGCATCTTATAAAGGCCAAAGAACAGGCCAACGTCTTTCATAAAGACATGTGCTATCACTGCCTTGATGCGTTGAAAGTGGATGTGGACTTCCTGGCGCAACAGGACAACATCTTTATTATTCGCGAGCCTGCCAGCAGCATTGTTTCCCATCACCGTATACACCCGGATATGCCCCTGCAGGCGATTGGGCATAAAGCCTTGTACGAGATCTTTTGTGTGGTGACCAAACTCACCGGCAAAGTGCCTTACGTGATCAATGCAGATGACCTTGCCGCCGATCCGGAACGCGTTATTCGCAAGTTGTGTGATTACCTGCAGATCGAATTCCTGCCCCGCGCCATGACGTGGAAACGCGAGTGCCCGCCGCAATGGAAAACCTGGAGAAGTTGGCACGTGGCCGCGGAGAACAGTGAGCGCATTGTGTTGCCGCAGCCTCAGTCTGTTGACTTCAGTGCATTCGACTGCGCGCCGGAACTGCAACGTATGTATGACTTTCATCGGCCGTTCTACGCGCGAATGAACGAATTCTGTCAATAAGGTGGGTGCATGAAAAAGTTAATTATTACCGGCGCTGCCAATGGCATTGGTCGGGCAACGGTGGAACAGGCCATTCAACAAGGCTACTTCGTGATTGGCGCGGACAAAGATGCGGATGGCTTATACGCATTGCAACGACTGTATGGCGCGGATGTATTGGAAGTGCACGTCGCAGACTTTTCGGACAGCGCGACCCTCAAGGGTTTTATTGCCATGCTCTATGAACGTCACGCGACTATTTACGGATTGATCAATAACGCCGGTATTTACCATGGCAAAAGTATCTACCACTATTGTGATGATGAAATCGACGAGATCCTCAATGTAAACCTCAAGGCGCTGGTCTACCTCTCCAAAGACTTTGCCGAACGGGAGATGCGTCACGAAGCCCCGCGCAGCATCGTCAATATCGCCTCGGTGGCCGGGGAGGTGGGCAGCTGCGATGCGATGTATGGCGCCACCAAGGCGGCGGTGATCGGCCTGACCAAGGCTAACGCGTGGAATTTCGCACCGTTTGTGCGGGTGAACGCCGTATCGCCGGCGCTGATCCACGACACCGCCATCTACGACACCATCCCCGAATACCGCCGTGCGGAATATGCACGCCAGGAAATTCTCAAGGAGCCGATCCTGCCCGGCGCGGTCGCCGAGGTGATTTTGCTGCTGGCCGGTGATGCCATGCGTCATATCAGCGGCAGGGTGATTCCGGTCGACAACGGAGCCTACCCGCGATGACCGCCTCGGCACCCAAGAAAAAACTGCTGCTGGTGGGCGCGGGCAACCTGTGCCTGCAGATCCTGAAGATCCTCGGGCCGAAAAATGCGTTCGAGTTTGTGGTGCTCGGTCGTAATGAAGAGGCGACCTTACGCCTGTGCAACCTGGTCCGGTTGTCGTGCGCGCAGTTGGGGCACTACATCGCGATCAAGCCCGTGATCGCCGACCTTACCGATATCGACAGGGTCACGCGGCTGCTGCGTGAAGAAGCGCCGGACCTGCTGGTGAACTGCGCGTCGCTGCAGTCGTGGCGGGTGATCACCGGCTTGCCCAAACAGTCCTTCGAGCAGCTCGATCAGGCGCAGTTCGGCCCCTGGCTGCCCATGCACCTGACGCTCATGCACGGCCTCATGCTAGCCGTGAAGGCCTCGGGCATCGCAGCCAGAACCGTCAATGCGGCGTTCCCCGATGCCGTCAACCCGATACTGGCCAGGGTAGGGCTGGCGCCGGATATCGGTGTGGGCAACGTGGCCAACCTGATCCCGGCGCTGCGTTTTTCCCTCGCGCGACTGCTGGAATGTGCACCCGACGATGTGCAGGTGCAGCTGTATGCCCAGCATTACTTCAGCCACTACGTGCCACGCGGCGGTTTGCCTGGACGCGCCAATTACCGCTTGTTGTATGAGGTTCGCGACCGTCCGGACGTGGCACGCCTGCCGGCCGAGGTGATCTTTGCCACGGTCAAGACCGCGTTCCGGCGCCTGGGCGGCATCGATGGGCAATTTCTCACAGCCTGTTCGGCGGTCACGGTGATCGAAGGGCTGGTTTCACCCACGCCGGTGCTGGTGCATGCCCCCGGCCCGTTGGGGCTGCCGGGTGGGTATCCGGTGTGGCTGCACGATGGGCACATCGAGGTGCAGTTCTCGCACGCCTGTCCGCAGGATGAGGCCGTGCGCATCAATACCATCTGCCAAAGCCAGGATGGCATCGACGAAATCCATTGCGATGGATCGGTGAGCTACAACCCTCAGTGCATGGCCGTGATGCAGGCAATGCTCGGCTACTCGAAAAAAACCATGTCCATCGAACAGTCCGCCGACTGTGCTCGCGAGTTGGCGAGCAAGTACGCGGCTTTCAAAAATACAACTGGGGTAGGTGCGTGATGAATCGGATGTCGTGGCACGAGCACAACGAAGTCGCCAGTTACGCGACGCAATATTCGGCCGACTTCGTCGAGCGCTGGGATGACTTGATCGATTGGGAAAAAAGAAAGGCGGGGGAGAATGGATTCTTTGAAAACCTGCTGAAGCGGCACGGCGTGAAGTCGGTGATCGACGTGTCGACGGGCAGCGGTTTTCACGCGGTGCAACTCAAGCAGGCGGGGTTCGATGTGGTCGCCACGGACGGCAGCAGCACGATGCTGACCAAGGCCCGTGCGAACTTCAGGGCGCGAGGGCTGGATATCGAATCGCACTACATGGACTGGCAGACCCTCGACCCGAGCGTGTTGGGGCATTTCGATGCCGTGGTATGCCTGGGCAGCTCGCTGTGCCATGTGTTTGCGGCGCGTGACCGAATCAGTGTGCTGGAAAAATTCCGCGCATTGCTCAAGCCCGGCGGCTTGCTGATTGTTGATCAACGCAACTTCTTTGCCATTCGCGCGGGCAAGTTCAAGTCCAGCGGCAATTACTACTACTGCGGCAAACAGGCGTCGGTCAGCCTGGGGCAGGTGGATCAGTCGCTGTGCGAGTTCATCTATTCCTTCGACAACCGGGAACAGTACCGCTTGCAGGTCTATCCGCTGCTACCCGGGGAGTTGACCACAGAAGTGCTTGAGTCCGGGTTTTCATCCCATGAAACCTACGGCGATTTCGAGCGCGACTACGACATGATGGATTGTGATTTTGTCATCCACACCGCACGCGCCATATGAGGAGGGCCTGATGAGCACACTGGTACACAGCAGCACCCGTCCGTTGGACAGCGTCGTACTGGCCGTGGTCCTGACCGGCTTCGTGGCCAGCACCTACGGCTTTGGCGTCTACCTCTTCGCCAACCTGGTGGTGGACATGCGCCGCGACATCGGCTTCGACTACACCACCGTGGGCTTGATCACCGGCGGGGCGCAAGTCGGCTTCCTGCTGTTTTCGTCGGTCACCAGCGTGATCAGCCGCTATGTCGAAGGCTGGAAAATCAGCCTGGTCTCCACCGTGATCACCTCGCTGGCGCTGTTGGGCCTGAGCGTCAGCCACAGTATCTGGCTGTCCGGCGGCCTGTTGATTTTGCTCGGAGGCTGCTCCGCTTCGGTGTATATCCCGCTGGCGGAGATCGTCACCAAGGGCTTCAGCCCCGGTAACCGATCACGGGTCATGGGGTTGATCTCCAGCGGCACCAGCTACGGCGTGTTTATCAACGGCTTGCTGGTGTCGTTTCTTACCCTGAACGGCGGCTGGCGTTCGATATGGCTGACAGCCGGCCTGATTTCTGTGGTGTTGTGCGTGATGGCCTGGTTGCTGTTGCGCAATCTGGCGGCGGGCGGGGAGGGCGAGGTCGCCGCTGAGCGCTTGGCGTCTGCCAGACGCCCCGTGGCCTGGCTGAGCCGCTCGCTGTACCTGACCTGGGCGATTGCTTTCCTCAATGGCATGGCGTTACTGCCATTCCAGACCTACCTGGCACCGTACTTGCGCGATGAGTTGGGCGTGTCGGTGCGGGATGCCGGATTTATCTGGACGACCATCGGCGCGGTGGGCATGGCGTCGGGGTTTCTGGTCGGGTGGATTGCCGACAAGGTCGGTGTGCGGGTCTCGTTGGCCATGTGTTTTTTAAGTGCGGGGCTGGCCTCGGTTCTGGTATTCAGTTTCAACAGCATCGCGCTGTTCTACCTGGCGGCGTTGTTGTTTGCGCTGGCGTTTTATCCGGTGTTCGGGTTGGTCCCCAGTTATATCGGGCAAATCGTGCCGGTCAGCCGGCTGACCCAGGCCTTTGGCATTGCCAATGTGCTGATCGGCTTGGGGGGCGTGTGCGGCAATTTTCTGGGGGGGCTTTCCAAGGACCTTACCGGGTCGTTCTCGACAGTCTATTGGGTGGTGGCGCTGTTGCTGTTCGTGCAATGCGTGATGGTCTTCATGCTGGGTAACCCCTCCGTTGCGGCGCGGGAGAGCGATCATGAGTGATGTTGCACACCGTCAAAACCCTGATCTGCATGCGTTTGCGTTCAGTCACCGCGAGCGTTTGCGCATCGGGCAGCCGTCCAGGGTCATCTGGCTGACAGGGCTTTCCGCGTCCGGCAAATCAACCATCGCCGATGCGCTGGACAGTGCGCTGCAAGCGCGAGGGTACATGACCTGCATTATCGATGGCGACTCGGTGCGCGGCGGGCTCTGTCGCGACCTGGGATTCAGCGAGCGGGACCGGGAGGAGAATATCCGTCGGGTCGCGGAGGTTGCGCGCTTGATGCTTGAGGCGGGGCTGATGGTGATCGTGGCGTTGATCTCTCCTTCGGCGGCCTGTCGGCATCACGCGCGCTCGATTGTGGGCCATGATTATTTTGTCGAAGTGCACGTGGATGTCTCGTTGGAAATCGCTGAACAACGTGACCCCAAGGGACTGTACAAAAAAGCCCGGGCCGGGCAGATCAAGCACTTCACCGGGATCGACTCGATTTATGAGGTGCCGGTCTGCCCGGACGTACACCTGGACACCCAGCTGCTGTCCGTAGCGCAGTCTGTCGAGGCTATTCTTGAACGGGCTCTGCGCGCCGACGATCACGCCTAGCCGTTGGTCTTTGCGTCTTTTATCCCAATGCCTGCATCCTGGAAAAACACGGTACTCTGCGCCATCGCAGCACTCGCGTGTTTATCAGGAGCAGGCATGACGCATTTTACCGGCACTGCAAAGTCGATTCGGCTGATTGGTGGAACTCGCGTGCTGGACTTCATCAATACGACCAATGGCCGTCGGCCCGGCTCCGCGCTCAAGGTCATGGAAGAGCGGCTCACCAGTTTCCAGTTCTTCTTTGAGTGGGCGCTGCATGCCTCGTTGATTTGCGCCCAGGAATTCGAGGCATACAAGCCCATGGTGTTTGAAGCGTCGATGTCGTACCAGCCGGACCTGGAGGCGCTGATTGCATTCAGGGAATGTTTGTATGCGGCGTTCTATCCGTTGTCCCTGGGCCAGGTTGCGCCTGATCAGGCCTTGCAGCGGATCAACCTGACGTTCCAGCAAGGCGTCGCCTGGCGCGTGTTGCGCTCGGTGGACGGCGTGCCGGGTTGGGCCTGGAAAAGCTGCGCCAGTAGCCATGAACTGACCGCGATGTTGATCGGCCGCTTGGCCATCGAGGCAACGCAACTGTTGGTATCCGGCAATCTTCGCGAACTCAAGAGCTGCACCGCCACCGACTGCGACTGGCTGTTCCTGGACAGCTCCAAGAACAAATTGCGCAAGTGGTGCCAGATGAGCGTGTGCGGCAGCCGGGAGAAGTTGAGCCGCCTTAAACAGGTGCTTTGATTTCGATACCGCTGGTGAGGTCGATAGCAGGCAATTGCTCGACTTGAATAGGACTGAGGAAACGCGCTGCGTTCGCTGCGATTTTTTTGTCTGTTTCCTACGTTCCCGTCACGCACTGATTGCAAGATCGGGAACCGATTCCGACAGATGGGCCACACAAGGGGAAAGCTGATGGCTCTCGACTTCGGGTTGACGCTACCGGCGGAAAATCGTCCCCTTCGATGGAGAAACCTATGTCGGTCCCGATACTGGATAAAACCCTGAACCCTTCTTCAACCCCAACCCCATCACGAACCGGTTCCACGTCCGAGGCCAAAGTCGCTCGCCCGATGCCTTCCGAGCTCTCCTTCAACAGCCACGACGCTGCTGACCTCAATTATCGAGTCGGGGAAACCCAGGGTGGTCCGGTCTTCGGCAATTATCAGCCGTCAACCGAACGGCACTATCGTCCTTGCCATCCCGGTTATCAGGGCGGCGCTCCTGCAATGCCGAGTTTTATGGAACAGTTCAAACAATGGATGACACAGTGGTTTGGCGGGGGGCGCCCACCCCACCGTCCAGGCTGCAGCAACCCGCCTCCACGGCCAGACCCGACCATTGGCAATCCACCGCCAAGACCGTTCCCGACCCTGCCTGGCAGGCCTGACCCGCACTATTCGAAGATGAATAGAGCAGAGCTGGCGCAGTTGCTGCTCAACAATTTCGACGCCTTCAAGGACCCCAGAAAACCGGGGTATATCAGTGTCGACAGCCTGCATGCCATGGCGAACAAGCCATGGTCAAGCGACCCGGTCATGAATCAGAACATTCGTTTGGCCAAAGAGTTGTTACGGCGTCCAGAGCTGACTGATGCCCTTGATCGACACAGTCGTACAGGCTCGCTGGATGGGCTGATCGACAGGGAAAACGTAAGTCTGGTCATCAAGGGCGATAATTTTTTCCAATTCAAGAGCGACAAGGAGCTGGCCGGGAAGATGCTTGAGCATTTCGATGAGTTGAAAGGGCGCTGTGGGAACGATCTCAACATCAGTAACCTGAAAAAACTGGCGCGCCAAGACCTCACGGGCGACTCGTCCAAGGACCATTTGATCCAGTTGGCCCAGGAGATTCTCAAGCGCAGCCACGTACTGAGAGATATGGATAACCACACGGGTACAAAAAACGACAATCTCATCAGTCGCGAATCGCTCTGGCGGCTTTCCCGCTGAATGACGCTCGGACGCTGCGCCTGGCGCGCGGTGTCCGGGCATCTTGGGCAGGGAACCATTTGCGACGATTTACCACGAAGAAAACATCCACCGGCGTTCGACTGCCTGTGGATGTTTTCAGCTACTGGATCAGGTCTGGACCATGAATTCGACATCCTTTGAATCTCGTCACGCCCAGTACACCGTTTCGCCCCTGTCCGCTGCGCCACATGAAGTAGAGGGACCGGGCATCTCGCGGCCACAAGGACTCAATCTCACTTCTAAGCCCAAGTGCAGTTTCAAGGCGCCCACCGCCGAGGATTTTGACAAAGGTACCCAAGCGTTCTGCGAAGAACCGGTATCCAGCCCCGCGTTCCCGAGGCTCGCCAGTCTGTGGAGCAAATTGTCCGGTCGCCTGTAATTCGTGCGTCCCCTGCCAAGGCTTGCGCAGGCTCTGTGGGGCGACAGGGCAAGCGGGTTACAAACGCTCAAGGTTTTCCGGAGGGGACCCGGTGTCTGAGTCGCTCATTGCCGGAACCATTATTTTTAGAGCACCACATAACCGAAGCCTGACCCGTGTTGACGTTTAAAGCGGTTTTGAAGGTCGGACAGTTGGGGCACAGGCTGCGGTATCTAAAATGGGTGAGATAAAAAATGAGTAATGGGATCGCTGATTCAATGTTCAGGCTGCCTCCTTTAGGTCATCGGTATTCAACCGGTGAAGGGCAACCTGTGGCCCCGCCGACGCAGGGGTGTTCTCAACCGCAGGGGGCTCAGGCCAACCTACAGGCTTACGACCACAGGAGCACGGACGGTAATCCCTATGCCGGCTTCGATGATCGTCTGCTGGCGACCGAACTGAAGAACAACTTTTCACTGCTGGGAAAATTTCAGAAAGACGGGCGCCTGCACGGCAGTGCGCTGCGGCAGATCGCCAACGAGCCTCTACACGACGGCACTGTTTCCGAGTCCACCATCAAGTTGGTCCAGGAGATAATCAACCGCCCGCGACTGAACGAGGCGATGCTTGTAAAAGGCGGTTATATCACCCCGGACAGCCTGTCCAAGGCCGCCGATTTGCTGCCCGGCAATACCAGCCCCTTTACGTATAACCTGAATCCGTTCTATGTGGAGACCGACGCACAGGTGGTCGAGGCGTTCAAGGACATGTTGGATAACGTTCTATTTGCCAACAAGCATCGGTACGTAACAACAGACATGCTGATCGAAATGAGCAAGGACCCTGACGAAAAGAACGAGGCAGGTCAAGTTGTACTGGATGCGGCCAATAATGGATTTCCCAAGAAAAAATACAGCATGCAGCAGGTCTACCTAGCCAGGAGCCTCATCGAGCGCCCAGGCTTACTGGCCTCGCTCGAGAGTAACAAGGCTAACGGTACGCGTATTTTTGGCAGTCACAACCATGACGGCTGCTTGAAGAGCAGCAGCATCGAGCGCTGGTTGGAGAACGACAAGAAGGAAAAAGGCAATTGAGGTACCTGGGTGCACGCCGATTTATTGAACGATTCAAGCGCCTGCGCCGCGCCTTGCTCAGACCCGCAATATTTTGCCGCTGACCGCCACCGCCGCCAGCATCCCTGCAATCAGCAAGAACGCCGTGGCCAGACTGCTGCCATGCGCGATGAACCCGATGACCGCAGGCCCGGCCAGTATCCCGGCATACCCCAGGGTGGTGATGGCCGGTACGGCAATGTGTTCAGGCATGACATTCTGCTTGCCGACGGCGGTGTAGAGCACCGGCACAATGTTGGAACAGCCCGCGCCCACCAGGGCATAGCCCAGCAGCGCCATCTCCCAAGCGGGTGACAGGGTGGCAAGGAACAGGCCGGTCGCGGCCAGAGAGCCACCTCCCATAATCACCCACGTGGGGCCCAATCGACGCACGATGGCGTCACCGGTGAGGCGCCCGGCCGTCATGGTCAAGGCGAACGCGGCATAACCGAGGCCCGCGTAGGCCTCATCCAGGCCACGTTCGGCGCTGAGGAACACGGCGCTCCAGTCAAGCACGGCGCCCTCGGCCAAAAACACGACAAAACACAGGCAACCGATAAACAGCACTACGCCATGGGGCACCGCAAACGCCGGCCCGGAGCTTTCGCTACCATAAGGCAGCAGATGCGGCCCGGCCTTGAGCAGCGCCGCAAGGGTCACGACCACCACCACCAGCGTTGCCTGCAACGGCGACAAACCCAGGCCCAGCAGCCCTGAGACACCCGCCGCACCGACGATGCCTCCCAGACTGAACAGTCCATGAAACCCCGACATCATGGTTTTGCCACTGGCCCTTTCGACAATCACGGCCTGCAAATTGACCGTGGAGTCCACCGTGCCCAGGCCGGCGCCGAACAGGAACAGCGCGGCGATCAGCAGCGGTACCGAACTGACCGTGGCCAGCATCGGCAAGGCCAGGCAGATCATGAGCGTGCCGGCTGTGAGCACGCGACGGCAGCCAAAGCGCGACGCCAATAGACCGGCCATGGGCATGGCGATGATCGAACCCACCCCCAGGCACAACAGCAGCAGACCCAATGTGCCTTCATTCAGTTGCGCGCGCGCTTTGGCGTACGGCACCAACGGTGCCCAGGCCGCGATACCGAAGCCTGCAATGAAAAACGCGATTCGGGTCGACATTTGCTCCAGGCGCCCTGGCACCACGGGGGCTGAGGTGGGAATGGCAGTCATGAAAAATCCTTGTTTTTTGCGTTCAACGAACGATGTCCGGCGCGACATCCTTGCACATCAGGCCATAGGGCGCGAGGGAGGTTCCACGGGAGACGCCGCCTTGAATTTTATTTTTACACAGCTGGAACGCTACGGAGGCCGACGACCACATACACACTGTCGGGTGTGTAGGAGGCGTTCTGGAAGGTGCGTAATCCCGGTGGGAAATGCTGAACCCCAGGGTTCCCGCTGTGGATTACCACCTTCCAGACCGCCTCTTGGTGGCGTGCAACGCTTGGTTCCCACACAATCGGGTCGCCTGTTTCTATTTTGATCGTCAGCGATGGCTGAGATGGATACTCCTATGACCCTGTTCTACGACGCACGCGGCAATATCTATGCGGTGGTCAACCCGGCGGCCTTAAGGCGCCAGGGCATCGGCGTGCCTGACAGCGCAGCGTCGGCGGCGCGTACGCGCAAGGCCTGGGCCGCATCGGCCATTGCCGCCGAATGCGAGTGGGGGGAGACCCCGCACCCGGCCGAGGGCAAGGCCCATCGTTGCGATGGCTTGCTGGTCGGCCCGTTCCAGGCCCTGCCGCCGTTCGACCTGCTGATCGTCAATACCGACGGCTCCCTGGCCGAGCGCAGTGGCAATGGCTTGACCATCTTTGCCCAGGCGCTCACCGACCAGGGCTTGATGACCGACGGCTGTGAACTGCGCGTGCATCATGACCAGCCCGATGGGGCGTCACCGGTGGCGACATGGGTTGAGCCGGCGGTCTTTGAGCACGTCGCGGGATTCTGGCTGGCCTTGGGGTTACCCGTCTTCGGACCGTCGGCCGTGGGGGCGAGGGATGTGGATCAGGTGTTGCTGGGCGCTACTGAACTCAGCCACGTCAGCGCGCTGGCGGCGATAGACCCGCACTGGGCACACAGCCAGTTTGTGCGTGTGGGCAATCCCCATTGCGTCACCCTGGTTGAACAGGCGTCGGCCCTGCCGGACAACTCACAGATGCAACGGCCCGCCCTGTTCGAAGCGCTGCAGGCGATAGCCTTCGCACCGCCTGCGGGCAGCGGCCAACCCTGTGTTGCCGGGATCAATTTGCAGTGGGCCGCCCGACAACCCGACAACCGGGTGGTCGCCCGGGTCTTCGAACGGGGCGAAGGCCCCACGGCGTCTTCCGGAACCAGCGCCAGTGCCGTGGCCTGTGCTGCATGGCGGGCGGGCTGGGTCGAGGCCGGCGAAGTGGCGGTGGTGATGCCGGGTGGCATTGCGCCAGTGCGCTTGCAGGTTCAGGACGATACGTTGCTGAGCGTCAGCCTGTTCGGGACCGCGCGACCTCAGGCATAAGTTTTTGAACGGCTGATAGCCTGTACGGGTGTCAGCTGTTTCTCTATTGGTTAGTTAATTAACTCAAGTCGTTGTAGGGCATTTCTTATATGTAAGAAGTGGCTCATTGGTGTGTTTTTTTATTTTGCAAAAGATACTTCCATTTTCGCTGTGCGAAACTTCTTTTTTATTTTTAAGCGGCCGTTTTTTTTCTGAAATCGCTAAGCTTCAGAGCGTTCAGGCGCTTTTTCTCGAAAGCTTATTCGCTGTTTTGCGGGAGGAAGTCTTTCAGTCCGATACTGGTTAATTAGGGCGGGTAACAACGGATGGTTAACGCGTTTGTTTCGTCACGTTTCAAATTGATTCTTCCATATATAGATACCGACTTTCAGGTCGTAGCGTTCAAAGGTCGCGAGGTCCTCGATCAACCTTTTTTCATCCAGGTGCAGGTGATCAGTGAAAACCCGTTTCTGGACCTGGAGGCGATGCTCCAGCAACCGGCCTACCTGGATCTGGGCGAAGCGAACGAAGGGCTGCACGGGCAGGTGTACACAATCGGCCGGGATGACCCCGGACGACGACTTACCCGCTATCACCTGACGCTCGCGCCGCGCCTTGCGTGCCTTGCCCATCGGCGTGACCAACGAATTTTCCAGCAGCGCAGCGTTCCGCAGATCATCGCGTCGGTCCTCGAGTCTCACGGCATCCTGGCTGACGCCTATTCCTTTGAGCTGGGCCCGGTGGTCTATCCGCCACGCACGTTCTGCGCGCAGTACGCGGAAACCGACCTGCATTTCATCCAGCGGCTGTGTGAAGAGGAGGGCATTCACTACCACTTTCGCCACAGCGAAGACGCGCATGTGCTGGTGTTCGGTGATGACCAGACGGTGTTTCGCCGCTTGCCCGCACAGCGTTATTGCGCTGCCGGAGGGCCCGAGGCCCAAATGCGGGTAATCCAGCGTTTCGATGTGCGCCTGGCCACCCGCAGTCGGCGAACGGTGCGGCGTGATCACGATTTCGAGCATCCTTCCCTGTGCCTGCAGGACGCGGCGGGTGCGGATTGCAGACATCCCCTTGAAGACTACAGCTATCCGGCCGGCTTTACCGGGCATGCCCACGGTTCGCGCCTGGCGCGTCGGGCGCTGGAGCGTCATCACAGTGACCGTCAGCGCGCCTTGGGCAGGAGTGATCAGCCGGCGCTGCGCAGCGGGCATTTCCTGGAGCTGCATGATCATCCAGATCCATCCTGCAATGACCTGTGGTTGATCACTTCGGTACGTCACGAAGGCTATCAGCCGCAGGTGCTGGAAGAGCTGGCCGGTAGGGTGATGGGAGAGATCGATAGCTTCCACGGCTATCGCAACCGCTTCACTGCAACCCCCTGGCGCGCGACGTATCGGCCGCCTCACAAACATCCCAAACCGGGTATCAACGGCAGCCAGACCGCCACGGTAACCGGGCCTGCCGGTGAGGAGGTGCACTGCGATGCATATGGCCGGGTGAAAGTGCGCTTTCATTGGGACCGCCTGGACACGTCCGATGACAAAAGCAGTTGCTGGGTACGGGTGGCGTCCGGTTGGGCCGGTGACGGGTTTGGCGCAACGATGATCCCGCGCGTGGGCATGGAAGTGCTGGTGACCTTTCTCGAAGGCGACCCCGACCAGCCGCTGATTAACGGCTGCCTGCCAAATGCGTTGCACATGCCTTCCTATCCATTGCCTCAGCACAAGACCCGAAGTGTTCTGCGCAGCCGCAGCACCCTGGGCGGTGGCGGCTCCAACGAGGTGTACCTGGAAGACCGACGCGGCGAGGAGCTTATCTACCTTCGGGCACAGCGGGACCTGGAACAACAGGTGGGCCATGACAGCCGCCTGGAGGTGATGGGAGAACGGCGGGAAATTATTCGCGGGTTAAGCACGGTTCACCTGGAAAACCAGGAGCATCACCAGGTCACCGGGGATCGCAAGGTGGTTCTGAAGGCTGACGATTATCTGCATGTGCAGGGCGACAGCCGGACCTATGTGGGACAGACCCTGTTGATCGAGGCTGGACAGCAGGTTCATCTGAAGGCCGGCGCCAGCCTGGTGATCGATGCGGGTGCACAGCTGAGTCTCAAGGCGGGTGGGGAGCATCTGGTCATCCAGGCGGGCGGTATTTTCAGCAGTCGCCCTATCACGCTCGGTGGCTCGCCGTGCGCGACCCCGTCGACGCGTACCCAGGGGGTGGCCGAGGAGCCGAAAGTCGCCGCCGTACAAGGTGCCATCATGAACCTGGCCAGGCAACTGGGCGCGGACTTCTGCCCTGTGTGTGAACGCTGCCGCGAAGGCCTGTGCGATATCCGTGAGAGGGCTGCCTGATGGAAAATCCTCCAAACCAGTGGATGTTCCAACAGATGCAGGCAGGACGCAGGCTCTGCCTGATGCTTGAGGGCGATAACGCAGCACGCCAGCCTATGCTGGCCGTCCGCGACGTGGCAGCGTATTTCAGCCTCTACGCCCAAACCCCGCTGGCGGAAATCGCTACCACAGGCCCGGTGATTCTGCTGCTGGAGCAGATGGGCGAGGCTGCGCTGCTCGACCTTTTAGAACAGCCAGAAACGAATTGGGGCTGGTTGGGCAGCATACCCACCACGGACCTGTCGAGCTTGAATCAGCACTGGCGCGAGCGGCTGCTGGTCGGGCCGGCAGGTCAGCAGTCGCTGTACCGTTTTCACGACAATCGCACATTCGCACGCGCATTGGATTATCTACCATTGCAGGATCGGGCGGTCTTGCTCGGTCCATTGATCAGCGTTTGCTACTGGCACGAAGACCGCTGGCACAGCGCCGATAATCCCGCCCCTGGCGAGTACCCTGTGCCCGATCCCGCCCCTTGGCTGAAAGCTCCAAACCCCAACGCCCGCGCCATCCTGCACGCCAATATCCTGCGTTATCTGCTGGCTGAACACAGTGAAAACCTGGTCGCGCTGGTCGAATTCCAAGACCCCAAAGTGTGGCTGATCCAAGTGCTGGAACAGGCTCGCGCCTGGCAATGGAACCGGCCCGAGCAGTTGGAGTTTTTGGTCGTGCGACGATTGGAAGAGGCTACTGGCACCAGCGTGATTCGCTGGCAGCCGAAGGAGTGGGAAACACCCGAGGAACACTTTGACCGGGTGGTATGGCAGTGGCGTTCGCTGGAGAAGAAGGATGAATAGGCAAGTTTTGGGTGTGCTGATTGTGCTGGGTACGGCGGGGCTTTTTGGGTGCGTGGGTCGGCCGGTTGAGAGCTTTACGTTGGAGGTGGATTTACCGGCGAATTTTAAACTTAAAACGGCCGCCAATTACCGGCCCGCAACGGGGGAAACCTGCACCTTGCCGCGTCGTCGAGGCAAGAGGCCGGAACGCAAAGTGTTCTTTACCGATTACACACCAGTGGCTCATCGGCTGAGTTATCAACTGCCGCTGACTGAAACTGTGAATGGATGCCCGTTGGTATTGCGCGGGGTGGAGTTTGATGTTTATGCGAAGTGGGGGAGTCGTGACGCGGATATTGGCGGGGACATTGGCGGCATCTCAATTTTAGATCGCACCAATACCCATTCCTCAGAGATGCCAGACCAGGGAGTTCAGCAGTTGCTGGGGCAGTGTCAATGGTTATTCCGGACGATAGGACGAAAGCAGGCAATCATAAAAATTCTTAAATGCAATTCTCTAGACGCTGCAGGCCAATTGCAAAGAGCATCGGCAGGTGGCGTCGCACGACGAGATCAGCTAGCGGGGAAAACCCTCAGGATGGCGCTGAGATTAAGTGGTGAGGAGGCGCCTGCTATCGACGATAACTGGGTAGCCGTTCCGGGTGGTTGGAAGCGTTGCAAGGGGAAAAACTTCGAAGACCCATACGCTTACTGCAACGGGAATCTCACCGACTTTAAGCCTATAAAAATGCCGGATGGTCGCATCTGTGAGGTTTATCCATCCTGCAAGTAAAAAGGAGAAAGCTCATGAAGCTGGACGCACGGAAGCAAAATTTTTTCAGCGATAAAAAACCTGCCTGCTCACTGCGAGGGCATTGGATTAGCTTTTGTTTGGTTGATGAGTTCGGAACGGGCTCTTCATATGGTGGTCTGCCGTATACCGTTTACGACAGTGCCGGACAACACTATAAAGGACGCTTGAACGGAGACGGCTTTGTCAAAATAACGGATATCTATTGTGGTCCGGTGGTTCTTATTTTTGACGATCTTTATTCCGGGGCAGAGCAACCCTATCAGCGGTTAATGACGCGCCCCACTTATAAACTTCCTATTACAGAACTTCAGTTTCGCGCGGAAGGAACTCGATTTGCTGCGGCGGATGGTCGGCGCGTTGAAAAGAATCCCGCTCAACAGCAAGCCAATCGGTTCTATCAGGTCGAAGTCCGTGATTTGGTCAGACATGTTGCACACTTACCTCCAATTGCGCCCCGGACTCATCAGCCCCAACGGCATGCCCTGAAAATGATGGACGACCTTGGTTTTGGCCCTCCCCAGTCAACGTTATCGGGCATCGTGCTGTTCCCCAACAACCACTCTGTTCTTGAAGTGCGGCCCCTGCGAGCTCTGCGGCCAATGCTGTCCACCGCTGATAACTTCTGTGCCTTGAACCTGTATCAGTTGGGGTTGTTTGCTGCGTTGAGTTATTGCGATTTCGGTCAGGAGCCGCCGGTCAAACCCGTGGATAAAGTTCATTTTCCGCTGGACCCGAGCGTTGGAAATCTCTTTGCCGAACAGCTTTCGGGGCACGACGAGGCCTGGCGGATTGATCCTGAACAAACTCAGCGTTTCTATCCGCTCTACGAAGAAATTCCTTACTCCAAACGTTTCGAAATTTTGCCCTTCGATCCCGAGCTGTATCCACAAAATCGTCCAGAGCTGGAGGAAGATCAGGAATATCCTTCGCGCCTGCACTTCTTTGATGACGAAAAAGACGGTACTGACACCCAGGCGTTCATCACCCATCACGATGACGTGATCCTGATCGCAGTACGTGGCACCGCCAGCCCAAGTGACGGGTTGCGTGATGCAAACGCCCATCAAACACCGTTTGCCGAAGGTGTCGGCAAGGCTCATGAAGGGTTCTATCAGGCTTACCGGGCGATGCGTGATTTCGTACTGCGATACCTCGGTCAGTTTTACAACGACCAACGAATAGTCATTTGCGGTCATAGCCTGGGCGGTGCCATTGCATTGTTATTGGCCGAAGGGTTGCGTCGTGTGTCGGATAGTGACTACAATATCCTCCTCTACACCTACGGCGCCCCCCGCGCCGCCGACTCCGAATTCACCGCCGGTGCATCCACCCTGGTCCACCACCGTATCGTCAACCACAACGACCCCGTTCCCAGTGTCCCGGCGCCCTGGATGAACACCACCGCCAAGCTCTGGGTCCCCGGCCTCGTTACGCTATTCAGCGCCCCCACAGCCGGTGGCCTGTTATTTGCCGCCGGCCTGGTGCGGTTCGGTGGTAACCCCTACCAACACCATGGCGAGCAACAGCATTTCATGCCGATCATGCTCCCGGATGGCACACAATCATCGGTGCTCTGGAAGCCCGGTTGTGAGTCCATCGAAGAGGCAGGCCGCAATCGAGCGTTGCAAGCTGACAGCGATATGCCCGAACGCGCCAGCTTGATCAGCCAGTTGGTGCAATACAAACAGCATTTCATGACGGCCAGCTACATCCCGGCCGCCTGGGCGACGCTGCGGCGTTGGCAACAAACCCTGGAAAACAACGGCCCGCTGGTGACCCAAAGAGAGTTTGAGTTAATCGACCATGCCCTCGAGACCATGCGCAGACAGCTTCAAGACAAGCGGCGAGAACTGACCCGACATCGACCGGCCAATGACCGTGCCTATGAACATCACGAGCCATTGAACGCCGAAATCGACCGTCTGCACGCCAGTCGTGAACGCTTGCAATCCCTGCGCTGGCGCCGCCTCGAAGCTCGCGATGTCTACGGCAGCCACGCCCAGGCCGCCCACTTGCAACCGAGTCTCAAGCGTTGGTTCAGTCACCGTGAAAACCGTGAACGGTCCCAGGTCGCCTGCGTACCTCCCGCCACGCAGAACGAAAGGGGCAAGCCGCAGCCGCTGGACATCGACTCGATCGTCTGATCAATGTGCCGACACAAACTCTACCTGTGCCGGCTGACGTTTCATCACAACCTTGCCGTTGCGAATCGAGTACAGCGCCAGGCCCTGGCTGCGAATCACCTCGTAGTCGCTGTCCGCCGAAAGGATCAACAGGTTGGCCGGGCGTCCGGGCTCGAGGCCGTAGCGATCACCCAGAGCCATGGCCTTGGCGCTGTTGTCGGTCACCAGGTCCAGTGCGCTTTGCAGGTTGCGATAGCCGAGCATATGGCAGATGTGCAGACCGGCCTCCAGCACTCGCAGGATGTTGCCGTTGCCCAACGGGTACCAAGGGTCGACGATGGAATCCTGGCCGAAGCACACGTTCATGCCAGCTTCGAGCAGTTCGTTGACGCGGGTCACGCCGCGTCGTTTCGGGAAGCTGTCGAAGCGGCCTTGCAGGTGGATACTTTCGGTCGGGCACGAGACGAAGCTGATACCGGAGTGCCCCAGCAGGCGGAACAGTTTGGCGCAGTAGGCGTTGTCGTAGGAGCCCATGGCCGTGGTGTGGCTGGCCGTTACGCGGGCACCCATGCCGCGGCTGCGGGCTTCTTCGGCCAACACTTCAAGGAAGCGCGAGTGTGGGTCATCGGTTTCGTCGCAATGCACATCGACCAGACAGCCGGTGCGTTCGGCCAGGTCCATCAGGAACTTCACCGAGCTCACGCCCTGATCGCGGGTGTATTCAAAGTGGGGGATGCCACCGATCACGTCGGCGCCCAGGCGAACGGCTTCTTCCATCAGTTCGCGGCCATTGCGGTACGACTCGATGCCTTCCTGGGGAAAGGCAACGATTTGCAGGTCGATCAGGTGCGTGCTTTCTTCGCGTACCTCCAGCATGGCTTTGAGCGCCGTAAGGTCCGGGTCGGTGACGTCTACGTGGGTCCGCACATGCTGGATGCCATGGGCCGCGAGGGCCTGGATGGTTTTTTTTGCGCGAGTCCTGGTGTCTTCCAGGGTGATGGTGGCCTTGCGTTCGCCCCAGCACTCGATGCCTTCGAACAGGGTGCCGCTCATGTTCCAGCGGGGCTCGCCGGCGGTGAGGGTGGCGTCGAGGTGGATATGCGGTTCGACGAAGGGCGGGATCACCAGATTGCCGGCTGCATCCAAATCACCGGTGGCTAAAACCGGCACCCCCGTTTGTGCGGTGATGCTGGCGATCCGGTCATATTCCAGGTGCAGATCATGCAGGCCTTCACGGTTGCGCAGGCGGGCGTTGATGATGTGCATGGGCAAGTTCCTCTTGGCTAAAACAATCAGGCAGACGGCGGCCAGATTACCATTCTCGTGAAACCACGCTTGTAGATTGGGTAGCCGGCGCACGCACGCGCAATACGGCGGTGAGCGCCATGTAGGTCAGCGATGCGGCCGCGATCCCCACCAACGGCGCAACCCACGGAGAATGGAACGCCAGCACGGTGCCCACGGCATACGCCGCCAGCCCTGGCCAGTTGAACGCCGGCAGGCGCGCTTCGGCCAGGCGTGGGTACTGGCCGCGATAACGGTAGAAGAAGTCTGCCATGATCACTCCGCCAATCGGTGGGATCACCGTGCCCAGCAGGATCAGGTAGGGCACCAGCATGTCGTACATGCCCAGCAGCGCGAGCAAGGTGCCGATCACTGCGCCGGCAAGCGTCACCGTCTTGCGCCGCCGGGTGCGCAACAGGTTGCAGCCGGCCACAGCGAAGTTATAGATGGTGTTGTCCTGGGTGCTCCAGATATTGAGCAGCAACATGGCCATCGCCGCCATGGCAAAGCCTTGCAGCAGCAACACTTCGACCACATCCGGTTGTTGATAGACGATGGCACCGTATGCCCCGATCAGCACCATCAGGCCATTGCCGATAAAAAAACCGATCAGGCTGGCCAGCACCGCCACCCTGGCCGAACGCGAAAACCGCGTCCAGTTGGTGGCCTGGGTCGCGCCGCTGACAAAGGTGCCGAACACCAGAGTGATGGCTGTGGACAAGTCCAGCTCACGGGTTGGCACGACCGCCAGCAGGCCGTCCCAACCACCAACTTTTAGCGTGGCGACCCACATCGACAGAATCAGTAACAAACCCATGGCCGGCACTGCGATGTAGGACAGAATCTCCAGCCCGCGATAGCCCACGTAGGCCGTGGCGCAAAACACCAGGCCGAACACCACCATCAATGCCAGCACGCTGCCAGGGCTTAATTCGAAATATTTACCCAGCACCACGGCGGCAGTGGCGGTGCCCCAGGCATACCAGCCGATCTGGGTGAAACCGAGGATCAGGTCACTGAGCTTGCTGCCCACTTCGCCAAAGCAGAAGCGTCCCATCAGGACAGAATTCAAGCCGCTCTTGAAGGCGATGTAACCCAGGCCCGCGGCATAAATGCCCAACAGCAGGTTTCCCAAGGCCACCACGCCGAGCATCTCGGTAAAACTGAACGCTACCCCCAGCTTGCCGCCGGCAAACATGGTCGCGGTAAAGAACGTGAAGCCCAGCAGCACCATGGCGGTAGACGCCAGGCCTTTGCGCGCGTGCAGGGGAACTTCGCTTAAGGGGTAATCGTTGCCCGGTTCTTGCTGCGCCATGGTCTTGCTCCCTGAATGAGTGACGCAAGCCCGTTGCACCGCGCGTGCCAACGCAGCAGCCGTGGGTATTTATTGCCAGACAGGGGAAAACGCAGGCGGGAGTGCTCGCGATGCCGGCCGGGCACGAAAGCAGTGCAGTGGTGATACAAAATGGATCAGTCGAACAGTGTCTGTTTGACCTGTGGCAAGGGAGCCCTCACCACAGTCGACGCCGGTTTACTCACCGCGATAGATGCAACCGCTGGTGCAGGTCTCATGGATACGAATCGCGCTGAGTTCCGGTAGCAGGGGTTTGAGTTCATTCCAGATCCACTTGGCCAGCACTTCGCTGGTAGGGTTTTCCAGGCCTGGGATGTCGTTGAGGTAGTTGTGATCGAGGCGTTCATAGAGCGGCTTGAAAATCGCCTTGATCTCCGAGAAGTCGCGAATCCAGCCGGTATGAGGGTCCAGGTCGCCGCTGAGGTGGATCGCCACCTTGAACGAATGCCCATGCAGGCGCCCGCATTTGTGGCCGTCCGGTACGTGCGGCAGGCGATGGGCGGATTCGAATGTAAATTCCTTGAAGATTTCCACAGTATTTTCAGCTCGGTCAGTATCTGGCAGGCGGCGAGTTTAACAGCTTGGTCCGTCACCGCGCATACCGCTCGGTCAAAGCGCCTGCAAGCGCTCACCCAGCCCACCGTTATCGGCCAGCTTCAGAAACTCATCACCCAGCCGTTGGCTCTCGCTCATCGCGGTTTGCCAGTATTTGTTGCGGCTTTTGTCATCGCCCATAAAACGCTTGAAGTCGCTGCGGTCCGGCAGTTTGCCGTGTGGCAGGCGGGCCAGGTAGTCCCTGGACGGCGCCAGCAGCAACACGTCCTGCAAACCCTGCGGGTTGCTGCGCCGCCATGGCAGGCCTTTGTCGAACCAGCCGGGGATGATCCGGTCGGTAAAGTGCGGGTACAGCACAATGTCGTCGCCGTGGTAGGGCAGGTCAAGGTGGTAGTCCAGCAGGCCGCCGTCGCGGTAGGTGCCGGTGCCTGCGCCAGGCAGGTCGCGCACGCCTTGCATCACCATGGGGATCGACCCGGAGGCGAGCAGCGCCTGGCGCAGGTTGCCGGTGTCCAACTCAAGGAAGCGCGAGGGAAAATCCGTGAGCGGATGCACCGGTGGCGCCTGGCGTGGGTCGTGAATGATCAGCCGTTCGAAATGCCGCGACAGCCGTGCGCGGCGCGCAGGTTATCGGCGATTACCGAGGACAGGCCCAGGCCCAGGCGCCCACGATGGTCATCGGCGAGCAGGCCATGGCTTTTGACCACCATGATGTTCAGGCGGTAGTCGGGGTTGTCCAGCACCCGCGCATCGCGGCCGGCGAGCAAATCGTCGAGCATGCGCTGGCAACTGCGGCTGACCTCGGCCATGGTCACGCCTTTGGCAAAGCGCTGTTCGTTATACAGGCGGCCCAGGTCAAGCAGGCCTTGCACCGGGTCGGGCAGGCAGGCACTGGCAAACCGCCAGGAGCCGATCGAAGCACCGATCAGCGCCCGTTCCCGTGGCGCACGCGGCAGCCAGTCGCCGAACAGCGCCAGGTCCAGGCCTTGGATGCCCAACGCCTTGGGGCCGCCGGCCGCGCCAGGGAGGATACCGACGTCTGCGGGCTTCAAGCCCTGTTCGCGAATGCGGGTAAGGGCGCGTTTACCGGCCCTGAGGGTCATGGCGGGGAATTTGATGTGGATGGCTGTCATACCGGTCTCTGTTGAAGCGAGCGGGGCAGTATAGGAAATCTCGCACGCTGCAGGAAAATGGCGTGCCGCCGCAATTGCCATGGTGGCAATTCAGTTTCAGTTAAGTTGCAGGCGTTACCGTGGCAGGCGTAGGAAAAACATTGTGTAACGGAGACTTATCATGCAGCGCCTCACAGCCTTGGTCGCCACCGTTATGATCGGCGTCACGACGACCCAGGTTGCCGCTGTCGACCCCGACAAACCACTGATCGTGCCCGCCACTGTTACAATTGTTGCCTTCGACCAACTGGAAGCCACGGCTCTGGCCCTGCACCCTGGCTCGACACTGCTGGACACCGATCTGGATGAGGACTACGGCAAGTACGTCTATGAAGTCGAAGTGCGTGACAGCAACGGCATTGAGTGGGACATCGAATTGGACGCGCTCTCCGGGCAGGTTCTCAAGAATCATCAGGATACGTAATGACGGTAAATTTACGCACCGGCAGTCGAGTGGCACTGGTGCTCGTGGTGTTCTGCTCAGGTTTGCAGGCCCGCGACCTCAACCAGGACGAAGCGTTGGCGCTGCGCCAGCAGGGCGTGATCCTGCCGCTGGAGCAACTGCTGCAGCAGGCCATGGAGCGGCATCCCGGTTCGCGCCTGCTGGAGGCCGAGCTTGAAAAAAAACATGGCCACTATGCCTATGAAGTGGAACTGCTGACCACCGACGGAGTGGTGCGCGAGATCAAGCTGGACGCGACCACCGGTGTGCTGATCAAAGATGAGGAAGACTGATGCGCCTGCTCCTGGTGGAAGACAACGTACCCCTGGCCGATGAGCTGTCGGCCGGCCTGCAGCGCCAGGGCTACGCCGTCGACTGGCTGGCCGATGGGCGCGACGCCGCGTACCAGGGCCGCAGTGAACCCTACGACTTGATCATTCTCGACCTTGGCCTGCCCGGCTTGCCGGGGCTTGAGGTGCTGGCGCAATGGCGTGCCGCCGCGCTGGTCACGCCGGTGCTGATTCTCACCGCGCGCGACTCCTGGGCCGAGCGTATCGAAGGGCTCAAGGCCGGTGCCGACGATTACCTGAGCAAACCCTTTCACCCCGAGGAACTGCACCTGCGCATCCAGGCACTGTTGCGTCGTTCCCACGGCCAGGCCAACCAGCCCACCTTGCAAGCCGCCGGGCTGCATCTGGACGAAGGCCGTCAGTGCGTGCTGCGGGATGGCGACGAGATTCAACTGACCGCCGCCGAATTCCGCCTGTTGCGTTACTTCATGCTGCACCCCGAACAGATCCTGTCGAAAAGCCACCTGGCCGAGCATTTGTATGACGGTGAAACCGAGCGCGACTCCAATGTGCTGGAAGTTCACGTCAACCACCTGCGCCGCAAACTGGGGCGCAGCGTGATCGAAACCCGGCGCGGCCAGGGCTACCGGTTCGGCGCCAGCCCTGCATGAGGTCGATTCAGCGGCGCCTCAGCCTGGGCTTGATCAGCGTGATGGTGATTGTCGGCGTGGTACTGGCGCAAACCAGCCTGTGGTTGTTCGAAGCCGGTTTGCAGCGCTACCTGGAAGCCGGCTTGCGCAACGACGCCGAAAACCTGCTGGTGGCGCTGGTACGCGGGCCCAGCGGCGTGCAACTGGATGAGCAGCGTTTATCTCCGGCCTACCAGCGGCCATTTTCCGGGCATTACTTCCGCATCGATTTTGCCGACACCCACTGGCGCTCTCGTTCGCTGTGGGATCAGGAACTGCCCCGGCTGCCCGAGAGCGGGATCAAGGGCAACCTGCAATTGGGCCCGGAAGGCCAGCAACTGCTGGTGCTGCGTGCGGACTACAAGCGCTTTGGCCAGTCGATTTCCATCAGCGTGGCCCAGGACTACACCCCGGTGCGTGAAAGTTTTCGCCTGATGCGTCAGATCGGTCTGGTGCTCGGGCTGGCGGCATTATTGCTGGTGCTGATCCTGCAACGCCTGACCGTACGCCGTGCGTTGCGTCCACTGGAAACCGCGCGTAACCAGATTGCCCAGTTGCAGCAGGGGCAACGCTCGCAACTCGACACCCAGGTGCCCGTGGAGCTGGAGCCCTTGGTCGCGCAGATCAACCACCTGTTGGCCCACACCGAAGACAGCCTTAAACGCTCGCGCAATGCCTTGGGCAACCTCGGGCATGCGCTGAAAACCCCGCTGGCGGTGCTGCTCAGCGCAGCGTCGAGCGAAGCGCTCAAGGACCAACCCGAACTGAGCAAATTGTTGCGCGAGCAGTTGGAGCAAGTGCAGCACCGTCTCAACCGTGAACTCAACCGCGCGCGCCTGGCCGGCGAAACCCTGCCGGGCGCGTTGTTTGACTGTGAAAAGGAACTGCCTGGCCTGCTGGCCACCTTGAACATGATCCATGGCGAGCACCTGGACCTGAGTTACCACGCCGGCCCCGGGCTGCAACTGCCGTGGGATCGTGAGGATTTGCTGGAACTGCTTGGCAACCTGATGGACAACGCGTGTAAGTGGGCTGATGCCGAAATTCGCCTGAACGTCAGCGAAACCGAGGACGCTTACCTGTTGACGGTGGAGGACGACGGCCCCGGTATCCCTGAAGCCCAGCGTGATCAAGTGTTCAGCCGTGGTGCGCGATTGGATGAGCAGACTGATGGCCATGGCCTGGGCTTGGGTATCGTGCGCGATATCGTCGAGGTGTGGGGCGGGGTGCTGCAGTTGCAAGAGAGTGAATTGGGTGGGCTCAAGGTGCTGATCGAACTGCCCAAGCGCCATTCCTGACACACTGCCATCGCAGCATGGGTATCTTCACATCTTGAGCGAGTCCCTTGCGTAGCAGCTGTCGAGGGTGTGCAGATACTCATGGCCATCGCGGGCAAGCCTCCTTGCCACAGGTTTTTTGACATGCAGCCCCACCTGCTGCAAAGTGCGCGCCCTCTAATAAGACCTCCTTAAAGCCTGCACTTGGGTTGCCATTTAATGGCCACCTGGGCGCGGGCATGCCTGTTTTTTATGTTTCTGCTTGAGGTAACCATGATTAACGCAGTCATCGCCGCGGTCGGCACCATGCTGGTGCTCAGCCTGTCCCGTGTGCATGTGGTCATCGCCATCATTGTTGGCGCGCTGGTAGGCGGTTTGACTGGCGGCCTGGGGATTGAGGCCACGCTCAAGGCTTTCAACGGCGGCCTGGGTGGCGGGGCGACTGTGGCTTTGTCCTACGCATTGCTCGGCGCTTTCGCAGTGGCGATTGCCAAGTCCGGCCTGGCTCACGCCCTGGCGGACAAGGCACTGCTGCTGGTGGACCGCCAGGACGCCACCGGTGGCAGCCATGTCAAATGGCTGTTGATCGGCCTGCTGTGGGTGGTTGCGATAGCCTCGCAGAACATCCTGCCGATCCATATCGCGTTTATCCCGCTGCTGGTGCCGCCGCTGCTGTACGTGCTGACCAAGCTGCAACTGGACCGTCGTCTGATCGCCTGTGTGATGACCTTCGGCCTGATCACACCGTATATGTTCCTGCCGGTGGGCTTCGGCAATATCTTCCTCAACCAGATCCTGCTGGCCAACGTGGCCAGCAGCGGCGTGGACATCAGCCAGGTCAATGTGACCCACGCCATGAGCCTGCCGGCCCTGGGCATGGTGGTCGGCCTGCTGGTGGCGGTGTTTCTCAGCTACCGCAAAAAACGCGTATACGACCTGGAGAAAATCGAGCGGGTCGAGCAGGTGGCGGTGCAGTACAACCTGCTGACCCTGTTGGTGGCGGGCGTGGCGATTGCCTCGGCGTTCATCATTCAGCTGTGGCTCGACTCGATGATCATCGGCGCCCTGGCCGGGTTCCTGATCTTCTCGGTGTCGGGCATCGTGCGCTGGCGCGATACCGACGACCTGTTCACCGAAGGCATGAAGATGATGGCCATGATCGGCTTCATCATGATCGCCGCCTCAGGCTTTGCCGAAGTGCTCAAGGCCACGGGTGACGTGCGTTCGCTGGTGGAAACCTCGGCAGCGTTCATCGGCCATAGCCGTGGCGTGGGGGCTTTGCTGATGTTGCTGGTGGGGCTGCTGGTGACCATGGGCATCGGCTCGTCGTTTTCCACGGTGCCCATCCTTGCGGCGATTTTCGTACCGCTGTGCGTGCAACTGGGCTTCAGCCCGGTGGCCATCGTGTGCATCGTCGGGACGGCAGGTGCGCTGGGCGATGCCGGCTCACCGGCGTCGGACTCTACCCTCGGGCCCACCTCGGGCCTGAACATCGACGGCCAGCATCACCATATCTGGGACACCGTGGTGCCGACTTTCCTGCACTACAACCTTCCGCTGCTGGCGTTTGGCTGGCTGGCCGCCATGACCCTCTGACGGCCCATTCCTATAGAATCTGCGCAGTCGGCCGATAACCTCTCAAGTCGCTTAAACAAGAGAGAGAAATCATGCGTCTGAGTCTGAAGGCCAAAGTCCTGTCCCTCGCCGTCGTACCGGTGCTGCTGTTTGCCCTGGTGATCAGCCTGACCACCGTATGGATTCTCCAGGGCCAGGCGCGCAACGAGGTGGCTGAAACCCGCGAGCGCCTGCTCAACAACGCCAAGGCCACCCTGCAAAGTTATGTGGAGGTGGCCATGAGCACGATCAAGCCGCTCTACGACGCGGCCGCTCCGGGCGATACGGCCGCGCGGGCCGAGGTGGTCAAGCTGCTCTCCAACACAAGCTACGGCAAGGACGGCTACTTCTTCGGCTACGACTCCGAAACCATTCGCCTGTTCAAGGGCAACAGCCCCGACGGCGTGGGCAAGAGTTTCAAGGACAACCGCGACCCTAATGGTGTGTACGTCAACCGTGACCTGGTCAAGGTCGGCAAGGACGGCACCCACTACCTGCAATACAGTTCGACCCAACCCGGTCAGACCGAGCTGGTGCCCAAGATGGGCTACACCGAGTACCTGCCCAAATGGGACATGGTCATCGGTACCTCGGTGAACCTCGATGGCATCGAAGCCCAGGTTGCGGTGGTCGAAGCCAAAGTGGAAAAACGCATGGAAGGCGTGTTGCTGAGCATCCTCGGCGTGGCCGTGGTGGTGCTGCTGGTGATCGCCGCCGTGGGTATGTTGCTGGCCAATACCATCTTGCGTCCGCTGCATTTGATGAAAGCCAACCTCGACGACATCGCCGCCGGTGAAGGCGATTTGACCCGCCGCCTGGCCATTACCAGCCAGGATGAGTTGGGCGACCTCGCGGGGGCCTTCAACCGTTTTGTTGACAAGATTCATGGCCTGGTTCGCCAGATCACCGACATGACCGCGCAACTTACCGGCCTGGTGAGCCAGGTGTCCGACCAGGCCCAGCGTTCCGAGCAGGCCATGGAGCGTCAGCGCCACGAAACCGACCAGGTGGCCACCGCGATCAACCAGATGTCCTCCGCTGCGCAAGAAGTCGCGCGCAGCGCCCAGGGCGCCTCAGTGGCTGCGCAACAGACTGACGCCGAAGGCCAGGCCGCCAAGCGTGTGGTGGACGGCAGCATCGCGCAGATCCACGCACTGGTGAATGATATTCGCAGCAGCGGCGTGTCTCTCGACAGCCTGCAGCAGGACGTGTCCTCGATTGTCAGCGTGTTGAGCGTGATCCGTTCGATTGCCGAACAGACCAACCTGTTGGCGCTTAACGCGGCGATCGAGGCCGCGCGGGCAGGGGAGGCCGGCCGTGGTTTCGCGGTGGTGGCCGACGAAGTGCGTGCGCTGGCCAGCCGTACCCAGACCAGCACCCAGGAAATCCAGGGCATGATCGACCGCCTGCAAAAAGGCACCGAGGCTGCCGTGGACGCAATGCGCCGCTCCAGCGACGCCGGTGAAGGCACCTCGGCCCAGGCCAACCAGGCCGGCGCGTCGCTGGACGCCATGGCGCAGCTGATCGGCACCATCAACTCGATGAACGCGCAGATCGCCAGCGCCGCCGAAGAACAGACTGCGGTGGCCGAAGAGATCAACCGCAGCGTGCACCAGATCGCAGTGGCCGTGGACAGCGTGGCCGATGAGACGCAGTTGGGCGCACAGACCTCGCGCAGCCTGGCGGACCTCGGCCAGCGCCTGGGACAACTGGTCGGTCAGTTCAGGATCTGACGTCCTCAGACATCGCGCATCAGCAGCGCAAAACGCAGGTCCATCTGCGCCGGCACGCGCACATACACCGTGTGCCCGTCCCCCGGCGCCACCTCGATGGCTTGCCCCTGGCTGTTGTGCAGGGTGTCCAGATCAAAGTGAAGGTTGCCGGTGGGCGTCATCAACTCCAGGTGGTTGCCCAGGGCAAAGCGGTTCTTCACCTTGACCTCGGCCAGCTCGCCGCGCCGCTCGCCGGTCAACTCGCCGACAAACTGCTGGCGCTCCGACACTGAGCTGCCGTTCTGGTAGTTCTGGTATTCATCGTGCACATGGCGGCGCAGGAAGCCTTCGGTGTAGCCACGTTGGGCCAGGGATTCAAGGTCTGTCATCAATGAACGATCAAATGCGCGCCCGGCCACGGCGTCGTCAATCGCCCGGCGATACACCTGGGTGGTGCGCGCGCAGTAGAAGTGCGATTTGGTGCGGCCTTCGATCTTCAGCGAGTGCACGCCCATATGGGTCAGGCGCTCCACGTGCTGCACCGCTCGCAGGTCCTTGGCGTTCATGATGTAGGTGCCGTGCTCGTCTTCGAACGCGGGCATATGCTCATCGGGACGGTTGGCTTCCTGCAGCAGGAACACTTGGTCGGTCGGCGTGCCAATCCCGAGCGTGGGCTCATACGCCTGGACGATGTCCCCCGTAGTGTTTTCCACCGCCGGCGTGGCCTGGTATTTCCAGCGGCACGCGTTGGTGCAACTGCCCTGGTTGGCATCGCGCTTGTTCATATAGCCCGACAACAGGCAACGCCCGGAATAGGCCATGCACAAGGCGCCGTGCACAAATACCTCCAGCTCCATGGCCGGCACCTGCTGGCGGATTTCGCTGATCTCCTCAAGGGACAGCTCCCGCGACAGGATGACCCGGCAAATCCCTTGTTGCTGCCAGAACTCGACGCTGGCCCAGTTCACCGTATTGGCCTGCACCGACAAGTGAATCGGCATCTGGGGGAAGTGCCGGCGCACCAGCATGATCAGCCCCGGGTCGGACATGATCAGCGCATCCGGGCCCATGGCGATCACCGGGGCCAGGTCCTTGAGGAAGGTCTTGAGCTTGGCGTTGTGCGGCGCGATGTTTACCACCACGTAGAAGCGCTTGCCTTGTGCGTGGGCTTCGTCGATGCCCAGGGCCAGGTTGGCGTGGTCAAATTCGTTGTTGCGCACGCGCAGGCTGTAGCGCGGTTGGCCGGCGTACACCGCGTCGGCGCCGTAGGCGAAGGCGTAGCGCATGTTTTTCAGGGTGCCGGCGGGGGCGAGCAGTTCGGGGGGAAGGAGCAGAGGCATGGAAATTCGAGTCGTAAAAGGTCGCGAGGGTAGCGGGCGGCGCCGAAGGGTTTATTGATCTGGGTCTACGCTTACCGCAACAAAGATGGCACTCGCAGGATTTGCCACGGACTAAGCAGCAGGGCGCGTGCGCGCCGAGCTTTCTGACATGGACCGGACATGAACCAAACCAACCTGCAATTCAAAACCCTGTTGTTGCTACTGGTCCTGGTGACCGTCGCCTTTATCTGGATATTGCTGCCGTTCTATGGCGCAGTGTTCTGGGCGGTCATCCTGGGTATCATCTTTGCACCGCTGCAGCGCCGCCTGCAGCAGCGATTCGGCTGGAACCGCAACCTCACCTCACTGACCACCTTGATGGTGTGCCTGGTGATCGCGATTCTGCCGGTCATCATCACCAGCGCCTTGCTGGTGCAGGAGGGCGCGACGCTGTACAAGAACGTCGAGAGCGGCAAGCTGGACGTGGCCGGTTATATCGAGCAGTTCAAACACTTTCTACCGCCGTATTTCCAGCATCTGCTGGACCGTTTCGGCTTGGGCAACCTGGAAGGGCTGCGCGAAAAGATCGTCAAGAGCGCGATGCAGGGCAGTCAATTCTTCGCCACCCAGGCATTCAGCTTCGGCCAGGGCACGTTTGATTTCCTGGTGAGCTTTTTCATCATGTTGTATCTGCTGTTCTTCCTGCTGCGCGACGGCCCTGAACTGGTGCGCAAGGTGCGCACGGCGGTGCCGTTGGCCGAACCGCAAAAGCGTCGGTTGCAGCTCAAGTTCAACCGCGTGGTGCGCGCAACGGTCAAGGGCAATGTGCTGGTGGCCGTGACCCAAGGCGCCCTGGGTGGCTTGATCTTCTGGTTCCTGGATATCCCCAGTGCGTTGCTCTGGGCGGTGTTGATGGCGTTTCTGTCGCTGCTGCCGGCGGTGGGGGCGGGGATTGTCTGGGCGCCGGTGGCGGTTTACTTCCTGTTGAGCGGTTCGATCTGGCAGGGCGTTCTGCTGGGGCTGTTCGGCGTGTTCGTGATCGGGTTGGTGGACAACGTGCTGCGGCCGATCCTGGTTGGCAAGGACACCAAGATGCCGGACTACCTGATCCTGATCTCGACCCTGGGCGGCCTGTCGGTGTTCGGCCTCAACGGGTTCGTGATCGGGCCGCTGGTGGCGGCGCTGTTCATGTCCAGTTGGGCGCTGTTTGTCGAGAGCAAGCCGCGGGTCAAACTGCCGTTACCTTGAACCTCAGGCGTGGAGCCGGAAGTTCGAGGCTTGCTGCAGCTGTTTTTCAGCGGCCGACAGCGACGTGAGCGGGCCGCTGATGGCCTCGCCGTCGCGTACCAGGTACCAGCAGGCGAGCAAGCCCGACGCTCGAAGCGGGGCGGGGACGGCGCTGCCGATGACGGACATGATTTGAACAGTGGGCATACATACCTCCAATCGCTATGGAGGCCACCTTACGAGACCCGGCGGCTGAGGAAAAATCACCTGGCTCGATAGTCGACATCAATGCCAGGCGTCAGTCGACTACCTGATCGAGCATGCTCACCACTTCCTGCTCGTTGAGCAGGCCCTTGCGCACCAGGTTTTCCGCCAGCAACGCGAGGAATTTCGCGCTGCGGTGACCTTCCAGATGCTTGAGTTCGGTGAGTGCGCTGTAAACCTTGCTGGACGTACAGAGGCCAGCGGTGCGGTGCGGGTTTTGTGTGGGCATGGTTCAGTCGTCCTTGTTGTTATTGGGTGGACAGGATCGAATAGTGAGAGTGAGTCGTGACACAAACATGACAGCGCGAGCCCCTATCGGGCAAGTAGACTTTGGACCTTGATCATGTGGGATTGGAGCCAGGCCATTGTCCTCATAGCGACCTTCGCACGATAAATCCGGACTTCACAGGCAAAAAAAGGCCCCGCGTGCGGGCGGGGCCTGTTTCGTGCGTCATGCCTAGCATTTACCAGCCGCGGCGGTAGTAGCCGTGCGGAGGGCCGTAGTAGCCACGAGGTGGGCCGTAATAGACCGGCGCCGGGCGGTAATACACCTCTTGCTGCACATACACCGGCGGCGGCGGTGCGTAGTACACCGGCGGGGGCGCGGCATACACCGGCTGCGGTTGCACATACACGGGCTGTTGCACGTACACCTCGCGGGGTTGGCTGGCAACCACGGAGCCCACAACGGCGGCGCCGACCAACGCACCCAAGGCGGCCGGGCCAGCCCATCCACCGCCGTGGGCGGAGGCTTGGCCTGCCATGGCGAGTGCACCGATAAGCAAGGCGATCCTGGGGATTTTACGATTCATGGTCATTCCTCGGTTAGCCCCTGCGCTTGTGGTCTGCAATCAATAGACTCAAGTAATGTCGCGGGGATACTTTTAAGACAACGTATTTTTGAAAAACAGCACAGCCGTTAGGTAAAGGTTGTGTAAGGTCTGTACCGATTTGCTTACTCAAGGGAGTTTTCCATGCAGATGCACCCCAACAAGGACACCCAACTGTGCATGTCGCTGTCGGCCCGCCCTGGGAATTTCGGCCTGCGATTTCATAACCACCTGTATGAACAGTTGGGTCTGAATTTCTACTATAAGGCCTTCAGCAGCCAGGATTTGCCCGGCGCGATCAGTGGTATCCGGGCGTTGGGCGTTCGGGGTTGCGGAGTGTCCATGCCGTTCAAGGAGGCCGCCATTGCCTTAGTGGACGAACTCGACGCTTCGGTTCAAGCGATTGACTCGCTGAACACCATCGTCAATACCAACGGCCATCTCAAGGCCTACAACACCGATTACATCGCCGTTGAGCAACTGCTCCAGAAACATGCAGTGCCCAAGGATTCGACCTTTGCTCTGCGCGGCAGCGGCGGCATGGCCAAGGCCGTGGCCAGTGCCTTGCGTGACGGTGGTTATGCCAACGGCGTGATCGTGGCGCGCAACGAGGCGGCGGGGCGCAGATTGGCGCAGAATCTTGGGTACGAGTGGCAAGCCGACCTTGGCGGGTTGCGCCCACGGATGCTGATCAACGTCACGCCGATCGGCATGACCGGTGGTGCCGAGGCGGATGCGTTGGCGTTCGAGGCCGAGGCTATTGATAAAGCCGAAACGGTGTTCGATGTGGTGGCGATCCCCGCCGAAACGCCGTTGATTGTTCGGGGACGGGCCAAGGGTAAGCAGGTGATTACCGGGCTGGAAGTGATCGCGATCCAGGCCCTGGAGCAGTTTGTGCTTTATACCGGTGTGCGGCCGACCCAGGAGCAGTTCGAAAAAGCCGTGGCGTTTGCCCGAAGCTGAAGGGCACTGATAGCCAAAAGTGGGAGCAAGTCGAATCGTCGCACCGCCCCTCCCACATTTTTGCCTGTATTACGCCTGGTCCAACTGCGCCAGGCGCTCTTCCAGCGCCGCGATTCGCGCTTCCAATTCTTCAATACGGTCCACAGACACTCCAGCCCCACGCTCAACCGGACTCCCCCGCGCGGCCATGATCACCTCAATATCCGCCGGGTCGCCCAGTGCATGGGTATAGCGGTCCTCCCGCTGTCCGGCCTGGCGCGGCACCAGTACCGCCAGCCCGCGTGAGATCAGGCGTTCGAGCTGATGCACCACTTGCTCGGCATCTTCGAAATCATGCATGCGCCCGCTGCGAGTCAGCAGTTCGTTGACGGTCTGCGGGCCGCGCAAAAACAACAGCCCAATCAGGATCACCTGAGCCGGCACCAGCTCCAGCGCCTTGTCCACGCGATGTTCCCAGCGGTCGGCGCGGCTGCCCATCACCAGGCGGGTGAAGCCTTGGCCTTCCAATACACGCAGGCTCTGGCCGACCTGGCCCTGGCTGAGGTTCATCACTGGCTCGCGGCTGGTTTTCTGGTTGCAGGCCAGCACCAGGGCGTTGAGCGTCAGGGGGTAGGTTTCGGGGTTGGTCGCCTGTTTTTCGATCAGGCAGCCCAGGAGGCGGATTTCCGTGCTGTTCAGGCGCGGCTCTGGGGTATCGGTGTCGTGCTCGGCGGTCATCGCGCGCGTTCCCTATGCAGTGAAGGCCTTTAGCCTATCCTTGAAAAATTAAAAGACAAGCGCTCGGCATGGCTATAATCGCCGCTGGTTCCAACCCTGCCATTACCGATGAGACTGTCATGACTATTTCCCTCTATGCCGCTTCCATCCCAGTCTTCAAGCAAATGCTCAACGCCCTGAGCGATGTGCTGAACAAAGCCGAAGCCCATGCCACAGCCAAGAACATCGACCCCAACGCCCTGTTGCAGGCGCGCCTGTTCCCGGACATGTTCCCGCTGGTGCGCCAGGTGCAGATCGCCGTCGACTTCGCCAAGGGCGTGTCCGCGCGCCTGGCCGAGATCGAAGTACCTAAATACGATGACAGCGAAGTGACCTTCGCCGACCTGCAAGCGCTGATCGCCAAGGTCCTGGCCTTCGTCGATACCCTCAAGCCCGAGCAAATCGACGGCAAGGAAGGCATCGAGATCATCACCCGCCCAGGCACGCCGAAAGAGAAGCGCTTCAGCGGCCAGTCCTACCTGTTGTCCTACGGCCTGCCGCAGTTCTTCTTCCACGTCACCACCACCTACGCCTTGCTGCGTCACAACGGTGTGGAAGTGGGCAAGCGCGATTACATGGGCGCTTTCTAAGCATCCAGTCACAAAAAAGCCCGGTGCGGTTCATTCAAGAACCGCACCGGGCTTTTTTATAGCCGGCGGTTAAGCCGCCTGTTCTTCCTTGCCCAGGCATGCGGCTGCGGTGAACAGCACATCGGTGGAGGAGTTGAGCGCGGTTTCCGCCGAGTCCTGCAACACGCCGATGATGAAGCCAACGGCCACCACCTGCATGGCGATTTCACTCGGAATGCCGAACAGGCTGCACGCCAGTGGAATCAACAGCAGCGAGCCACCGGCCACACCGGAAGCCCCGCAGGCGCACACGGCCGCGACCACACTGAGCAGCACGGCGGTCGGCAGGTCGACGTTGATGCCCAGGGTGTGCACTGCCGCCAGGGTCAGCACGGTGATGGTGATGGCGGCACCGGCCATGTTGATGGTCGCGCCCAGCGGGATCGATACCGAGTAGGTATCTTCATGCAAGCCCAGGCGTTTGCTCAACGCCAGGTTGACCGGGATATTCGCCGCCGAACTGCGGGTAAAGAACGCGGTGATGCCGCTTTCGCGCAGGCACATCAACACCAGCGGGTATGGGTTGCGGCGCAGTTTCCAGAACACGATGGCCGGGTTGATCACCAAGGCCACGAACAGCATGCAGCCGATCAGCACCACCAGCAGGTGCGCGTAGCCGAGCAGGGCGCCGAAGCCGGACGTGGCCAGGGTCGAGGCCACCAGGCCGAAGATCCCCAGCGGCGCAAAGCGGATCACCACGCGTACGATCAGCGTGACGCCGTTGGACAGGTCATCCAGCACGGTGCGGGTGGTAACGCCCGCATGGCGAATGGCGATGCCCATACCGATGGCCCACGCCAGGATGCCGATGAAGTTCGCGTTCATCAGTGCGCTCACCGGGTTGTCCACCACGCTGAGCAGCAGGCTTTGCAGCACCTCGCCAATGCCGCCGGGGGCGCTGACGGTGGCGTCGTGGCTGGCCAGCACCAGCGTCGAGGGGAACCACATGCTGGCGACTACCGCGACCACGGCCGCAGCAAAAGTGCCCAGCAAATACAGGAACAGAATCGGCTTGATATGGGTTTCCTGGCCGTGTTTATGGTTGGCTATCGAGGCCATGACCAGCACAAACACCAGAATCGGCGCCACGGCTTTCAGCGCGGTGACAAACACCTTGCCAATAAAACCAGTGGCTCTGGCAGCCTCAGGCGCCAACAGGGCAAGCAGGATGCCGGTGATCAGGCCGATAACGATTTGCGTGACCAGGCTGACGCGCATGAGTCGTTGCAAGAGGGAAGGGGCAGCAGTCATAAGGGGATGTCTCTAGTTTTTTTAGTAGGACGCAGCATTGCAGGAGGAAAGCGCTGTAGGAAGCAGGCGCGAAGTCTAGCATGCTGTAGGAAGCGTCCTGTTCGCTGCGGCATTCCGTCACCATGGCTGTCGGACTTGAGTGCCTTGCCCTACCTTGCCGTCACGGCAGGGCGGTAAACAGCTCCCGTCTTGCACCTTCGGTAATCGCCACGATGCCAGGGTGTTTGACCTTACGCTCCACTGAGATCGCATAGAACGACTCGGTAACCGCATCGGTCTGGCCGATCAGCGCCACGCCATACTGGCGCACCACTTCATCGGCAATCACGCTGGGGGCGATAAAAATCCCGCTGCCGGATTGGCCAAAGGCCTGCATCAGAGCGCTGTCGTCGAATTCGCCGATGATCCGCGGCTGGATCTGCTGCTCGGCGAACCAGCGTTGCAGACGGCTGCGGACGACGGTCTCCGCGCCCGGAATCAGCAGCGGGGCGCCATGCAGGCAGTGTGGGAAGTCGCCGTTGTGCTGGTCAGCCAATGCCTGGGTGGCAAAAAAGCTGATGCCGCATTCCCCCAGTTTCTGGCTATAGCCCTTGATGTCCAGGTGCGAGGGCATGGGACTATCGGAAATCACCAGGTCCAGGCGCTGAATCGCCAAGTCGGCCAATAACCGTTCTAGCTTGTCTTCGCGGCAGGTAATGCGCAGCGGCTCGCTGAGCTCCATGGTTGGCGCGATCAAGCGGTAGACGATGGATTTGGGCACCACATCCGCCACCCCGACCCGGAACACAATCTGCTGTTCGTTGGGCTGCGCGCGCAGCATCGCCTCCAATTCATTGCCGGTCTGGAACATCTGCTCGGCATAGGGCAGGGCCTGACGCCCGGCTTCGGTCAGCTCAAGTTGGCGGCCGACCCGTTGAAACAGTGCGATACCGAAGGTCTGCTCCAGCAGGCTGATCTGCCCGCTGATGGTCTGAGGCGTGAGGTTCAGCTGCTCGCAGGCGCGCACGATACTGCCGGTCTTGGCCACGACCCAGAAGTAGTGCAGTTGTCGGTAATTGAGCATGGCTGCCTCACTTCGTAAAAACCGAAGTATACGCTAGAAAAATACGAATTTTACTGAACTGTTCACCCGCATAGAATGCCTCGCTATCGCGGGGCCACTATTTGGACCCAAGGGTTATAACGAGGAATACATCATGAAACTCAATTCCCTGGGCGCGGCATCGTTGCTTGCGCTTTCATTGATGATGATCGGCGGTTGCGATCAGGTCGAAAAAAGCGCACAGCAAGTGCTGGGTAAAGCCTCCGAATCGGCCAAGCAAGCGATCGACGATACCCAGAAGGCCGCGGAGCAGGCGTTGAGCGAAGCGACGCAAGACCTGATCAATCCGCAAAAAAAGGATGAGCAGGAAGCAAACGAATCTGAATCGAACACTAAAGAAACCTAATCTCCCAGCACAACGTCAGGACTGACCTATGGATTACCTTTTACAACTGGCCGCCAGCCCCACCGCGTGGATCGCGCTGGCCACCCTGATCGTCATGGAAATCGTGCTGGGCATCGATAACCTGATCTTCATCTCGATCCTCACCAACAAATTGCCCGAGCAGCACCGGGCCAAGGCGCGACGCATCGGTATCAGCATGGCGTTGGTCCTGCGCCTGGGCTTGTTGAGCACCATCGCGTTTATCGTGCAACTGACGACGCCGGTGTTCGAAGTGTTCGGCCAGGCGTTTTCCTGGAAGGACATGATCCTGATCGCCGGCGGCCTGTTCCTGGTATGGAAGGCCACCACCGAGATCCACCACAGCATGGACCCGGAGCCGGAAGAGAAGGCCAGCACCAGCAACGTCGTGACCATCGGTTTTGCGGCGGCGATCGGGCAGATCCTGTTGCTTGACCTGGTGTTCTCCATCGACAGCATCATTACCGCCGTGGGCATGACCGAGCACTTGCCGATCATGATCATTGCCGTGGTGACTTCGGTGATCGTGATGCTGGTAGCGGCTGAACCGCTGGCCAAGTTCATCAACGACAACCCGACCGTGGTGATGCTGGCTCTGGGCTTCCTGATCATGATCGGCATGACGCTGATCGCAGAAGGCTTCGGTGCCCATGTGCCTAAAGGCTACGTGTACGCGGCCATGGCCTTCTCGGCGGCCATCGAGTGCTTGAACATTGCACGGCGCAATCGCCACAAGCGTTTGCTTGCCGCCCGTCAGTAAGCGCTGAAACAAACAGGCCGGCTGTGCTCACAAGAGCCCAGCCGGCCTTTTGCTGTCTGGTAGAATCCGCCCACTTGATAGCTTGAGGTCCACCATGAACGAGCCGATTCGCCTTACCCAGTACAGCCACGGCGCGGGTTGCGGCTGCAAGATTTCGCCGCAAGTACTGGAAGTTATCCTCGCCGGCAGCGGTGCACAGAACCTGGACCCCAATCTGTGGGTGGGTAACGCCTCCCGTGACGATGCGGCGGTGTACGCCATCGACGACGAGCGCGGCGTGGTCTCCACTACCGACTTTTTCATGCCGATTGTCGATGATCCCTTCGATTTCGGCCGCATCGCCGCCACCAATGCGATCAGCGACATCTATGCCATGGGCGGTGACCCGTTGATGGCCATCGCCATTCTTGGCTGGCCGGTGAACGTACTGGCGCCGGAAATTGCCCGTGAGGTGATCCGTGGCGGCAGGTCCGTGTGCGACGCGGCCGGCATTCCCTTGGCGGGTGGGCATTCCATCGACGCGCCGGAGCCGATCTTCGGCCTGGCCGTGACCGGCATCGTGCAAAAGCGCCATATGAAGCGCAACGACACCGCCACTGCCGGCTGCAAGCTTTACCTGACCAAGCCCCTGGGCATCGGCATCCTCACCACCGCGGAAAAGAAGGGCAAGCTGCGCGAGACCGATATCGGCCTGGCCCGTGACTGGATGTGCACCCTCAACAAACCAGGCAGCCGCTTCGGCAAACTGGCCGGCGTGACCGCCATGACCGATGTCACCGGTTTCGGCCTGTTGGGCCACCTGGTGGAAATGGCTGACGGCAGCGGTCTGACTGCCCGTATCGAATATGAAAAAGTCCCACGCCTGCCAGGGGTCGAGTACTACCTGGAACAGGGCTGCGTGCCCGGTGGTACTTTGCGCAACTTCGACAGCTATGCCAGCAAGCTGGGACGTTTGCAGGAGTTGCACAAACGTGTGCTGTGCGACCCGCAGACCAGCGGCGGCCTGCTGATCGCCGTCACCCCGCAAGGTGATGCCGAATTCCACGCGGTGGCCGCCGAACTGGGCCTGAACCTCGAGCCAATCGGCGCGTTGGTTGAGCGACAGAGCAACGCGGTAGAGGTGATTTGATGGCGACTGACATCACCGATTACCGCGATATCTTCCTCAACGACCGGCCGCTGATGGACACCCGCGCGCCGGTCGAATTCACCAAGGGCGCGTTCCCCGGCGTGATCAACCTGCCGCTGATGACCGATGACGAGCGCCAGCGGGTCGGCACCTGCTACAAGCAGCAGGGCCAGCAAGCGGCAATCGTGCTGGGACATGAGCTGGTGTCCGGGGCGATCAAGGCCAAACGTATCGAACAGTGGGCGCAGTTCGCCCAGGCCAACCCCAACGGTTACCTGTACTGCTTTCGTGGCGGCTTGCGTTCGCAGATCGTGCAGCAATGGCTGAAAACCGAAGCCGGTATCGACTACCCGCGGGTGGGCGGTGGCTACAAGGCGATGCGTACCTTCCTGGTGGAAACCATCGAGCAGGCCACGACCCAGTGTGACTTCGTGTTGCTGGGCGGCATGACCGGCACCGGCAAGACCGAAGTGCTCGGTCAACTGCATAACGCCCTGGACCTGGAAGGTCACGCCAACCATCGCGGTTCCAGTTTCGGCAAGCGCGCCACGACACAGCCGTCCAACATCGACTTCGAAAACCGCCTGGCGGTGGACCTGCTTAAAAAGCGCGCGGCGGGTACCGAGCAATTTGTGGTCGAGGACGAGAGCCGCATGATCGGCAGCTGTGCATTGCCATTGCCGCTGCACAAGGGCATGCAGGCGTATTCGATGGTGTGGCTGGAGGACAGCGTCGAAGGCCGCGTGGAACGCATCCTGCGCGACTATGTGGTGGAGCTGTGTGCGGAGTTTATCGGGGTGTTTGGCGAAAACGGCCACGCGCTGTTTGCCGAACGCCTGACCCAGAGCCTGGCCAATATCCACAAGCGTCTTGGCGGTGAACGCTTCCAGCGGTTGCATGCGATCATGCAGAAGGCTCTGGCCGAACAGGCACACAGCGGCACTGTGGACCTGCACCGCGGCTGGATCGAAGGGCTATTGCGCGAGTACTACGACCCGATGTACGCCTTCCAGCGTGAAAGCAAAGGCGCGCGCGTCGAGTTTGCCGGGGAGCAGGGCGCCGTGTTGGAGTATCTGCGCCAGAGAAACGGGCGCTCTGCATAGGCATATTTATGTGTTAGTGCTACGTAGGCATTCATGCAATGCCTACAGAATCACCGCCCCGATCAACCCGCACACCACACCCACCAGCATGGTCAACCCCGCGACCGTCACCAGCACCCGCGCATCGAAGTCCTTGCGCAGCATCAGCAGTGACGGCAGGCTCACGCTCGGCAGGGTCATCAGCAAGGCCACGGCCGGGCCGGTGCCCATGCCCAGGGTCATCATGGTTTGTACGATAGGGATCTCGGCCGCGGTAGGAATCACAAACAGCGTGCCGACAATCGCCAGCGGCACCAGCCATATCAGGCTGTTGGCCATCGCGCCGTCCACGTGGGGGAACAGCCACACACGCGCCGCGCCCAGCACCAGCACCGCCAGGATATAGACCGGGATGGTGCTCCAGAACAGCTGCCAGAGGGTGCGCAACCAGCGACTGAGGAACGGTTGCGATTCCAGGGTGCTGACTTCGGCTACCGCGTCCAGTGCCGCCTCCGGTACTTGGTCCGGTCGGGCAATGCGCTGCGCCACCAGCGACACACCCACCACCAGCACAATCCCCGCCACCAGCCGCAACGCGGTAAAGCCCCAGCCCAGCACAAAACCCATGAACACCAGGGTGGCCGGATTGAGCACCGGGTTGGCGATCCAGAAGGCCAGCGCCGCGCCCACCGACACCTGCTGGCGACGCATGCCCGCCGCCACCGGCGCGGCGCAGCAACTGCACATCATGCCCGGCAAGGCGAACAGCCCACCGCGCACGGTCGAGCCCAGCCCGGCGCGGCCGAACAGACGTAGCAGCCAGTCGCGAGGGATCAATACCTGTAAAAGAGAGCCGAGGATCACCGCCAGTACGGCGGCTTTCCAGATTGCCAGGAAATACACCTGGGCATAGGCCAGCGCTGCCGCCAGGGGCGAGCTTTGTTGATCATTGAGAATCGAGGCGCCGATGCTGTGGTTATCCGCCGCGGCAAACGCCTTGAAGTAGTAGGGCGACCATTTCACGTAGTAGAGGCCGACGCAGGCGACCAGCAGGAACAGCGCTGGTTTCCACCAGAACGACCAGCCCCGGTTGGGCTGGATGGAGGTGAGGTTGGACATGGGTGATGATCCGTCGATGAGTCAATAGCGACGCATCATACGCTCTCAGCTCTCGGCGCTCACCTGTGTGGGTTCCGGACAGGTCTGGTCGCCGTCATTCAAGCCTTGCTTGTAGTTGCGGCTCAACAGCGAGGCCTTGCCGTTGTGCCAGGTCAGCGTCAGGACATACAGCGTGTCGTAGTCATTGCCGGACCAATCTTCGGTGATGGTGTGTTTTTCGCCCGAGGCTTCACTCGCCACCTTGTTGATCAACTCCGGCAGGTAGCCGTGGGACCAGGCGGTGTAGATTGTGGCATTGTGATATTTGTCTTCGACCAGCTCATCGGCCAAGTCACTGGTGTCATTCGCCGAGAATTTGATATTCACCGGCAGGCCCAGCTTGATGGCGCTGGGACTGATGGTCATCAGTGGGCGGATGTAGCTGTAGGAGTTATCCCGCTCGCCTTCCTCTACATTGCGCGTCGGGTTGGCGGCGAACACGAAGTCGGCCTTGCCGAATTTCTCCGGCAATACCGTGGCCAGGTTCATCGCGCGGTTCAGGCCCTGGCAATTGAGTTGGCCCAGGCCGCCGGCGGGTTTTTCGCCGTGGCGCAGGAACACCAGGGTTTGTACGCCGTCTACGGGTTGGGCGCGGCTTTCACGGGCGTCGAGTGCAGCGACCATGGCGCCGCTGACCAGCAACAGCGGCAGCATGATGTAGGCATAGTGTCTCAGGCGTTGCACAAGGCGCAGAGGCTTGATCGTCATTGTAGGTTCGAGTCTTCATGCGTCACGTTAAGGCTGACAAGCCTGGCCCCAATAACGCCTGGGCGTCTTGCGGTATTCCCTGTCGATACAGCTGAGGTGCCTCCGTTCACCCGATAAGCGCACATAAGAGTGCACGAGGACGTATTGGTTCGCCTGTGCGGGATAATAGCCCGCTGATGTTGCGCATTGATGACTCATGCAGGACAGCCTCCAGGTGACTATCATGGAGGCTTTCCGCCCCAGGGGTCGTCCCGATGAATGCACTTGCCGCTTTCCCGATCAATAGCAAATGGCCTGCCCAGCACCCTGAGCGCCTGCAACTTTACTCACTGCCCACGCCCAACGGGGTAAAAGTCTCGATCATGCTGGAAGAGCTGGGCCTGCCTTATGAAGCGCACAAGGTCAGTTTCGAGACCCAGGACCAGTTGTCTCCCGAGTTCCTGTCCCTGAACCCCAACAACAAAATCCCCGCGATCATCGACCCCGACGGCCCGGCCGGCCAGCCGCTGGCGCTGTTTGAGTCTGGCGCGATCCTGATCTACCTGGCGGAAAAAACCAGCCGGTTGCTCTCCGAGGATCCGGCGACACGTTATGAAACGATTCAATGGCTGATGTTCCAGATGGGCGGCATCGGCCCGATGTTCGGCCAGTTGGGTTTTTTCAATAAATTCGCCGGCAAGGACTACGAAGACAAACGCCCCCGCGACCGTTACGCCGCCGAGTCCCGCCGCTTGCTGCAAGTGCTGGAAAAACGTCTGCTCGGCCGCACCTGGATCATGGGCGATGACTACAGCATCGCCGATATTGCGTCCTTCCCGTGGATCCGGAACCTGATTGGCTTCTACGAATCGGGTGACCTGGTGGGCATCGCCGACTTTCCCAACGTCCTGCGCGCGCTGGATGGGTTTATCGCCCGGCCTGCGGTGATCCGTGGCCTGAATATTCCGAGCTGAGCATGCCGACTTTCGATTTCAAACAACTGGATGTCTTCAGCCGTGTGCCGCTCAAAGGCAACCCATTGGCCGTGGTATTGGGGGCCGATAGCCTCAGCGACCAGCAGATGGCGGACTTCGCCAATTGGACCAACCTCAGTGAAACCACGTTTTTGCTGACACCGCGCGATCCAAGGGCTGACTATCGGGTAAGGATTTTTACCACCGTGCAGGAGCTGCCGTTCGCCGGGCACCCGACACTGGGCAGTTGCCACGCCTGGCTGCAAGCGGGCGGGGTGCCCCAAGGCGAGGAGATCATCCAGGAGTGTGAAATCGGCCTGGTGCGTATCCGTCGTCAAGGCGATGGGCTGGCGTTTATCGCACCGCCGTTGTTGCGCGCGGGACCGGTGGAAGATGACGTGCTCGAACGCGTGTGCCAGGCGTTGAACCTGGCGCCTGGGGCAATCGTGCGCAGCCAATGGGTGGACAACGGCGCCGGTTGGCTGGCGGTAATGCTGGCTGATCGTCAGGCTGTGCTTGACCTGCAACCGGACTATGCGCAACTGCTCGGCCTCGCGGTGGGCGTAGTCGCCCCGTGCGACCCGGCGCGCGACGAGGTGGATGCAGACTTTGAAGTGCGCGGTTTTATCGCCGGCGACGGCGCCCCGGAAGACCCGGCCACCGGCAGCCTGAATGCCGGTGTCGCCCAATGGTTGCTGGGGGAGGGGCTGGCGCCGGAGTGTTATGTCGTCAGCCAGGGCACGGCCATGGGGCGTGCCGGGCGTATCCACATTGAACGCCAGGGCAAGGAGATCTGGGTCGGCGGCGCCGTCGCGGTGTGTATCGAAGGCTGTCTACAGCTCTAGATCAATGAATTATTACCGACCGCGCAATACACTATTGGCCCCTGGCATTTGTGTTGCGGGGGGTTGGGGGCATAAGCTTTTGCCCCATAGTTTTGTCTTGAATCAGGAAAACCATGACCAGCCAGTTCCCTCAAGCCCGCCCACGCCGCCTGCGCCGCTCCCCGGAGCTGCGTGGCCTGTTCCAGGAAACCGAGTTCACCCTCAACGACCTGGTACTGCCGATTTTTGTTGAAGAAGAAATCGACGACTTCGTCCCGATCACCAGCATGCCGGGCGTGCGGCGTATCCCAGAGAAGAAACTGGCAAGCGAGATCGAGCGTTATGCCCGCGCCGGCATCAAGTCGGTGATGACCTTTGGCGTATCCCACCACCTGGACGCCAGTGGCAGTGACACCTGGAAAGAACGCGGCCTGGTTTCGCGCATGTCCTCGATCATCAAGGACGCCGTGCCGGAAATGATCGTAATGTCCGACACCTGCTTTTGCGAATACACCGACCACGGCCACTGCGGCGTGATGCACGGCAGCCATGTCGACAACGACGCGACCCTGGTCAACCTCGGCAAACAAGCCGTGGCCGCCGCCCGCGCCGGTGCCGACGTGATCGCCCCCTCGGCCGCCATGGACGGCCAGGTCCAGGCCATCCGCCGCGCCCTGGATGACGCCGGTTTTACCCATATTCCGATCATGGCCTACTCGACCAAATTCGCCTCGGCCCTCTACGGCCCCTTCCGCGAAGCCGGCGGCAGCGCGCTCAAGGGCGACCGCAAAAGCTACCAGATGAACCCCATGAACCGCCGCGAAGCCGTACGCGAATCGCTGCTCGACGAACAGGAAGGCGCGGACGCCCTGATGGTCAAACCGGCAGGTGCCTACCTCGACATCATCCGCGACATCCGCGAAGCCTCGCGTTTGCCGGTGGCGGCATATCAGGTAAGCGGTGAATACGCGATGATCAAGTTCGGCGCCCGGGCGGGAGCGATTGATGAGGATCGCGTGGTGCGCGAGACCTTGGGCTCGATCAAGCGGGCGGGGGCGGATTTGATTTTTACGTATTTTGCGATGGATTTGGCGTTGGCGGGGGTCTAAGACGCCGTTTATCCCCTGTGGTAAGCGGGCTTACTTATCACAGGGGGAGGAATGCGATCTTTCATATTTATTTTGAACAGCGCTTAGTTAAATTTTTCGTAATCCTCCGCACCTAATGACGCCAACCATTTATTGAAGAAATCAACTTGCTCTTGTGGATTGTTTGTTAGGTTTTCTTCTTCATAGTCAAATAAATGGACGATGTCGTCGTTGGTAGCTTGTTGGCCTAGCGTCATTTCGTATGCGACAAGCCCAGCGCTCATTTGAGAGCCCATTCTTGAAGGTTTAACATTTATTTTTGCTCCTTTGCATAAAAATGTTATATGCGAGAAATCTGCTCTAATTTTTGCGAAGCAAACATACAGATCTTTTCCTTCATAAACTTTTTTAAAGTTTTCGGCTTCTGAAAATGTCATGGTGAGTTTTGTTGGGCTATATTTGACGGTGACCTGTTTGTGTTCGTTATTGATTATTGCTTTTATATTTTTGGTTTTCATTTTATTACCTGTTGGGGTTTGGTATGGAATATCCAACGTAAGTTCCATCAGTTTTTACCGGGGTGGCGCCTAGTATGTCCTCTGTATTAATTTTATGATGGATAGCAAATTCTTGTTCTTTTGGGTAAGGCGCCTGCTTTCCTAATTCTGTATTTATATCATGGCCCTCAATATTTCTAAGCGTATATAAATAGCCTTTTTTGTCTCCATAGCTGGTAGCAAAGGTGATTGCGACTGCTCGGGATGGCGATGTACTTATGAAGTTGCTTGGCGGGTCGTCGCTGTCAATTGCGTGTAGGTATAAATCTTCGCTGTTGCCTTTGCTTTTAAACCCATTTTTGAAGACTTCGTTTGGAGGGATTTTGTCCCCGCGAAAAAGATATTCTTCATCACGACGCGGAGATGGAAGGTTGGGTTCGGTTTTTTTACTTGATGTCAGTGTTGAAGGATCTTCAACGCCTAAGGATGGTTTACATCCTTTCGTGCCAGGACATTTACTCAGTCCAAGCGGATCGATCCAACCCGTCGGGTTGGGCACGTACTGGTAGGCGTTGATCCCACCCGCCAGCTTCACCGGGTCTGGCGTCAGGTAACGACCGATATCCGGATTGTAGTAGCGATGGCGGTTGTAGTGCAGCCCGCTTTCCGGGTCGAAGTATTGGCCCTGGAAGCGCAACGGGTTGTCGACTTTTCCGACGTCGAGGCGGCTGATCTGGCCGTAGGCGCGGTAGTGGGCGGACCAGACGATTTCGCCGTCTTGATCGGTCAGCTCCTGCGGCGTGCCGAGGTGGTCGAGTTGGTAGTGGTAGGGCTGGGTTTCATCTGGGCCGAAGCCTTCCAGCAGGGCGAGCGGCCTAAAACTCTCCGGTTCGTAGAGGTAACTGCGATGACGGTCCGCATGGTGCTCGGCGATGAGTTTGTCGCCTTGCCAGAAAAACTCCGTGATGATGCCATCCACAGTTTTGCTGATGCGCCGCCCAAACGGGTCATAACGGTAACTCGCCGTTTGGCCGTTGGGTTGCGTAATACCGATCAGGCGGTGTTGGCAGTCGTATCGGTATTCGGTAATGAGTTGATGACCCTTGCCACGCCGTTCGCGGATCAGGTTGCCGAAGGCGTCGTAGTCGTAGTGCCGGTCGCCCTGGATCATCAGGCGGTTGCCGGCAACGATGTCGGGGCCGGGGCGGTCTTGCATCAGCAGGTTGCCGGCCGGGGTATGGGCGAAGCGTTCCTGCAGGTCTTGCGAGTGGTCGGCGTGGGTGAGGCGGTTGAGCGGGTCGTAGCGGTAGTGGTGTTTGCCTTTGCGAGTGTCGTTGAGGCGGGTGAGGTTGCCGGATTTGTCGTAGTCGTAGTGGCGTTGGTAGAAGTAATTTTCCTGTTGCGTGACGGTGTGGGCGTGCAGGCGGTGCTGGTCGTCGTAGTGGTAGTGGCTGAGGAGTTGGCCTTGTTGGCGTTGGTGCTCCTGGCCGGCTTTGAAGAGGTGCGAGGTGAGCGTTTTGCCATTCAACTCAACGGTGGCCAAATGACCGCCCTTGGCGTGGTTGAAGGTGAGGCGGTTGTTGTCCGGCAGGCGTAGATTTTTCAGTTGACCGCGGGCGTCGTAGCCATAGCGCAAAGTGCCCCAGCCTTGGTGTTCGGCGGTGAGGCGGTTTTGTGGGTCGTATTCGTAGGCCAGCGCCCAGTGGCCGTCGTCGACGCTGAGGAGGTTGCCCTGGCGATCGTAGGCATAATCAACCTTGCTGCCATCGGGTAGGGTTTTTCGTACGAGGCG
>NZ_JAFHKI010000005.1 GCF_016937615.1 Pseudomonas lactucae | reverse complement strand
GACCTGGGCGAGCATCACAAGCTGCACAACGACATCACCTTGTTCAACCCGGCGCCGATTACCTGAGACCGGAGTCGCCTGCAATCGGGGGCAAGCCCCCTCCCACACTCGAGGCGCAGTTTTGATGCTGGAACATCGGTCAAAGGGTTGGAGGGGGCTTCCCCGATTGCGTTTGACCAGACGACGCGGGCTGTATGGCTTATCATTAGCCACCTAACGACGCCCACCAAGGTTCTCCCCGGCATGCTGGCTATCTTCCTCACCACCCTCACCATCACCGCGCCGGTGTTTGCCATGCTGTTTCTCGGTGTGCTGCTCAAGCGCATCAACTGGATCAACGACAACTTCATCCACACGGCTTCGTCCCTGGTGTTCAACGTCACCATGCCGGCGCTGCTGTTCCTGGGCATCCTGCATGCCGACCTGCATTCGGCGCTCAAGCCGGGGTTGCTGATTTATTTTTCAATCGCCACGCTGGTGAGCTTTGCCCTGGCCTGGGGCTGGGCGATCTTTCGTTGCAAGCGTGAAGACCGCGGCATTTACACCCAGGGCGCGTTTCGCGGCAATAACGGGGTGATCGGCCTGGCGCTGGCGGCCAGCATGTACGGCGACTATGGGATCTCGCTGGGCGCGGTCCTCGCGGCGCTGGTGATTTTGTTCTACAACACCCTGTCGACCATTGTGCTGGCGGTGTACAGCCCGGTGATCAAGTCCGACCCCTGGAGCATTTTCAAGAGCGTGGTGGCCAACCCGTTGATCATCAGCGTGATCGTGGCGGCGCCGTTCGCCTATTTTCAGATTGGCCTGCCCGGCTGGCTGGAAAAGTCCTTAGCGTACTTGGCCGATACCACCTTACCACTGGCCTTGATCTGCATCGGCGGTACCTTGTCCCTGGCGGCGCTGCGCAAAAGCGGCAACATGGCCTTGAGCGCGAGCTTGATGAAGATGGTCTGGTTGCCGGTTGCCGCCACCCTGGGCGCCTGGCTGCTGGGCTTTCGCGGGCCGGAACTGGGGATCCTGTTTTTGTACTTTGGCGCGCGACGGCTGCGGCGAGCTTCGTGATGGCCAGGGCTGCCGAGGGTAATCATGAGCTGGCGGCGGCGATAATCGTGATCACCACGCTGATGGCGGCGGTGACCACGAATATCGGTATTTTTGTGTTGCAGGCGGGTGGGTGGATCTGAATGCTGCCTGACAGTTACTGCTGATCGGCCTGATACGCCCCGATCACTTCCTGCGCCGCGCGAAACGCATCAATCGCCGCCGGCACGCCCGCATACACCGCGCAATGCAGCAGCGCTTCGCGAATCTCTTCCACGGTGCAGCCATTGTTCAGTGCGCCGCGCACGTGGCCTTTAAGCTCTTGCGGGCATTTGAGCGCGGTGAGGGCGGCGAGGGTGATCAGGCTGCGGGTCTTGAGCGGCAAACCTTCGCGACTCCACACGCTGCCCCAGGCATGTTCGTTGACGAAATCCTGCAGCGGCTGGGTGAATTCAGTGGCGTTGCCCAGGGCGCGGTCGACGAATACGTCACCCATGACCTGGCGGCGTATTTCAACTCCGGACTTTTTCTGATCGGTCATTGCGATTCCCTCTTGTGTTGGCGGCGCCAGGCGCGCAGTGAGGTGAACACCAGGAACACCACCAGCGCCGGCAGAACGTAATGCAGCATCAATTGTTCCAGCTTGTTGGCCAGGGGCATGCCGGTGGTGAATGACATCACATGCAGCCCATACGCCAGGTACAGCCCCAGCAGCACCAGGCCTTCGGCGCGGGTCACGCGGTAGCCGGTGTAGAACACCGGCAGGCACAACACCACCACGCCGAGCATCACCGGCAGGTCGAAGTCCAGGGCGTTGGGTGATACCGACAACGGCGACGGCGCCAACAGCGCGGTGAGCCCCAGCACGCCGAGCAGATTGAACAAATTGCTGCCGATCACATTGCCCACGGCAATTTCCCGCTGGCCGCGCAACGCGGCAATCAGCGAGGTGGCCAGGCAGGGCAGCGAAGTGCCGACGCCGATCAGCGTCAGGCCGACAATGCGTTCCGACAAGCCCAGGTCGCTCGCCACATCCACCGCCGCGCCCAGCAGCAGGTGCCCGGCCAGCGCCAGGATCAGAAAGCCGCCGAGCATCAGCAGCGCGCTGCTCAGCCAGGGCGCCTGGGCTACGGTGTCTAATGTGCGCGGGCGGCGCGAGTGGCGGGTCTGGTAGTGCAGCACCGCGAGGTAGGCCAGCAAGGCGATCAGCAGGAAAAGCCCGTCGACCGGGGTCAGCTCTTCGTTGGCCGCGAGGGTAAACACCAGCAGGCCGGCAAGGATCATCACCGGGATATCCAGGCGCACCAGTTGCCGTGAGACGCGCAGGGGAATGATCAGCGCCGACAGGCCCAGGGTCACCAGGACATTGAAGATACTGCTACCGATCACACTGCCCACGGCGATATCGGTGTTGCCGGCCAGGGTCGCCTGCAGGCTGACCGTCATCTGTGGCGCGCTGCTGCCGAAGGCCACGATGGTCAGGCCGATGATCAATGGCCGCACCTTGAGGCTCGCCGCCAGGCGCACGGCGGCGCGCACCAGGATCTCGGCACCGATGATCAGCAGCAGCAGGCCACTGACCAGCTCGAGCAGGCTCCAGGGCGAAAGGGCGGTTAATCCGAAAATGGCCAGGCTCCCTCGTTCAGTTGCTCATGGCTTGCACGCGAACCCTGGCGGTGCCGCTGCGCAGCATGCCCAGTTGTTCGGCGGCGCGCCGTGAAAGATCAATCAAGCGCCCACGGGTATGCGGGCCGCGATCATTGATGCGGACCACGACGGATTTGTCGTTGTCGAGATTGGTGACCTTGACCTGGGTGCCGAAGGGCAGCCGCCGGTGGGCAGCGGTCAGGGCGTTTTGGTTGAAAGGTTCACCGCTGGCGGTTTTTTTGCCATGGTGCCGGGAGCCGTAGTAGGAGGCAGTGCCGGTTTCGTCGTAGCCGTTGGGGTCGATGAGGCCGCTGGCGCAACCGGTCAGCAGGGAAAACAGGGCCAGGAGGCCGAGTAGACGCTTCATTATCAAGGTGCACCCATCACAAATGTGGGAGGGGGCAAGTCGAATCGTCGCACCGCCCCTCCCACAGGAGGTCCGAGCCGAGCATGAGAACCCACCCGGCCCCTTCATCGCAATCAGCCTTCGAGCTTGCTTTTGAGCAGTTCGTTCACCTGTTGCGGGTTGGCCTTGCCCTTGGAGGCTTTCATGGCCTGGCCGACAAAGAAGCCGAACATTTTGCCGCGCTTGGCTTCGTCTGCCGCACGGTATTGCTCGACCTGCTCGGCGTTGGCCGCCAGCATTTCATCGAGTACGGCCGAGATGGCGCCGCTGTCGGTGACTTGCTTGAGGCCGCGCTTCTCGATGATTTCGTCGGCAGTGCCTTCGCCAGCAGCCATCGCTTCAAACACGGTCTTGGCGATTTTGCCGGAGATCGTGTTGTCCTTGATGCGCAGCAGCATGCCGCCCAGTTGCTCGGCGGTCACCGGGGCGTCGTCGATTTCCAGGCCCTGTTTGTTCAACAGGCTGCCCAGTTCGACCATTACCCAGTTGGCCGCCAGTTTGGCGTCACCGGCAATGCTCACGACTTGTTCGAAGTAGTTGGCTTGTTCGCGGCTGGAAGCCAAAACGCTGGCATCGTAGACCGACAGGCCGAACTGCGCCTGGAAGCGTTCGCGTTTCTGCTGCGGCAGTTCCGGCAGGGTGGCGCGCACGTCATTGAGGAACGAGTCCTCCAACACCACCGGCAATAGGTCCGGGTCGGGGAAGTAACGGTAGTCGTTGGCTTCCTCTTTGCTGCGCATGGCGCGGGTTTCGTCTTTGTTCGGGTCGTACAGGCGCGTTTGCTGGATCACCTTGCCGCCGTCCTCGATCAGTTCGATCTGGCGACGCACTTCGGTGTTAATCGCCTTCTCGATGAAACGGAACGAGTTGACGTTCTTGATCTCGCAGCGCGTGCCGTACTCGGCCTGGCCTTTGGGTCGCACCGACACGTTGCAGTCACAACGCAGCGAGCCCTCGGCCATGTTGCCGTCGCAGATACCCAGGTAGCGCACCAGCGCGTGGATGGTCTTGACGTAGGCCACGGCTTCCTTGGCGCTGCGCATGTCCGGTTCGGACACGATCTCCAGCAGCGGCGTGCCGGCACGGTTCAGGTCGATACCGGTGGCCCCGGGGAATTCTTCGTGCAGGCTTTTGCCGGCGTCTTCTTCCAGGTGCGCGCGGGTCACGCCGACACGCTTGATGGTGCCGTCTTCCAGCGGAATATCCAGGTGGCCCTTGCCGACGATCGGCAGCTCCATCTGGCTGATCTGGTAGCCCTTGGGCAGGTCCGGGTAGAAGTAGTTCTTGCGCGCAAACACGTTGTGCTGGCCGATCTCGGCGTCAATCGCCAGGCCGAACATCACCGCCATGCGCACCGCTTCCTGGTTCAGCACCGGCAAGACGCCGGGCATGCCCAGGTCTACCAGGCTGGCCTGGGTGTTGGGCTCGGAGCCGAACGTGGTGGCGCTACCGGAGAAAATCTTCGATTGGGTGGCGAGCTGGGTATGAATCTCCAGCCCGATCACAACTTCCCATTGCATAGTGTTCTCCTCAGAAGCCGGTAGGGGTGCGAGTGTGCCAGTCGGTGTTCAACTGGTACTGGTGCGCCACATTGAGCAGGCGGCCTTCCTGGAAATACGGGGCGAGCAATTGCACGCCCACCGGCAGGCCATCGACGAAACCGGCGGGCATGGACAAGCCCGGCAGGCCCGCGAGGTTGGCGGTGATGGTGTAGAGATCTTCCAGGTACTCGGCGATCGGGTCGCCGGTCTTGGCGCCGATCTTCCAGGCCGGGTTCGGCGTGGTCGGGCCGAGGATTACGTCGACTTCTTCAAAGGCGGCCATGAAGTCGTTCTTGATCAGGCGACGGATTTTTTGCGCCTTGAGGTAGTACGCATCGTAGTAGCCGGCCGACAGGGCGTAGGCCCCGACCATGATGCGGCGCTGTACTTCGGCGCCGAAGCCTTCGCCACGGGAGCGTTTGTACAGGTCAGTGAGGTCCTTCGGGTTTTCGCAGCGGTAGCCGAAGCGCACGCCGTCGAAACGCGACAGGTTGGAAGAGGCTTCCGCCGGCGCGATCACGTAGTACGCAGGAATCGCGTGCTGGTTGTTCGGCAGACTGATTTGCTTGATCACGGCGCCGAGCTTTTCCAGCTCTTTGATGCTGTTGTGCACCAACTCGGCGATACGCGGGTCGAGGCCGGCGCTGAAGTATTCCTTCGGCACGCCGATGCGCAGGCCCTTGATCGAGGTATTGAGGCTGGCGCTGTAGTCCGGCACCGGCTCATCGATACTGGTGGAGTCCTGCGTGTCGAAGCCTGCCATGCCTTGTAACAAAATCGCGCAGTCTTCAGCGGTACGGGCCAGCGGGCCGCCCTGATCGAGGCTGGAGGCGTAGGCGATCATGCCCCAACGGGAAACGCGACCGTACGTCGGCTTCAAACCGGTGAGGTTGGTGAACGCAGCGGGTTGGCGAATGGAGCCGCCGGTGTCGGTGGCCGTGGCGGCCGGCAGGAAGCGCGCGGCAACGGCGGCGGCCGAACCGCCGGACGAACCACCAGGCACGTGCTCCAGGTTCCACGGGTTTTTTACCGCGCCGTAGTAGCTCGATTCGTTGGCCGACCCCATGGCGAATTCGTCCATGTTGGTCTTGCCCAGGGTCACTGCGCCGGCGGCGGCCAGCTTGGCGACCACGGTGGCGTCGTAGGGTGCCTTGAAGTTGTCGAGCATCTTCGAGCCGCAACTGGTGCGAATGCCCTGGGTGCAGAACAGGTCTTTGTGGGCGATCGGGGCGCCCAGCAGTGCGCCATTTTCACCGTTGGCGCGACGTGCGTCGGCGGCCTTGGCCTGGCTCAGGGCCAGTTCTTCGGTGAGGCTGATGAAGCAGTTGACCTTGGGGCCCAGCTCGGCGATACGCGCCAGCAGGGTCGTGGTCAGCTCTTCGGAAGAAAACTTTTTGTCGGCGAGACCGCGGGCGATCTCGGCCAGAGTCATGTGATGCATGAAAGGCTCTTTCCCTTTAGTCGATGACTTTCGGAACCAGGTACAGGCCGTTTTCGACCGCTGGCGCGATGGATTGGTAGGCCTCGCGATTATTGCGTTCGGTCACGACGTCCGCGCGCAGGCGCTGGCTGGCTTCCAGCGGATGAGCCAGGGGCTCGATACCGTCGGTATTCACCGCCTGCATTTGGTCAACCAGCCCGAGAATGCTGTTCAGGGCTGCGGTGGTCTGTGGAAGATCGGCTTCATTCAGGCCAAGCGAGGCCAGATGAGCGATTTTTTCCACGTCGGAGCGTTCAAGCGCCATGGGAATCTCCAGTGGAAAACAGAACGGAAGCTGTCCGTGTGTTAGATTGTCGGAACACTACCGCATTTCTACGGTCTTACGGCCGCGATTGTGGGGTTAGGTGCACAGAAAGTCGGCCAATTTAGCACATTGGCGCCTTGCCCAAAATCCCTGTCGTTGTTAGAGTTTGCCGCACTTTTTTACCCACGCGTTGCCTAGGGTCCCTTTCCCATGTTCAAGAAACTGCGTGGCATGTTTTCCAGCGATCTTTCCATTGACCTGGGCACTGCCAACACCCTTATTTACGTGCGCGAGCGCGGTATCGTTCTGAATGAGCCATCGGTTGTGGCCATTCGGACCCATGGTAATCAGAAAAGTGTCGTTGCCGTCGGCACCGAGGCCAAGCGCATGCTCGGCCGAACACCCGGCAATATCGCCGCCATTCGTCCGATGAAGGATGGCGTGATCGCCGACTTCAGTGTCTGCGAGAAGATGCTGCAGTACTTCATCAACAAGGTTCACGAAAACAGTTTCCTGCAGCCCAGCCCTCGTGTGCTGATCTGCGTTCCGTGCAAGTCCACCCAGGTGGAGCGACGTGCGATCCGTGAATCGGCCCTCGGTGCCGGTGCCCGCGAAGTGTTCCTGATCGAAGAGCCAATGGCCGCTGCGATCGGTGCCGGCCTGCCGGTTGAAGAAGCGCGCGGTTCGATGGTGGTGGATATCGGTGGTGGTACCACTGAAATCGCCCTGATTTCCCTGAATGGTGTGGTGTATGCCGAATCCGTGCGCGTTGGCGGTGACCGCTTCGACGAAGCGATCATCACGTATGTGCGTCGTAACTACGGCAGCCTGATCGGCGAATCCACTGCCGAGCGCATCAAGCAGGAAATCGGCACCGCTTACCCGGGCGGCGAAGTTCGCGAAGTTGATGTTCGCGGTCGCAACCTGGCCGAAGGCGTTCCGCGTGCCTTCACCCTGAACTCCAATGAAGTGCTGGAAGCTCTGCAAGAGTCCCTGGCCACCATCGTTCAGGCTGTGAAGAGCGCCCTGGAGCAATCGCCGCCGGAACTGGCTTCCGATATCGCCGAGCGCGGCCTGGTGTTGACCGGTGGTGGTGCCTTGCTGCGCGACCTCGACAAGTTGCTGGCCCAGGAAACCGGTCTGCCGGTGATCGTCGCCGAAGACCCGCTGACCTGCGTTGCCCGTGGCGGTGGTCGTGCACTGGAAATGATGGATAAGCACACCATGGACCTGCTCTCCAGCGAATAAGATCGTTGGTGGCGCCATGTTTCGCCCGCAGGCAGCACTTTGCAGTGCTGCTGCGGGCGTTTATCGTCTTCAATCTGCATCCAGGCCGGTTAGATGCCGTATGAATAAAGAGAATATTTGCCTGGGAGGAGCGGCTTATTAAACCGCTTTTCGCCAAAGGCCCCTCATTGGGCGTGCGCTTATTGGTGCTGGTCGTGCTTTCGGTCGCGCTGATGGTGGTCGATGCCCGCTTCGCACTGCTCAAGCCCGTGCGCAGCCAGATGTCGCTGGTGTTGATGCAGACCTACTGGATCACCGACCTGCCGCAACGTCTCTACCAGGGCGTGGCCAGCCAATTCGGCAGCCGCACCGAGCTCGTCGCCGAAAATGAAAAACTCAAGACCGAAAACCTGCTGCTGCAGGGGCGCATGCAAAAGCTTGCGGCCCTGACAGAGCAGAACGTTCGGCTGCGCGAGTTGCTCAATTCTTCCGCGCTGGTCAACGAGAAGGTCGAAGTGGCCGAGTTGATCGGCATGGACCCCAACCCCTTTACCCATCGCATCATCATCAACAAGGGTGAACGCGACGGGGTGGTCCTCGGCCAGCCGGTACTCGATGCTCGTGGCTTGATGGGCCAGGTGGTGGAGCTGATGCCCTACACCTCGCGGGTCCTTCTGCTGACGGACACGACCCACAGCATCCCGGTGCAGGTCAACCGTAACGGTTTGCGCGCAATCGCCAGCGGTACCGGCAACCCGGAGCGCCTGGAGTTGCGGCACGTGGCCGACACCGCCGACATCAAGGAAGGCGACCTGTTGGTCAGTTCCGGCCTGGGCCAGCGCTTTCCGGCGGGATACCCGGTGGCGACCGTCAAGGAAGTGATCCACGATTCCGGCCAGCCATTTGCCATTGTGCGCGCCGTGCCGACCGCAGCGCTGAACCGCAGCCGTTACCTGCTGCTGGTATTCAGTGACAACCGTACCCCGGAAGAGCGCGCCAACGATGCCGCCCAGGCCCAGGAAGCGGAAGACCGGAAGAACGGCACCGCACCGATCATTCCGGCAACGGTGCCCAAGCCTGCCTCGGCGACGCCTGCAGGGCCTGCGGCAACGGCGCCCGCAACGGCGCCGGTGGCCACGCCCGTCAAGCCTGTCAAACCTGCTGCCCACAGTACACCCGTGGTGAAACCGGCAGCGGCCAAACCGCCGACCACCACGACGCCAGCCGTCAAGCCAGCGACCGCCGCCCCGACGACCACACGGCAGAGGGAGGAATAATGGCCGGTACACATTCACGCAATGGTTGGATCGTCTGGCTGACATTCGCCATCGGCTTGCTGCTCAGCGTTTCGCCGCTGCCGCAGTTCATGGAAATCCTGCGCCCGCTCTGGTTGGCATTGCTGCTGGCTTTTTGGTCACTGAACCTGCCGCACAAAGTTGGCATGGTCACGGCCATGTTCCTGGGCTTGGCGGAAGATGTGCTGTATGGCACTTTGCTTGGCCAGAACGCGTTGATCCTCACGCTGATCACTTTTCTTGTGCTGTCGTTGCAGCAGCGTCTGCGGATGTTCCCGATGTGGCAGCAATGCCTGGTGATCCTGGTGATCTTCGGCCTGGCGCAGCTTGTTCAATTATGGCTCAGCGCCTTGACCGGCAACCGCCAGCCAACCCTGGCGCTGGTGTTGCCGGCACTGGTCAGCGCGCTGCTGTGGCCGTGGATCAGTTTTGGTCTGCGTGGGCTGCGTCGTCGCTATAAAATCAATTGAATGGATTGCGAGGCTCTGCCTGGTTATCGAACTCTACAGGGAGAGTCTGCAATGAATTCGCTTTATCTGGCCTCGGGTTCTCCGAGGCGTCGTGAGCTGCTGACCCAGATCGGTGTGCCCTTCACCGTGGTCGGCGCCGCTATCGATGAAACACCTCTTACTGATGAACCGGCTGTGGCCTACGTCGAGCGTCTTGCACGCGGCAAGGCGACGGCCGGTTTTGCTGCGCTTAGGCACACGCCTGGCGCATGCGTGATGGGTGCGGACACCGCCGTGATCGTCGACGACCAGATCCTCGGCAAACCGGTCGACCAGGCCGATGCGCTGGCGATGTTGATGGCCTTGGCGGGGCGCGAGCATGAAGTCCTCACCGCTATCGCCGTCACTGACGGTCAACGTTGCGAAACCGTATGTGTAAGCAGTCGTGTACTTTTTCGTGGGATTTCTATCGAAGAGGCAACCACCTACTGGCACAGTGGCGAACCCCGGGACAAGGCGGGGGGCTATGCTATCCAGGGGCTTGGGTCGGTGTTTGTCGCCGGGCTCAATGGCAGTTATTCCGCCGTGGTAGGCCTGCCGGTGTGCGAAACCGCACAACTGCTCGACCGATTCGGCATACCCTGTTGGCAACACCTTACCGCGCGCTGAACGCGTTACTCCAGCGCCCAGCCTAAGCGACCGGTCACTATTGTGAAAACGCCTGAACGAGACCCAGCCATGAGTGAAGAGATTCTGATCAATATCACGCCGATGGAATCGCGCGTGGCGGTGGTAGAGAACGGTGTTCTGCAAGAAGTGCATGTCGAGCGCACCCAGAAGCGCGGGATCGTTGGCAATATCTACAAAGGCAAGGTGGTGCGCGTGTTACCGGGGATGCAGGCGGCCTTCGTCGACATCGGCCTGGACCGCGCCGCCTTCATCCATGCTTCGGAAATTTCCCTGCGTGAGGGCCCTGCGGTGGAAAGCATCAGTGCCCTGGTGCACGAGGGGCAGAGCCTGGTGGTGCAAGTCACCAAGGACCCCATCGGTTCCAAGGGCGCACGCCTGACCACGCAACTGTCGATCCCTTCGCGCTACCTGGTGTACATGCCGCGTACGGCACATGTCGGCATTTCCCTGAAAATCGAAGATGAAGGCGAGCGTGAGCGCCTGAAAAAGGTGGTCAGCGATTGCGTGGCCGCCGAAGGTATCAAGGAGGCGGGCGGTTTTATCCTGCGCACCGCCGCTGAAGGTGCCGGTGCCGATGAGATCCTGATGGACATCCGCTATCTGCGGCGTCTGTGGGACCAGATCGGCGCCCAGATCAAGACCATTGGTGCGCCAAGTGTCATCTATGAAGACCTGGGCCTGGCCCTGCGCACATTGCGTGATCTGGTCAGCCCCAAAATCGAGAAAATTCGCATCGACTCGCGGGAAACCTTCCAGCGCACCACGCAATTTGTTGCCGAGCTGATGCCGGAAATTGCCGACCGCCTGGAACACTACCCTGGCGAGCGGCCGATCTTCGACCTGTACGGCGTCGAAGACGAAATCCAGAAGGCCCTGGAGCGCAAGGTGCCGCTCAAGTCCGGTGGCTATCTGGTGGTGGACCCGGCGGAAGCCATGACCACCATCGATGTCAACACCGGCGCGTTTGTAGGCCATCGCAACCTCGAAGAGACCATCTTCAAGACCAACCTCGAAGCGGCTACCGCGATTGCGCGCCAACTGCGCCTGCGTAACCTGGGCGGGATCATCATCATCGACTTCATCGACATGGAAGACGAAGAGCACCAGCGCCAGGTGCTGCGCACGCTCGAGAAGCAACTGGAACGCGATCACGCCAAGACCAACATCATCGGCATTACCGAGCTGGGATTGGTGCAGATGACCCGCAAACGCACACGCGAGAGCCTTGAACAGGTGTTGTGCGAGCCGTGCAGCAGTTGCCAGGGGCGCGGTAAGTTGAAGACGCCGGAAACGGTTTGCTACGAGATTTTCCGGGAAATCCTACGAGAGGCACGTGCCTACCAGGCCGAAGGTTATAGAGTGCTTGCCAACCAGAAAGTGGTCGACCGCCTGCTGGATGAAGAGTCCGGTAATGTTGCCGAGCTGGAGGGATTTATCGGGCGCACCATTCGCTTTCAGGTAGAAACCATGTATTCCCAGGAACAATACGACGTGGTGCTGCTCTGATCCGCATTCGCTTGCCTTTTTTGATGCCGGCAGACCTTGTTCTGTCGCCTGCCTACTGCCTTGAGGGTCGCCTGACATGGAGCGTCTGACACGCTTTTTTGCCGCTTTGACCCGTTGGGGCCTGGGCTTGTGCGCGTTGCTGCTGGTATTGGCGGCGGTGTACGTGAGCCTGGGACGTGAGTTGACACCGCTCGTTGCCGAATACCGTGCTCAAGTCGAAGCCAGGGCCCAGGGCGCGGTCGGCATGCCGATGCACATTGGCAGTCTTGAGGGGCGCTGGAGCGGTTTCGCGCCGGTGCTGCTGGCCCGTGATGTGATGGTGGGCGAGGGCAACAATGCCTTGCGCCTGGATCAGGTGGAAGTGGTGCCGGATATCTGGGCCAGCCTGATGGCGCGCGAAGTGCGCCTGGCTCACCTGCAACTCAGTGGGCTGCAACTGAGCGCCAAGGAAGACAACGACGGCCATTGGGCACTGCAAGGCCTGCCGATGCAGGACGACCAGCCGCTGGACCCGGAGCAACTGCTCACGCGCATGCAGATGGTCAAGCGTGTGTCGCTGCTCGACAGCCAGGTCACCCTGCAACCGCTTGACCAGGCTCCGCTGACCCTGACCTATGTAGGCCTCAGTCTGCATACCGGCGTCTCCCGCCAACGCCTCGACGCGCGCCTGACCCTTCCCGACGGCCAGCCCCTGGCGGTGAGCCTGCGCAGCCGCATCCGTGCCAGCCAATGGAAAGACGCGCAAGTCCAGGCCTACCTCAGCCTGCCGCAGAGCGACTGGGCCAAGTGGATTCCAGCCAAACTGACCCAGCAGTGGAAACTCACGCAGTTCAAGGCCGGTGGGGAGTTCTGGCTGAATTGGGGCAATGGCACGGTGCAAAGTGCGGTGGTGCGCCTCAACTCGCCGCAGGTCAAGGGCAGTTACGCCGAGCGTAAACCGGTGCACATCGAAAACCTCGCCCTTACCGCCTACCTGCAACGCAGTGATAATGGCCTGAAGGTGCTGTTTGATTCGTTGGCGATGAACCTGGGCGACACCCGCTGGGAATCGCGCCTGCAATTGCAGCAAAGCCTGGCGACCGACAAGGACCAGGAGGTATGGAAACTGCAGGCCGACCGCCTCGACCTGACGCCGATCACGCCGCTGCTCAACGCCCTGGCGCCGTTGCCTGAAGGCGTCGCCAAAACCGTTGAACACCTCAAGGCCACGGGCGTGCTGCGTAATGTGCTGGTGGACTTCCGGCCCCAGGACACTACCGATCAAAAAGTCAGTTTTGCCGCCAACCTGGAGCGGGTGGGCTTTGATGCCTACTTTGGCGCGCCTGCCGCGCGCAACGTGTCCGGGAGCATCAGCGGTGATCTGGGCCATGGCGAATTGCGCATGGACAGCAAGGACTTCTCCCTGCACCTCGACCCGATCTTCGCCAAGCCCTGGCAATACCTCCAGGCCAACGCACGGCTGACCTGGAAGCTCGATGCACAAGGCTTCACCCTGATCGCGCCGTATATCAAGGTGCTGGGGGAAGAGGGCAAGATCGCCGCCGACTTCCTCATTCGCCTGAATTTCGACAGCAACCAGGAAGACTACATGGACCTGCGGGTCGGCATGGTCGATGGCGATGGGCGCTTTACCCCCAAATACCTGCCCGCCGTGCTGAGCCCGGCGCTGGATGAGTGGCTGCGCACGGCGGTTCTCAAGGGCGCGGTGGATCAGGGTTTCTTCCAGTACCAAGGTTCGCTGAGCCACGGTGCGTTGCCAGCCTCGCGCAATATCAGCCTGTTCTTCAAGGTGCATGACGCCGAGCTGGCGTTCCAGCCGGGCTGGCCTCATGTGAGCAAGGTCGATGGCGAAGTGTTTGTCGAGGAGAGCGGTGTGCGCATCCTGGCGAGCAAAGGCCAACTGCTCGACACACAAGTCAACGACATCTACGTCAATATTCCCCATGCGCTGCCCGGCAAGGACAGTCATTTGCTGCTGACCGGCGCCTTTGCCGGTGGCCTGGGCGATGGCCTGAAAATCCTGCAGGAGGCGCCGATCGGCACCGCTTCGACCTTCGCCGGCTGGAAGGGCGAAGGCGATCTGCAAGGCAAGCTGGACCTGGATATTCCCCTGGTCAAAGGCACCGAGCCCAAGATCGTGGTGGACTTCCAGACCGACAAGGCGCGCTTGCAACTGGCCGACCCGACCCTGGACGTGACGCAGCTCAAGGGCGATTTTCGCTTCGACAGCACCAAGGGCTTGAGTGGCGAGAAAATCACGGCCCAAGCGTTCGACCGGCCGATCACTGCGCAGATCTTCGCCAATGGCAAGCCGGGCGATCTCAGCACGCGGGTTGCGGTGAAGGGGCAGGTGACGGTCAAGCGGCTCACCGACTGGCTGAAGATCACTCAGCCCCTGCCGGTGTCCGGCGATATTCCCTATCAGTTACAGCTCGACCTGGACGGTGCCGACAGCCAACTGATGGTCAGCTCCAACCTCAAGGGCGTTGCGGTGGATTTGCCGGCACCGTTCGGCATGCCGGCCAGCCAGGGGCGTGACAGTGCGTTCCGTATGACCTTGCAGGGCGCCGAGCGCCGGTATTGGTTCGATTACGGTGAGCTGGCGAACTTCACCTTTGCTGCGCCCGCGAACTCATTCAATGAGGGCCGTGGCGAGTTGTTCCTCGGTGACGGCGACGCGGTGCTACCGGGCGCAAAGGGCTTGCGTATCCGCGGTGTGCTTTCGGAGCTGGATATCGATCCGTGGCGCAAGCTGGTCAACCAATACGCCGGTAATGACCCCGGTGGCAGCGCCAAGCAATTGCTCAGTGGTGCCGACTTCAAGATCGGCAAACTCACTGGTCTGGGTACTCAGTTCGATCAGGTCAACCTGCAGTTGAACCGCAAATCCGTCGCCTGGGGCTTGCAGCTCGACAGCCGGCAGGCCAAGGGCAGCGTCAGCCTGCCGGACGCCAAGGGCGCGCCGATTGCGGTCAACCTGCAGTACGTGAAACTGCCGGCCGTGGACCCGACGATACAGGCTGATGAAAATGCACCGGACCCGCTGGCCAGCATAGACCCCAAGGATATTCCGGCGCTGGATATCGCCATCGATCAGCTGTTCCAGGGGCCGGACCTGGTGGGGGCGTGGTCATTGAAGATTCGTCCAACCGCCAAGGGACTGGCCTTCAATGATCTGGACCTGGGCCTCAAGGGCATGTTGCTCAAAGGAGCAGGGGGGTGGGAAGGTTCGCCGGGCGACAGCAGCAGTTGGTACAAGGGGCGTCTGGACGGCAAGAATATTGGCGATGTACTCAAGGGCTGGGGCTTTGCGCCCACGGTGACCAGTGAGGATTTCCACCTGGATGTGGATGGGCGTTGGCCAGGTTCGCCGGCCTGGGTTGGGCCAAAGCGCTTCTCCGGCAGCCTGGATGCAACCTTTCGCAAGGGCCAGTTCGTTGAAGTGGAAGGCGGCGCGCAGGCGTTGCGGGTATTCGGCCTGCTCAACTTCAACTCCATCGGGCGCAGACTGCGCCTGGACTTTTCGGACTTGCTTGGCAAAGGCTTGAGCTATGACCGGGTCAAAGGCTTGTTGGCCGCGAGCAATGGCGTGTTCGTGACCCGTGAGCCGATCACGCTGACCGGTCCGTCGAGCAATCTGGAACTCAACGGCACCCTGGATCTGGTGGCTGACCGCGTCGATGCCAAGCTGCTGGTGACGTTGCCGGTGACCAACAACCTGCCAATCGCGGCGTTGATCGTCGGCGCGCCGGCCATTGGCGGCGCGTTGTTCCTGATCGACAAGCTGATCGGTGATCGGGTGTCGCGCTTTGCCAGCGTGCAATACAAAGTGGAGGGGCCGTGGAAGGACCCGAAAATCACCTTCGACAAGCCATTTGAAAAACCAAACTGAGAGCCTGTGGAGTAGCATGGCCGCATGCCCATTACGGAGTGTCGGCCCATGTCCTTTGCGGTAATTCAAATGGTCAGCCAGAGCGATGTGCTGGCCAACCTGGCCCAGGCCCGGCGCTTGCTGGAACAAGCGGCGGCGGGCGGTGCGAAGCTTGCGGTGCTGCCGGAAAACTTCGCCGCCATGGGCCGCCGCGACATCGCGGATATCGGCCGTGCCGAAGCGCTGGGCGAAGGTCCGATTCTGCCGTGGTTGAAACAGACCGCCCGCGACCTCACCTTATGGATAGTGGCTGGCACTTTGCCGTTGCCGCCCAGGGATCAACCGAACGCCAAGGCCAATGCCTGCTCGCTGCTGATTGATGATCGCGGTGAAATCGTCGCCCGTTACGACAAACTGCATTTGTTCGATGTGGATGTGGCGGACGCTCGAGGTCGCTATCGCGAGTCTGATGACTATGCTTTCGGAAGCAATGTGGTGGTGGCCGATACGCCGGTCGGCCGTTTGGGCCTGACGGTGTGTTATGACCTGCGCTTCCCCGAGTTGTACAGCGAGTTGCGTGCGGCAGGCGCTGAACTGATTAGCGCACCTTCAGCGTTTACCGCCGTGACCGGGGCCGCACATTGGGATGTACTGATTCGCGCGCGGGCCATCGAAACCCAGTGCTATCTGCTGGCGGCGGCCCAAGGCGGTGTGCATCCGGGGCCACGGGAAACCCATGGGCACGCGGCAATTATCGACCCGTGGGGACGTGTGCTGGCCCAACGGGATCAAGGCGAGGCGGTGTTGCTGGCCGACCGCGATAGTACTGAACAGGCGTCGATACGGGCGCGCATGCCGGTGGTCAACCATCGGCGCTTTTTCTCGCAGGGCGCACAGCGGCCTGCTTCGGAACGATGAATTTAAGGCCAAACCTATGAGCGAGTTGTTGTCCTCAGTCAGTGAACATCTCCTGGCACCCGGTGGCGTGACCATCGAAAGCTTGCAAACCGTGCTGGGCGATATCGCCGGGCCAGGCATCGACGCCGCCGACCTGTATTTCCAAGGGCAGATATCCGAGTCCTGGGCGCTGGAAGATGGCATCGTCAAGGAAGGCAGTTTCAATCTTGACCAGGGCGTCGGCGTGCGTGCGCAATCCGGGGAAAAAACCGGTTTTGCCTACAGCAACGCTATCACCCTGGAAGCCTTGGGATTGGCCGCCCGCGCGGCGCGGTCGATCTCCCGTGCCGGCCAAAATGGCACGGTGCAGGCGTTCAGTACCCAGGACGTGGCCCAGTTGTACGCACCGGATAACCCCCTGGAAGTGATCAGTCGTGCGGAAAAGGTTGAGCTGCTCAAGCGCGTCGATGCGGCCACCCGCGCCCTCGACCCGCGTATCCAGCAGGTCACCGTGAGCATGGCGGGGGTGTGGGAGCGCATCCTGGTGGCGTCCACTGATGGTGGGTTGGCTGCGGATGTGCGGCCGTTGGTGCGCTTCAATGTCAGTGTGATCGTCGAGCAGAACGGCCGCCGCGAGCGTGGCGGCCATGGCGGCGGCGGGCGTACCGACTACCGTTATTTCCTCGCCGAGGACCGTGCCATGGGCTATGCCCGTGAGGCGCTGCGCCAGGCGCTGGTGAACCTGGAGGCCATTCCGGCGCCGGCGGGTACCTTGCCGGTGGTGTTGGGGTCGGGCTGGTCCGGTGTGTTGCTGCACGAAGCGGTGGGCCATGGCTTGGAAGGCGACTTCAACCGCAAGGGCAGCTCCGCCTACAGCGGGCGTATGGGTGAGATGGTTGCTTCCAAGCTGTGCACCATCGTCGATGATGGCACGCTGGCCGGGCGTCGCGGCTCGTTAAGCGTCGATGACGAAGGCACGCCGACCGAGTGCACCACGTTGATCGAAAACGGTGTGCTCAAGGGCTACATGCAAGACAAGCTCAACGCCCGCTTGATGGGCGTGGCGCGCACCGGCAATGGCCGTCGCGAGTCCTATGCGCACTTGCCGATGCCGCGCATGACCAATACCTACATGCTCGGCGGCGAAAGCGACCCGGCGGAAATCATCGCCTCGGTGAAGCGCGGGATCTACTGCGCCAACCTCGGCGGTGGCCAGGTGGATATCACCAGCGGCAAGTTCGTGTTCTCCACCAGCGAGGCGTACCTGATCGAAGACGGCAAGATTACCGCGCCGGTCAAAGGGGCGACGTTGATTGGCAACGGCCCGGAAGCCATGAGCAAGGTGTCGATGGTCGGTAATGACCTGTCGCTGGACAGTGGTGTGGGCACTTGCGGGAAGGATGGGCAGTCGGTGCCGGTGGGTGTCGGCCAGCCAACGCTGAAGATTGATGCGATCACCGTGGGTGGCACGGGGTCGTAAGGGGTGGAGCTTCGGGTGGCAAGGATCGCCACCCGGGGAAGGGCATCAACGCAGGCCGCGTTGAGTCTCGTCCAGCTCACGGATGTACTTGAAGATTTTACGGCTGGTGGCCGGCGCCTTGTTATGCGCCTGCTCGTGCTGGGCTTGACGGATCAGGGAGCGCAATTGCTGGCGGTCCGCGTCCGGGTAGTCCAAGACGAATTTCTCCAGCACCGCGTCATCGCCCTCGATCAGGCGGTCACGCCAACGCTCCAGGTTGTGGAAGCGTTCGTTGTACTGGCGAGTGGAGGCATCGGTTTGGTCGAGCAGGGTCAGAATGGCGTCAATGTCCTGATCGCGCATCAGCTTGCCGATAAACATGATGTGCCGTTTGCGCGCGATATTCGCGGTGTGCTTCGGTGCATCCGCAAGCGCCCGGCGCATTTCGTCGGTCAGTGGCAATTTTGCAATCAAGTCTTTCTTGAGCGTTGTAAGACGCTCGCCGAGGTCAACCAGAGCATGCAGCTCGCGTTTGACCTGGGTTTTGCTTTTCTCCCCATCGAGGGAGTCGTCGTAAGAATCAACCATGGTGGCAGTCCGCAAAGAAACGCCGCCATGATAACCAGTCGGGGGCCGCTTGTCCGGCCCGGTCGCTCGATGGCCTTAACCGAAAGCAGAATTTGAGTGGAGAAAACCATGAGTGCAGCCCAAAGCGTCGGTCCGCAAGCGTTACCGGCCCTGCAGGAACAAGTCGAGCAGATCCTGGCCGAGGCCAAGCGCCAGGGGGCCAGTGCCTGTGAAGTTGCGGTGTCGCTGGAGCAGGGCCTGTCGACATCGGTGCGCCAGCGCGAAGTGGAAACCGTTGAGTTCAACCGTGACCAGGGATTTGGCATCACCTTGTACGTGGGTCAGCGCAAAGGCTCGGCCAGTACCTCGGCCAGCGGTCCGGAAGCGATTCGTGAAACTGTGGCCGCTGCATTGGCAATCGCCAAGCACACCTCCGAGGATGAAAGCTCGGGCCTGGCTGACAAGGCATTGATGGCCAAGGACTTGAAGGATTTTGATCTGTTTCATGCCTGGGACATCACGCCGGAGCAAGCTATCGAACAGGCCCTGACCTGTGAGGCGGCGGCATTCGATGCCGACAGCCGCATCAAGAATGCCGATGGCACCACACTGAGTACGCATCAGGGCTGTCGCGTGTACGGAAACAGCCATGGTTTTATTGGCGGTTATGCGTCCACTCGCCATAGTTTGAGCTGCGTGATGATTGCTGAGGCCAATGGCCAGATGCAGCGCGATTACTGGTACGACGTGAATCGTCAGGGTGAGTTGCTGGCAGACCCGGTGAGCATTGGCCAACGCGCCGCACAACGCGCCGCGAGCCGTCTGGGTGCGCGCCCGGTGCCGACCTGTGAAGTACCTGTGCTGTTTTCGGCTGAACTGGCCGGAGGCTTGTTCGGCAGTTTCCTGGGCGCGATTTCCGGCGGCAACCTGTATCGCAAGTCATCGTTCCTTGAGGGGGCTATCGGCCAGAAGCTGTTTCCTGAATGGCTGACCATCGATGAGCGTCCACACTTGATGCGTGCCATGGGCAGTTCGGCGTTCGACGGTGACGGCTTGGCAACCTATGCCAAACCATTCGTCGAGAACGGTGAGCTGGTCTCCTACGTACTGGGCACCTACGCTGGCCGTAAACTCGGACTGCCCAGCACAGCCAACTCGGGCGGCGTGCATAACCTGTTTGTGACCCACGGGGGTGAGGACCAGGCAGCATTATTGCGGCGCATGGGGCGCGGTCTGCTGGTGACCGAATTGATGGGCCATGGCCTGAACATGGTCACCGGTGACTATTCCCGAGGCGCGGCAGGTTTTTGGGTGGAAAACGGCGAGATTCAGTTCGCCGTCCAGGAAGTGACCATCGCCGGCAACATGCGCGATATGTTCAAGCAGATCGTTGCCGTGGGTAATGATCTGGAACTGCGCAGCAATATCCGCACCGGTTCGGTGTTGATCGAGCGAATGACCGTCGCCGGTAGCTAACACCTCCCCTCGCTTCATAAAAGGCACGCCATCCCACGATGGCGTGCTTTTTTTATGCGCGCGCCGCAGGACGATTAGTCGGCCGCTATTGTTTTGATTCTCAATATCATTTAATAATAAATATCATTACCGAGCGAGTGTGGAGCATGAGTTCTGTCCTGCATGAGGATCCGTACCTGGAAAGCTGGCGCTGGATGAGCCGTCAGATTCGCTGTGGCCTCGATCCCAATGAGCCTCGCCTGATCGAACATTACCTCAGCGAGGGGCGATACCTGGCGTGTTGCACCGCGACCCATCCGTGGACCATTGCTGAAACAGCGTTCCGCCTGTTGATCGACACCGCCAGCGATATCGCGCTGCCGTGGCATTGGCGTTCCATGTGCCTGGACCAGGCCTGGCGCCCGCTGCGAGACCTGGAAAAACTTTCCCACTGTGCCTGCCGCCTCAAGCGCTGGCAGACCTTTGCCTGGCAATTGGCGACGTGCCAATTGCTGCCTTCGATTTCTCACTCCGACTTGGTGCAAGGATCTTCCGATGAGTAACACCCGTATCGAACGCGACAGCATGGGCGAGCTGCAAGTACCTGCCGAGGCCCTGTACGGCGCCCAAACCCAGCGTGCGGTGAATAACTTTCCGATCAGTCACCTACCCATGCCGGCGCAATTCATTCGTGCACTGATCCTGGCCAAGGCGGCAGCAGCCAAGGTCAACGTCGATCTCAAGCAGATCAGCGCAGGCCAGGGCAAGGCCATTGTCGACGCAGCCCAGGGCTTGCTGGAAGGCGATTTCATGCCGCATTTCCCGGTGGATATCTTCCAGACCGGCTCCGGCACCAGTTCCAACATGAACGCCAACGAAGTGATCGCGACCCTGGCCAGCCGTTTGCTGGGCGAGGCGGTCAACCCCAATGACCATGTGAACTGCGGGCAAAGCAGCAACGACATCATCCCGACAACCCTCCATGTCAGCGCCGCGCTGGTGTTGCATGAGCAAACATTGCCGGCCTTGCTGCACCTGGTGCAGGTGATCGAGCAGAAAGCCGAGGAGGTTCATCCCTTCATCAAGACCGGCCGCACACACCTGATGGACGCGATGCCGGTACGCATGAGTCAGGTGCTCAATGGCTGGGCGCAGCAACTCAGGGCCAATATCGGCCACCTGCAAGGCTTGCTGCCGAGCCTGCAAGCCCTGGCGCAGGGCGGCACGGCGGTGGGTACGGGAATTAATGCGCCCCCGGAGTTTGCCGCACGTTTCAGTCAGCAACTGAGCAGCCTGACCGGTGTGAAGTTCACGCCGGGCAAGAACCTGTTCGCGCTGATTGGCTCCCAGGACACTGCGGTCGCCGTCTCTGGCCAATTGAAAGCCACCGCGGTGTCGCTGATGAAAATCGCCAATGACCTGCGCTGGATGAACTCCGGCCCACTCGCTGGCCTGGGTGAAATCGAGCTGGAAGGCTTGCAGCCTGGCTCGTCGATCATGCCGGGCAAGGTCAATCCGGTGATCCCGGAGGCGACCGCCATGGTGGCTGCGCAAGTCATCGGCAATGACACGGTGATCACGGTTGCCGGCCAATCCGGCAACTTCGAACTGAACGTGATGCTGCCGATCATTGCCCAAAACCTGCTCAGCAGCCTGGAGCTGCTGGCCAATGCCAGCCGTTTGCTGGCGGACAAAGCCATTGCCAGCTTCAAGGTCAACGAGGCCAAGCTCAAGGAGGCGTTGTCACGCAATCCGATCCTGGTCACCGCGCTCAATCCGATCATTGGTTACCAAAAGGCCGCTGAAATCGCCAAGAAGGCCTATCAACAGGGTCGTCCAGTGATCGATGTCGCTCTTGAACACACTGACTTGCCTCGCAGCCAACTGGAAATCCTGCTGGATCCGGAAAAGCTCACGGCCGGCGGCGTGTAACCACCGACCCCGCTTTGGAGGCTCACCATGGAGCACTGGAAACGCACGATCGAACGCGCCAATCGCTGCTTTATGCAGGGTGATCTGGTCGATGCTCGTGAGGCCTATCTGCAGGCCCTGGCCCTGGCCCAGGTATTGTTTGAACGCTGGTCGGATGCTGACGAAGCAGTGGCGGCTTGCGTGATTTCCCATCACAACCTGGCGGACCTGCACCTGCGCCTGAACCAGCCAGAGGAAAGCGCCGAGTACCTGTGCGCCATTCACCAGCGCCTGCTTCAAACCATGCAGGACGCACGCTTGAGCCCACAACTGCGCGAAGCGGCGTTGCATCAGAGCAGTAAGACCTACGTCGAATTATTGAATTTCATCAGCGATCACGGTGAGTACCCGCGTACCCATCGCCTGCTGGGCGGTACTGCGGCGCATCCGACCTCTCCTCAATACGGAGCACATTGATATGACTTACACCTTGCCTGCCTTGCCTTACGCCTATGACGCCCTGGAACCGCATATCGATGCGCAAACCATGGAGATTCACTACACCAAGCATCACCAGACCTACATCAACAACTTGAACGCGGCGGTCGAGGGCACCGAATTCGCCGGTTGGCCGATAGAGAAACTGGTGTCCAGTGTTCAGCAATTGCCGGAGAAACTACGCGCGGCGGTGATCAACCAGGGCGGTGGCCACGCCAATCACTCGCTATTCTGGGCCGTGATGTCGCCCGAAGGCGGGGGCAAGCCTGAAGGGGCCCTCGGCAAGGCAATCGATGAGCAACTGGGTGGTTTCGACCGTTTCAAAGACGCTTTTACCAAGGCGGCGTTGACCCGTTTCGGCAGTGGCTGGGCCTGGCTGAGCGTTACCCCGCAAAAGACCCTGGTGGTGGAAAGCAGCGGTAACCAGGATAGCCCGTTGATGAACGGCAATACGCCGATCCTTGGCCTGGATGTCTGGGAACACGCCTACTACTTGCAGTACCAGAACCGTCGCCCGGAATACATCAATGCCTTCTACAGTGTTATCAACTGGCCGGAAGTCGCCGCACGCTATCAAGCCGCCCTGGCCTGACATTCACCCTCATAACAAGATCTAAGGCCGACTATGGGCACTGAAACATTGGCGATCAGCAGCGTGCGAATGTTCCGTTATGCGTTTGGCTCGCTGCTGTTATTGGCAGGGACGGCATTGCTGGTGGCCCACGGGCTGGCCTGGCTGGACCTGGCACCGCGAATCCTGCGCGCGTTGCAGGGCGGGGCGATCTGCGCGCTCGGCACGGCGCTGGGTGCGGTGCCGGTGCTGGTGATTCGGCGGATGCCGGTGGCCTTGGGCGATACCTTGTTGGGCTTTGGTGCCGGTGTGATGTTGGCGGCGACTGCCTTTTCATTGGTTGTACCGGGCATAACGGCGGCCCAAAGCCTGGGGCTCTCGCCCTGGGGCGCGGGCGGCTTGATCAGCTTCGGCATCATGCTGGGGGCCTTCGGGTTGTATCTGGTGGATCGCAAAGTTTCTGGTGCCAGCCCGGAAATGTTGGTGGGCACTCCGGAAAAACCGGTAATCCCGCCGCGCATCTGGCTGTTTGTATTCGCCATCATCGCTCACAACATTCCGGAAGGCATGGCGGTTGGCGTTTCTGCCGGTGGCGGCATGCCGGATGCCGACAGCCTGGCCATGGGCATTGCCTTGCAGGATGTACCAGAAGGGCTGGTAATTGCCTTGGTATTGGCCGGGGCGGGGATGTCGCGGGTCAAGGCGTTCCTGATCGGTGCCGCTTCAGGTTTGGTAGAACCGGTATTCGCCGTGCTCTGCGCCTGGTTGGTGAGCCTGGCGCAGGTGTTGTTGCCTCTGGGGCTGGCGCTGGCGGCTGGGGCGATGTTGCTGGTGGTGACCCACGAAGTCATCCCCGAATCGCGCCGCAATGGCCACGAAAAGCTGGCCAGCCTTGGCTTGTGCATCGGGTTCTGCTTGATGATGGTGATGGATACTGCATTGGGCTGAGGCCATTGCGGCCTCGTGCCTGAGTCAAAAGCGGGTTTATTCGCCTTCGTCAAAGTAATTGTTGATCAGCGCCACCAGGGCATCCATCGCTTCCTGTTCTTGCTCGCCTTCGGTCTTCAAATGAATCTTTGTGCCCTTGCCGGCAGCCAGCATCATCATGGCCATGATGCTTTTGCCATCGACCATGGTTTCCGGGGTGCGCCCGGCGCGGATCTGGCAGGGAAACTGCCCGGCAACACCGACGAACTTGGCCGAGGCTCGGGCGTGCAAACCTAGCTTGTTGATGATTTCAATTTCCAGAGCGGGCATCGCGGGGGTGTTCCTTTCAGCTAAGGTCGCGGTGGCGAACCTGGACGTTCTTGAGGGTTTGTTGCAGCACCTGGCCCAGGCGCTCGGTCAGGTAGACGGAGCGGTGGTGGCCGCCGGTGCAGCCGATGGCAATGGTGACATACGCGCGATTGCTCGCGGCAAAGCGCGGCAACCATTTGAGCAAGTAGCTGGAAATGTCCTGGAACATCTCCTCTACATCAGGCTGCGCGGCCAGATACTCGGCCACAGGTTGGTCAAGCCCGGACTGCTCACGCAGTTCAGGCTTCCAGTAGGGGTTGGGCAGGCAGCGCACATCGAACACCAGGTCGGCATCCACCGGCATCCCACGCTTGAAGCCGAATGACTCGACGAGAAACGCCGTGCCGGGCTCCGGCTGGCTCAGCAGGCGCAGCTTGATAGCGTCGCGCAGTTGATACAGGTTGAGACTGGTAGTGTTGATCTTGAGGTCGGCCAGATCAATGATCGGGCCCAGCAGCTTGGTTTCGTCCTCGATGGCTTCGGCCAGGGAGCGGTGCGGGCTGCTGAGCGGGTGGCGTCGACGGGTTTCGGAGAAACGCTTGAGCAGTGTCTCCTCGTCGGCGTCCAGGTACAGCACATCACAGTGGATGTGCTTGGCGCGCACTTCTTCAAGCAGTTCAGGGAAGCGCGACAGGTGGCTGGGCAAGTTGCGCGCGTCAATCGAAACGGCTACCAGCGGTTGCGCCAATTCGGTGTGAATAAGTGCACGTTCCGCCAGTTCCGGCAGCAGGCCGGCGGGCAGGTTGTCGATGCAATAGAAGCCGCTGTCCTCAAGCACATTGAGCGCGGTGCTTTTACCCGAGCCTGAGCGGCCGCTGACGATGATCAAACGCATGATTAATGCCCGTTTTGTTCATCCAGGACAACTTGATACAGCGCCTCATTGCTGCTGGCACTGCGCAGTTTGTCGCGGACGTCCTTGCGGTCGAGCATGCTGGCGATCTGCCGGAGCAGTTCCAGGTGCGCATCGGTGGCGGCTTCCGGGACCAGCAGCACAAACAGCAGGTCGACCGGGGCACCGTCGATGGCGTCGAAATCGATAGGAGCTTCCAGGTGCAGCAGGGCGCTCACGGGACTATTGCAACCTTTGAGGCGGCAGTGAGGAATGGCGATACCGTTGCCAAAACCGGTGGAGCCGAGTTTTTCACGGGCAACCAGCGCTTCGAAGACATCTTGCATCTCCAGATCCGGCACTTCGCGGGCGATCAGGTTGGCAATTTGTTCGAGGGCTTTTTTCTTGCTGCCGCCCGGCACGTTCACGAGGGAACGGCCGGGGGTCAGGATGGATTCAAGTCGGATCATGGGGGGAGGGTTAACGACCTGTACCTTGCATCAGGTGCAGATTCTTTTCCTTATGCTTTATGAGTTGGCGGTCCAGCTTGTCGTAGAGCGAGTCAATCGCCGCGTACATGTCCTCATGTTCAGCATTGGCGACGAGCTTGGCATTCGGTACGTGCAGGGTGGCCTCGATTTTCTGCTTGAGCTTATCGACCTCCATGATGACCTGCACGTTGGTGATCTTGTCAAAATGCCCCGCAAGCTTGTTCAGCTTGCTCTCGGTGTACTCACGCAGGGGCTTGGTGACTTCCAGCTGGTGTCCACTGATGTTGACTTGCATACAGCTTCTCCTTCGTTGCCAGTGCATAAAGCGGCGGGTGGAAATACCCGCCACTGGAACGCTGTGGCTCGCCCGTTACATCAAACGCTTACGCTCGCTGGAAGGCGCGATCCCAAGGGATTCGCGGTACTTGGCGACGGTTCGACGGGCGACCTGAATGCCTTGTGCCTCCAGTAAACCAGCGATCTTGCTGTCACTCAACGGCTTTTTCTGATTTTCCGCGGCAACCAGTTTTTTGATGATCGCGCGGATCGCCGTGGACGAGCATTCGCCGCCCTCTGAGGTGCTGACGTGGCTGGAAAAAAAGTATTTCAGCTCATAGATACCCCGTGGGGTATGCATGAATTTCTGCGTGGTCACCCGTGAAATCGTCGACTCGTGCATGCCCACCGCCTCGGCGATGTCATGCAGGACCAGCGGCTTCATCGCCTCGTCGCCGTACTCCAGGAAGCCGCGCTGGTGCTCGACGATCTGGGTGGCCACTTTCATCAGGGTTTCGTTGCGGCTTTGAAGGCTCTTGATGAACCAGCGCGCTTCCTGCAACTGGTTGCGCATGAAGGTATTGTCGGCACTGGTGTCGGCGCGTTTTACAAAACCGGCGTATTGCGGGTTGACGCGCAGGCGCGGCACCGACTCCTGGTTAAGCTCCACCAGCCAGCGTTCGTTGTCCTTGCGCACGATCACATCGGGGATCACGTATTCGGCTTCGCTGGATTCGATCTGCGAGCCCGGGCGCGGGTTGAGGCTTTGCACCAGTTCGATGACCTGGCGCAGGTCATCTTCCTTGAGCTTCATGCGGCGCATCAACTGGCTGTAGTCGCGGCTGCCCAGCAGGTCGATGTAATCGGTGACCAGGCGTTGGGCTTCCGCGAGCCACGCAGTCTTGGCGGGCAGCTGGCGCAGTTGCAGCAGCAGGCATTCGCTCAGGGTGCGCGCGCCGATACCGGCGGGTTCGAACTGCTGGATGCGGTGCAGGACGGCTTCGATTTCGTCCAGCTCGATGTCCAGTTCCGGGTCGAAGGCATCGAGAATTTCTTCGAGCGTCTCGTCCAGATAGCCCTGGTTGTTGATGCAGTCGATCAGGGTCACGGCGATCAGGCGATCGGTGTCCGACATCGGCGCCAGGTTAAGTTGCCACAGCAGATGGCTCTGCAGGCTTTCGCCGGCGGAGGTGCGGGTGGTGAAGTCCCACTCGTCATCGTCGTTGCTGGGCAGGCTACTGGCGCTGGTCTGGTAGACGTCTTCCCAGGCGGTGTCCACCGGGAGTTCGTTGGGAATGCGTTCGTTCCAGTCGCCTTCCTCAAGGTTATCCACCGTCGGGGCAGTTTCCTGGTAGGACGGTTCCTGCACGTCGGAATTGGGTTTTTGCTCGATGTTGTCGGCCAGCGGGTCTGCATTATCGAAGTCGTCGCCCTCTTCCTGGCGTTCGAGCATCGGATTGGACTCCAAGGCCTCCTGGATTTCCTGTTGCAGGTCCAGGGTCGACAATTGGAGCAGGCGGATGGCCTGTTGCAGCTGCGGTGTCATCGTCAGCTGCTGGCCCATTCTCAGGACTAGCGATGGTTTCATGGCAGGGGCTTAACACCTTATTCGCCGGCGCATTGCGCCATCCACGACAGGGCGCGTGAGCGCCAAACATAAGCAAATTATATGCCTGATATCGGGGGCTTTGCCTAGAGCGCGGTAACAATAAAAAACTCGAGGTTTTTATTGACTCCCGCGCTCCAGGCGACCGACTTGCCGCCGCCTTGTCGGTACGGACAGGTTTACAGGCGGAACTCGTGACCCAGGTACACTTCCTTGACCAGTTCGTTGGCGAGGATAGTCGCGGAGTCACCCTCGGCGATCAACTGGCCATCGTTGACGATATACGCGGTTTCGCAGATATCGAGGGTTTCACGCACGTTGTGGTCGGTGATCAATACACCGATACCCTTAGCCTTGAGGTGATGGATGATCTGCTTGATGTCACCGACCGAGATCGGGTCGACGCCGGCAAACGGTTCGTCCAGCAAGATGAACTTGGGGGCGGTCGCCAGGGCGCGGGCGATTTCCACGCGGCGGCGCTCACCACCGGACAGGCTCATGCCCAGGTTGTCGCGAATATGGTTGATGTGGAATTCCTGCAACAGGCTTTCCAGCTCCTTGCGGCGCCCATCGCGGTCGAGTTCCTTGCGGGTCTCAAGGATCGCCATGATGTTGTCCGCGACCGACAGTTTGCGGAAGATCGACGCTTCCTGGGGAAGATAGCCGATACCGGCCCGCGCACGGCCGTGCATCGGCTGGTGGCTGACATCCAGGTCGTCGATCAGGACGCGACCCTGGTCCGCTTGGACCAGGCCGACGATCATATAGAAGCAGGTGGTCTTGCCGGCGCCGTTGGGGCCGAGCAAGCCGACGATCTGGCCGCTGTCGATCGACAGGCTGACGTCGCGCACGACCTGACGGCTTTTATAGGCCTTGGCCAGATGCTGGGCTTTCAGGGTTGCCATTACTCGGCCTTCTTCTTCGGCTGGATAACCATGTCGATGCGTGGGCGCGGCGCGGTGACCTTGTTGCCATTGGCGCGACCGGCGTTAGCGATCTGCTTCACGGTGTCATAGGTGATTTTTTCACCTTCCGTGGAGTTGCCGTCCGGGCTCAGCACTTTGGCCTGGTCAATCAGGACGATGCGATTCTGCTGGGCGTGATACTGGATAGTCTTGCCGTAACCTTTCATCGGACCCGTGTCGGTAGCCGACTGCTTCTGTTCGAAGTAAGCCAGGTTGCCTACCGAGGTCACGACGTCGATGTCACCGCTTTGGGTGCGCGTCAGCGTTACGGTATTACCGGTGATTTTCATCGAGCCCTGGGTGATGATCACGCCGCCGGTGTAGGTCGCTACACCTTGCTTGTCATCCAGTTGCGCATCATCAGCCGAAATGTGGATCGGCTGCTGGCTATCGTTCGGCAGAGCCCAGGCGCTCACGCTTCCCAGTACAGCGCCCAGGCCGAGCAAAATAGGGAGAGTTTTAACGAGCCTCATACTGTCCTCTTACGTTCGATAGCAGGTGTATCCTGCTTTCTTTCAAATACGCTTTCATTCCCTTGCCAGTCGATACACCGCCAGCGCCGTCGATTCTAACGTCTTGCTCGGTCTGCGCATATTGCTTCTGTGGGAATACGGTCATGCGACTGCTGGTAATCACGGTGTCACGGTTCTTGGCATCGGTGCGCGCGACGCGCACCGAGTCAATCAGCTCCACCTGGGTGCCGTCCGGGTTCACTTCGCCACGCTTGCTGGTGACGTGCCAGGGAAACTCGGTGCCGCGATAAAGGTTCAAGTCCGGGTTGGTCAGCAAGGTGACTTCGCTGGCCTTCAAATGCTCGACCTTGTCCGAGGTCATTTCATACTGCACCTTGCCGTCGGGCAGGAACTGCACGCTGTAGGCGTTGGTGGCGTAATAGTCGATAGCGCCGTTGTCGACCTGCGCAGCAGGCTGGTCGAGGAAGCGCTCCGGGCTGATATTCCAGTAGCCCACCGCCAGGAACAGCGCGGCGATGACTCCGAATAGCAGGAAGTTGCGAATCTTTTTGCTCAGCATATAACGCTCTATAAGTAGGCGGCGTGGGCCGCTTCAAGGCTGCCCTGGGCTCGCAGAATCAGCTCGCAGAACTCACGGGCCGCACCTTCGCCACCACGGGCGGTGGTGATGCCGTGGGCGTGCTCGCGAACGAACGCCGCCGCGTTGGCGACGGCCATGCCCAGGCCCACCCGGCGAATGACCGGCAAGTCCGGCAGGTCATCGCCCAGGTAGGCGACCTGCTCATAGCTTAGGTTGAGTTGGCCAAGAAGCTCGTCCAGCACCACCAGTTTATCCTCACGGCCCTGATACAGGTGAGCAATCCCCAGGTTTTGTGCGCGGCGTTCCACAACGGGGGTTTTTCGACCGCTGATAATCGCCGTTTGCACACCTGCCGCCATCAGCATCTTGATGCCCTGGCCGTCCAGTGTGTTGAATGTCTTGAATTCGCTGCCGTCTTCGAGAAAGTACAGGCGGCCATCGGTCAGCACGCCATCAACGTCGAAAATCGCCAACTTGATGTGCTTGCCGCGTTGCAACAAATCGCTGGTCATTTACATCACTCCCGCACGCAACAAGTCGTGCATGTTCAGGGCGCCTACCGGGTGGTCGTGATTATCGACCACCACCAGCGCGCCGATCTTGTGGTCTTCCATGATCTTCAATGCCTCGGCCGCGAGCATCTCGGGGCGTGCGGTCTTGCCGTGTGGGGTCATGACCGCGTCGATGGTTGCGGTGTGGATGTCGATGGTGCGGTCCAGGGTGCGACGCAAGTCACCGTCGGTGAACACGCCGGCCAGGCGCCCGTCGGGTTCCAGGATCACGGTCATGCCCAGGCCCTTGCGGGTCATTTCCATCAACGCGTCCTTCAGCAGGGTGCCGCGCTGTACGTGAGGCAATTCATCGCCCGAATGCATGACATTCTCGACTTTCAGCAGCAGGCGACGGCCCAGGGCGCCGCCAGGATGTGAAAACGCGAAATCTTCAGCGGTGAACCCGCGGGCCTCCAGCAACGCTACGGCGAGGGCGTCGCCCATGACCAGCGCGGCGGTGGTGGAGGAGGTCGGCGCCAGATTCAGCGGGCAGGCTTCGTGGGCCACGTGAACATTCAGGTTCACTTCGGCGGCCTTGGCCAGCGTCGAGTCCGGGTTGCCGGTGATGCTGATCATCTGGATCCCCAGGCGCTTGATCAGCGGCAGCAGGGTCACGATTTCGTTGGTGGTGCCGGAGTTGGACAGCGCCAGGATGATGTCATCCTTGGTGATCATGCCCATGTCGCCGTGGCTGGCCTCGGCGGGATGCACGAAAAACGCGGTGGTTCCGGTGCTGGCCAGTGTGGCGGCGATCTTGTTGCCGACGTGGCCCGACTTGCCCATGCCGACCACGACAACGCGGCCCTTGCTGGCCAGAATCATCTCGCAGGCGCGTACGAAATCTGCGTCGATATGTGCCAGCAAGCCTTCTACGGCTTCAAGCTCGAGGCGGATGGTGCGTTGTGCGGATTGAATAAGGTCGCTGGATTGGCTCATGTCTGAAATCGTATAGCCTGACGAAAAGTCGGCGATTATAGCGGTAATGATCGATTCCCTCACGCAAGTTCGTCATGCTTTATTCAGCGAGTGCCTGAGATTCCAGCCTTGGTAACATAGCCGGCAACGTTTTTTCCCTGTCCTGTATCTGAACAAGCACAGTTCCGGCCTTGGGCGCGTTGTACCAGCAGTGATATAGTGCGCCGCCAGTTCGGTCCGCCCAGCCCATGTGGCTATCTATTGCGTCACCGTTGCAAACGTTTGTCGCAAGCGTGGTGTCTGAGTGAGAGGCTGCATCCCAAGGAGTTTAGATGAGTGCCGATAACGCCTACGCGGTCGAGCTGAAGGGACTGACCTTCAAGCGCGGGACGCGCAGCATCTTCAATAATGTCGATATTCGCATTCCCCGCGGCAAGGTAACGGGCATCATGGGGCCGTCCGGCTGCGGCAAGACTACGCTGTTGCGCCTGATGGGCATGCAACTGCGCCCCAGTGCCGGCGAAGTGTGGGTCAACGGTCAGAACCTGCCGACGCTGTCGCGCAGCGATCTGTTCGATGCGCGCAAGCATATGGGTGTCCTGTTCCAGAGCGGTGCGTTGTTCACCGACCTCGATGTCTTCGAGAACGTGGCGTTTCCGCTGCGGGTGCACACCCAGCTGTCCGATGAAATGATTCGTGACATTGTGTTGCTGAAACTCCAGGCCGTGGGCCTTCGCGGTGCCATCGACCTGATGCCTGACGAGCTGTCCGGCGGCATGAAGCGCCGTGTGGCCCTGGCGCGGGCCATTGCCCTCGACCCGCAGATCCTCATGTACGACGAACCCTTCGTCGGCCAGGACCCGATCGCCATGGGCGTGCTGGTGCGCTTGATCCGGCTGCTCAACGATGCGTTGGGCATTACCAGCATCGTGGTGTCCCATGACCTGGCGGAAACCGCGAGCATTGCCGACTACCTCTATGTAGTGGGCGATGGCCAGGTGCTGGGGCAGGGCACGCCTGAAGAACTGATGAACGCCGACAACCCGCGTATTCGCCAATTCATGACCGGCGATCCTGATGGCCCTGTGCCTTTTCACTTTCCGGCAGCGGATTACCGCTCAGATCTTCTGGGGAAGCGCTGATGCGCAAGACATCTCTCATCGAAAAGGTTCGCCTTTTCGGTCGCTCCGGCATCGACATGGTCGAAGTACTGGGCCGTTCGACGATTTTCCTGTTTCACGCCTTGCTCGGCCGCGGAGGCATTGGGGGCGGGTTTGGCTTGTTGATCAAGCAGCTGCATTCGGTCGGTGTAATGTCCCTGGTGATCATCGTGGTTTCCGGGATTTTCATCGGCATGGTGCTGGCATTGCAGGGCTTCAATATCCTTTCCGGCTACGGTTCGGAACAGGCCGTTGGGCAGATGGTCGCCCTGACGCTGTTGCGTGAGCTGGGGCCGGTGGTCACCGCATTGTTGTTTGCGGGCCGCGCCGGTTCGGCGTTGACCGCCGAAATCGGCAACATGAAGTCCACCGAGCAGTTGTCCAGCCTCGAAATGATTGGCGTGGACCCGCTCAAGTACATTGTTGCCCCGCGCCTGTGGGCCGGCTTCATTTCCCTGCCACTGCTGGCGATGATCTTCAGCGTGGTGGGAATCTGGGGCGGCTCGTGGGTGGCGGTAGACTGGCTGGGCGTCTATGACGGCTCTTACTGGGGCAACATGCAGAACAGCGTGACCTTCAGCGGCGACGTGCTCAACGGCATCATAAAGAGCATCGTCTTCGCCTTTGTAGTGACCTGGATCGCCGTATTCCAAGGCTACGACTGTGAGCCCACCTCAGAAGGGATCAGTCGTGCCACCACCAAGACCGTTGTGTACGCCTCGCTGGCTGTACTGGGCCTTGACTTCATTTTGACCGCCTTGATGTTTGGAGATTTCTGATGCAAAACCGCACTGTGGAAATCGGTGTCGGCCTTTTCTTGCTGGCTGGCATCCTGGCTTTACTGTTGCTGGCCCTGCGGGTCAGCGGCCTTTCGGCCAGCCCCACCGCCGATACTTATAAACTTTACGCGTACTTCGACAATATCGCCGGTTTGACTGTCAGAGCTAAAGTGACCATGGCTGGTGTGACCATCGGCAAGGTCACGGCAATCGATCTGGACCGCGACAGCTTTACCGGGCGAGTGACGATGCAACTGGACAAGAAGGTCGATAATCTGCCGACTGACTCCACTGCATCTATCCTCACAGCGGGTTTGCTGGGCGAGAAATACATCGGTGTCAGCGTGGGCGGGGAAACAGCCCTGCTCAAGGATGGCTCGACCATCCACGACACGCAGTCGTCGCTGGTGCTTGAAGACCTGATCGGTAAATTCCTGCTCAATACGGTCAATAAAGACGCCAAATGAGGAATCTGTACATGATCTCTACCTTGCGACGTGGCCTTCTGGTACTGCTTGCAGCGTTGCCGCTGATGGCGAACGCGGCCGGCTCAGCGCACGAGCTGGTGCAGGACACGACCAACAAGATGCTGGCTGACCTGACTGCCAATAAAGAGCAGTACAAACAAGACCCAAGCAAGTTCTACGATGCGCTCAACACCATTGTTGGCCCTGTCGTCGATGCTGAAGGCATTTCCCGTAGCATCATGACGGTCAAGTATTCGCGCAAGGCAACACCTGCCCAGATGCAGACCTTCCAGGAAAACTTCAAGAAAGGCCTGTTCCAGTTCTACGGCAACGCGCTGCTTGAGTACAACAACCAGGGCATCACCGTCGCTCCAGCCGGGGATGAGTCAGGCGATCGCACCAGTGTGAACATGAGCGTCAAAGGCAATAACGGCGCCGTCTACCCTGTGCAGTACACGCTGGAAAAGGTCAACGGCGAGTGGAAGCTGCGTAACGTGATCATCAACGGCATCAACATCGGCAAGCTGTTCCGTGACCAGTTCGCCGACGCCATGCAGCGCAATGGCAATGACCTGGACAAGACTATCAATGGTTGGGCCGGTGAAGTCGCCAAGGCCAAGGAAACTTCCGATAAAGAAGCTGGGAAGACCGTGCAATGACCGAGTCGGCTGTTCGTCTTGGCGAAGCCGGTGAGCTGTTCCTCAGCGGCGTGCTGGATTACCGCACCGGGCCGGACCTGCGCAAGCAGGGCCAGGCGCTGATCAAGGCCAGCAGCGCTCCGGCGCTGGTGGTCGATTGCTCGGCGGTGACCAAGTCCAGCAGTGTCGGTTTGTCGTTGCTGTTGTGCTTCATGCGCGATGCCGATGCGGCCAAAAAAACGGTCAGCATCCGTGCGTTGCCCGAAGACATGCGCGAAATCGCCGAGGTTTCCGGTCTGACCGAGCTGTTGGCACATCCTTAATACACACTTTCAAGCTAGCCCCCCGTCAGAGTCCTGTTATGCGGGGTTCGCAGGCGCGGGGCTTTTTTGTATGATGTGCGACCCGCGCGCACTGGGCGCCGATAGAGGTTGAGCATGCAGGCCAACGAAGTTAAAAGCTTTCTCGAAGGAAAGCTGCCGGAAACGACTGTTGAAGTTGAAGGCGAAGGCTGCAATTTCCAGCTGAATGTGATTAGCGATGAACTGGCGGCACTCAGCCCGGTCAAGCGTCAGCAGCAGATCTATGCCCATTTGAACCCGTGGATCACCGATGGCAGCATCCATGCGGTCACTATGAAATTTTTCAGCCGCGCGGCCTGGGCCGAGCGCACCTGAGCCCCCAAGGCGTCGAGATTCTTATGGATAAATTGATTATTACCGGTGGTGCCCGCCTTGATGGCGAGATCCGCATTTCCGGTGCGAAAAACTCTGCCTTGCCGATTCTGGCGGCGACCCTGCTGTGCGATGGCCCGGTGACCGTGGCCAACCTGCCGCACCTGCACGACATCACCACCATGATCGAGCTGTTCGGTCGCATGGGCATTGAGCCGGTGATCGACGAGAAACTCTCGGTCGAAATCGACCCGCGCACCATCAAGACCCTGATCGCTCCGTACGAGCTGGTGAAAACCATGCGGGCGTCGATCCTGGTACTGGGCCCGATGGTTGCCCGTTTCGGCGAAGCCGAAGTCGCATTGCCTGGCGGTTGCGCCATCGGCTCGCGTCCAGTGGACCTGCACATCCGTGGCCTCGAAGCCATGGGCGCGGTCATCGACGTCGAAGGTGGCTACATCAAGGCCAAGGCGCCGGAAGGCGGCCTGCGTGGCGCAAGCTTCTTCTTTGATACCGTCAGCGTGACCGGTACCGAGAACATCATGATGGCCGCTGCCCTGGCCAAAGGCCGCAGCGTGCTGCAGAACGCCGCTCGCGAGCCGGAAGTGGTCGACCTGGCCAACTTCCTGAACGCCATGGGCGCGAAGGTTTCCGGTGCCGGCACGACACCATCACCATCGATGGCGTAGAGCGTCTGCACACCGCCACCTACAAGGTCATGCCTGACCGCATCGAGACCGGTACCTACCTGGTCGCCGCCGCCGTTACCGGTGGTCGCGTCAAGGTCAAGGACACCGATCCGACCATCCTGGAAGCGGTCCTGGAAAAACTGCGCGAAGCCGGTGCGGAAATCACCACGGGTGAAGACTGGATCGAGCTGAACATGCACGGCAAGCGGCCAAAAGCCGTCAACGTGCGTACCGCTCCGTACCCGGCATTCCCGACCGACATGCAAGCGCAGTTTATTTCTCTGAACGCCATTGCCGAAGGCACCGGTGCGGTCATCGAGACGATCTTCGAAAACCGCTTCATGCACGTGTACGAACTGCACCGCATGGGCGCGAAGATCCAGGTCGAAGGCAACACGGCCATCGTCACCGGCACCGAGAAGCTCAAAGGCGCGCCAGTGATGGCGACCGACCTGCGTGCTTCGGCCAGCCTGGTTATTTCGGCGTTGATCGCCGAAGGCGATACCCTGATCGACCGCATCTACCACATCGACCGTGGTTACGAATGCATTGAAGAAAAACTGCAGATGCTCGGCGCCAAAATCCGCCGCGTACCGGGTTAGTCTCGGGATTGTGGCAAGGGAGCAAGCTCCCTCGCCACAGTTTGTTGTTTACGAGTTCGTTTCAAATCGAGGCTGTCATGGCCTCGATCTGTGTCTGGCGCCGTTTGTGACCGGACCGCAATAGCCTGATGAAGGATTGACGTTTCCCATGTTGACCATCGCACTGTCCAAGGGCCGCATCCTTGACGACACTTTGCCGCTTCTGGCTGAAGCGGGCATCGTGCCGACCGAGAATCCGGACAAGAGCCGCAAGCTGATCATCCCCACGACCCAGGACGACGTTCGTCTGCTGATCGTGCGGGCTACCGACGTGCCGACCTACGTTGAACATGGCGCGGCCGACCTGGGCGTCGCCGGTAAAGACGTGCTGATGGAATATGGTGGCCAGGGCCTGTACGAGCCTCTGGACCTGCGTATCGCATTGTGCAAGCTGATGACTGCCGGCCGTGTCGGTGATGTCGAGCCCAAGGGCCGCCTGCGCGTAGCCACCAAGTTCGTCAATGTCGCCAAGCGCTACTACGCCGAACAAGGTCGTCAGGTCGACATCATCAAGCTGTATGGCTCGATGGAGCTGGCGCCGCTGATCGGCCTGGCCGACAAGATCATCGACGTGGTCGACACCGGCAACACCTTGCGTGCCAATGGCCTCGAACCCCAGGACTTCATCGCAGACATCAGCTCCCGCCTGATCGTCAACAAGGCGTCGATGAAGATGCAGCACGCCCGTATCCAGGCGTTGATCGACACCCTGCGCACCGCAGTGGAGTCTCGACACCGCGGTTGACCTACCTGCGTAGCTGAAAAGCTGCGCCCGTCTATCCGCCTCATAGCCAGAATTCTCAGGTGCCCAAGCGGAAACGACTGCTAGTTTAGGGCGCCTGAGTTTTTGCCAATTCTATTGAGGCCCTCGCTATGACCACGTCCACTGCAATTGCCCGACTCAACGCTGCGACCCGGATTTCGCCCATCATCTGGATCATCTGCTGAGCTGGGAAAGCGTGTCCGACGACTCGGTCAATCAGCGCGTACTCGACATCATCAAGGCCGTGCGCGAGCGCGGTGACGCGGCGCTGGTGGATTTCACCCGCCAGTTCGATGGTCTGGACGTCAAGTCCATGGCCGACCTGATCCTGCCTCGCGAACGCCTGGAACTGGCCCTCACGCGCATTACCGCGCCGCAGCGCGAAGCCCTGGAAGTCGCGGCGGCGCGCGTGCGAAGCTACCACGAAAAACAGAAACAGGATTCCTGGAGTTACACCGAGGCCGACGGCACCGTGCTGGGCCAGAAGGTTACGCCGCTGGACCGCGCCGGCCTCTACGTACCGGGCGGCAAGGCGTCGTATCCGTCGTCCGTGCTGATGAATGCGATCCCGGCCAAAGTGGCGGGCGTGATCGAAGTGGTCATGGTGGTGCCGACCCCGCGCGGTGAAATCAACGAACTGGTGCTGGCGGCGGCCTGCATCGCCGGTGTCGATCGCGTGTTCACCATCGGCGGTGCTCAAGCCGTCGCAGCGCTGGCCTATGGCACCGAGAGCGTGCCGAAGGTCGACAAGGTGGTGGGTCCCGGAAACATCTATGTGGCCACCGCCAAACGCCACGTGTTCGGCCAGGTCGGCATCGACATGATCGCCGGCCCCTCGGAAATCCTCGTGGTCTGCGACGGCCAGACCGACCCGGACTGGATCGCCATGGACCTGTTCTCCCAGGCCGAGCACGACGAAGACGCCCAGGCGATCCTGGTCAGCCCGGATGCCGAATTCCTCGACAAGGTCGCCGCCAGCATCGAGAAGCTGCTGCCGACCATGGATCGCGCCGAGATCATCGAGAAATCGATCAATGGCCGTGGTGCATTGATCCTGGTGAGCGACATGGAGCAGGCCATCGAAGTGGCCAACCGCATCGCGCCGGAGCACCTGGAATTGTCCGTGGCCGACCCACAAGCCTGGCTGCCGTCGATTCGTCACGCCGGTGCGATCTTCATGGGGCGCCACACCAGCGAAGCCCTGGGCGACTACTGCGCAGGCCCCAACCACGTGTTGCCCACCTCCGGCACTGCGCGCTTCTCGTCGCCGCTGGGGGTGTATGACTTCCAGAAGCGTTCATCGATCATCTTCTGCTCGCCACAAGGCGCTTCCGAGCTGGGCAAGACCGCCTCGGTGCTGGCCCGCGGCGAATCCCTGAGCGCCCACGCCCGCAGCGCGGAATACCGCATCCTTGACGACAAGAAAGGTAATTGAGATGAGCAAATTCTGGAGCCCCTTCGTCAAGGACCTGGTGCCTTACGTGCCCGGCGAACAGCCGAAGCTGACCAAGCTGGTCAAGCTCAACACCAATGAAAACCCCTACGGCCCTTCACCGAAGGCGCTGGCCGCGATGCAGGCCGAGTTGAACGACAACCTGCGCCTGTACCCGGACCCCAACAGCGACCTGCTCAAGCAGGCCGTGGCCAGGTATTACGGCATCGACGCCGCCAAGGTGTTCCTTGGCAACGGTTCCGACGAGGTACTGGCGCATATCTTCCACGGTCTGTTCCAGCACGACCGGCCGCTGCTGTTCCCGGACATCAGCTACAGCTTCTATCCGGTGTACTGCGGCCTCTACGGCATTGAGTCCGAGCCGGTGCCGCTGGACGAACAGTTCCAGATCCGTGTGGCTGACTACGCCAGGCCCAATGGCGGGGTCATCTTCCCCAACCCGAACGCGCCGACCGGCTGCGTGCTGGCGCTGGACGCGGTGGAGCAGATCGTCAAGGCCAGCCCGGACTCCGTGGTGGTGGTGGATGAGGCCTACATCGACTTCGGCGGTGAAACCGCCATCAGCCTGGTGGACCGTTACCCGAACCTGCTGGTCACCCAGACCCTGTCCAAGTCGCGCTCACTGGCCGGTTTGCGTGTGGGCCTGGCCGTGGGCCATCCGGACCTGATCGAGGCGCTGGAACGAGTCAAGAACAGCTTCAACTCCTACCCCCTGGATCGCCTGGCGATTGCCGGCGCGTCGGCCGCGTTCGACGATCGAGAGTATTTCGAGAAGACCTGCCAGAAGGTGATCGACAGTCGCAACACGCTGGTCGCGCAGTTGGAAGCCAAAGGTTTTGAGGTGCTGCCTTCGGCGGCCAACTTCATCTTTGCCCGCCACCCACAACATGATGCTGCCGGGTTGGCCGCCAAGCTGCGTGAGCAGGGTGTGATCGTGCGTCACTTCAAGCAGGAGCGGATTGCCCAGTTCCTGCGGATCAGCATCGGTACGCCGGAGCAGAACCAGGCGCTGATCGATGGTCTCGGTGAGCTCTAACAGGCGCTGAAATCAAATGTGGGAGGGAGCAAGCCCCCCCACATTGGTTTTGTGTTGCTAATTAAAGCAGCGGCTCATCCGGCTTCTTGTTCTTCCAACCATCATTACCCGGCAGCAACAGGTTCAAACCAATCGCTACCACCGCACACAGGGCAATGCCCTTGAGGCCGAAATCATCCGGGCCGTGCCGGTGCCGACCAGCACACCGCCAATGCCGAACACCAGGGTCACCGACACAATCACCAAATTGCGCGCCTCGCCCAGGTCGATCTTGTGGCGGATCAGCGTGTTCATGCCCACTGCCGCAATCGAACCGAACAACAAGCACAGAATCCCGCCCATCACCGGTACCGGAATGCTCTGCAGCAATGCGCCGAACTTGCCGATAAACGCCAGGCTGATGGCAAACACCGCGGCCCAGGTCATGATCTTCGGGTTGTAGTTCTTGGTCAGCATGACCGCGCCCGTCACTTCGGCGTAGGTGGTGTTCGGGGGGCCGCCGAACAGGCCGGCTGCCGTGGTGGCAATACCGTCACCCAGCAGGGTGCGATGCAGGCCAGGCTTCTTCAGGTAGTCGCGACCGGTCACGCTGCCCACCGCAATCACACCGCCGATGTGTTCGATCGCCGGAGCCAGTGCCACCGGGACGATAAACAGGATGGCCTGCCAGTTGAATTCCGGCGCGGTGAAGTGGGGCAGGGCGAACCACGGCGCGGCGGCGATCTTCGCCGTGTCGACCACGCCAAAGTAGAACGCCATGGCAAAACCCACCAGTACGCCGGAGATGATCGGCACCAGGCGGAAAATGCCTTTGCCGAACACCGCCACGATCAGCGTGGTGAGCAGCGCAGGCATCGAGATCATCATCGCCGTCTGGTAATGGATCAGCTCGGCACCGTCGCCGGACTTGCCCATCGCCATGTTCGCGGCAATCGGCGCCATGGCCAGGCCGATGGAAATGATCACCGGCCCGATCACAACCGGCGGAAGCAGCCGGTCGATAAAACCGGTGCCCTTGATCTTCACCGCCAGGCCCAGGAACGTATAAACGAAACCGGCCGCCATCACGCCGCCCATGGTTGCCGCGAGCCCGAACTGGCCCTTGGCGAGGATGATGGGGGTGATAAAGGCGAAGCTCGATGCCAGGAATACCGGCACTTGCCGACCTGTCACCACCTGGAATAACAGCGTGCCCAGGCCGGCGGTGAACAGGGCGACGTTTGGATCAAGACCTGTGATCAGTGGCATCAACACCAACGCGCCAAATGCTACGAAGAGCATCTGTGCACCAGACAGGATCTGGCGCCAAAGCGGGTCGTTGAACTCATCCTGCATGCTCACGCGTCCTTCTGCTTGGTGCCGAAGATCTTGTCACCGGCATCGCCCAGGCCTGGGATGATGTAGCCGTGTTCATTCAGGCGCTCGTCGATGGAGGCGGTATAGATCTGCACGTCCGGGTGCGCTTTCTCGACGGCGGCAATGCCTTCGGGCGCAGCCACCAGCACCATGGCGCGGATGTCCTTGCAGCCGGCTTTTTTCAGCAGGTCGATGGTGGCGACCATGGAGCTGCCGGTGGCGAGCATCGGGTCGATGATCATCGCCAGGCGCTCGTCGATTTCCGGAACCAGTTTTTCCAGGTAGGTGTGGGCTTGCAACGTTTGTTCATTGCGGGCCACGCCCACGGCGCTGACCTTGGCGCCCGGGATCAGGCTGAGCACACCTTCGAGCATGCCGATACCGGCGCGCAGGATCGGCACCACGGTGATCTTCTTGCCGGCGATTTTCTCGACCTGAACGGTGCCCGCCCAGCCTTGAATATCGTAGGTTTCCAAGGGCAGATCCTTGGTGGCTTCGTAAGTGAGCAACGCTCCGACTTCCTGAGCAAGCTCACGGAAGTTCTTCGTGCTGATATCGGCGCGGCGCATAAGGCCGAGCTTGTGTCGGATCAGCGGGTGGCGGATCTCGCGAGTGGGCATGGGAAAGGCTCCGGCAGCGGGCAAAAAAACCGGCCTAGATTAATCTATCCGAGAGTGTTGTCCTATAGACATCTAGTACGTTAGTCCATTAAGGCTTGCTCGGAGCGCACGAGAAGCGTACCTTCGCCCGCTTTTCTTGCCACAGCACCCCCTTGGAGAGCGCCATGTCCGCTGATCTCGAGCATATCCGTCAAATCATGCGCGAGGCTGACTGCCTGTACACCGAAGCGCAAGTCGAAGAGGCGATCGCCAAGGTTGGCGCGCACATCAGCCGTGAACTGGCTGACACCAACCCTGTGGTGTTCTGCGTGATGAACGGCGGCCTGATCTTCGCCGGCAAATTGCTCACCCATCTGCAATTCCCGCTGGAAGCGTCCTACCTGCACGCCACGCGTTATCGCAACGAAACCACCGGCGGCGACCTGTTCTGGAAAGCCAAGCCGGAAGTCTCGTTCATCGACCGCGACGTGCTGATCATCGACGACATTCTCGACGAAGGTCACACCCTGGGCGCGATCATCGACTTCTGCAAACACGCCGGTGCGCGCAAAGTGCACACCGCCGTGCTGATCGACAAAGACCACGACCGCAAGGCCCGTCCCGACCTGAAAGCCGATTACGTCGGTCTGCCGTGCATTGACCGCTACATCTTCGGTTACGGCATGGACTACAAAGGTTACTGGCGCAACGCCAATGGGATCTACGCCGTCAAAGGGATGTAAGTCATGGCTCGCTTTCTTGATCAGACACTGTTTGCCGAACTGGCCGAGAAAGCGGACGCCAGCCCTCGCGGGCGTTACCACCATAACTTCCACCAGATGGAAGAGCCGTGTCATCGCCTGGCCGTGGGCCTGCAACCAGGCACCTATGTACCGCCCCATCGGCACTTGAGCGCGGACAAGGCGGAAACCTTGCTGGTGCTCAAGGGTAGCCTGGGTTTGCTGGTGTTCAACGACGCCGGTGAAGTCATCGCCAAGCGCGTTATGCAGGCGGGCGGCGAGTGCGCGGGCGTTGATTTGCCGCCTGGCGTGTTCCACGGCCTTGTGGTGCTTGCGCCTGATACGGTGATGTTCGAGTGCAAGGCCGGGCCTTATCGTCCGGTGGGCGAGGGTGAGCTGGCCGATTGGGCGCCGCGTGAAGGCGATGCCGATGTGGTCGAGTATCAACGCTGGATGCTTGCCCAGTTCGATTGAGCTACAGTGCTGGGCCATCTCGCACGGAGCGGCCCATGAGCCTGTTGATACGCACTTGCGCCGCCCTGGCGCTGACCCTCAGTCTGCCCTTGGCTGCGGCGCCCGCGCCGATGCATGCGCAGTTCCTGCCGCCGGACGATCTGACCCTGCGCGCCGAAAGCCCTGACCAGCAGCAACTGTTGCAGGTCACTGAGTATGCGGTGGTGGTGGGCAACCAGCGTCAATCCAACCAACAGCCGATTCCGGTGACCTCGCCGCTGATGATCCGCCTCAAGGGCAAGTCCCTGAACAAAGGCGCGACCATCAGCCAGGTCGTGCTCAACTTCGACGCCGAAAGCAAAAGCCTGAAAAAGCCGGTGTTTGACGACAAGACCAAGACCCTGACGCTGTCTTATCCCGTTGCCCAATACCGTGTGATCGTCGACCTGCTGCGCAATGACACGCTGTATGTGCAGTTTCTCAGTTATGCCAATGGGCATATCTGGGCGGATTTGCACACCGGGGCGGTCCGTACCCAGTAGTAAAAACACCGCCCCTTTCCACAGGGTTTCTTCAGCGCTTTCGGAGCTTGCGTCTCGCAGGTAGACTTCAAGCCCCGTGTAAATGTCTGCAGGCTGGAGTCGGTAATGCGTAAAGATAAGAAACAGGTGATTGGTGACGAGATCGGCGACGATCAGATCAAGTTGTTCCTGGACTTCGAGCCGGTCGACGCGACTTCACCGTCCCTGCACAAGCTGATCAAGGCCTACCGTGGCCTGCGCATCGACGATTTCGAGCGGTTCCTGGGGTTTTTCAAGGACGCCGGCCTGGACCTGAATGGCAAGGATGAGCATGGCCAGACGTTTGTTGATCTGATCAAGGACCAGCGTAACGCCGCTGAGTACGTTGAGCTGATCGAAAAAGCTCGCGGTTGATTATTCGAGCCATAAAAAAACGCCCCCGAGGGGCGTTTTTTATTGCAGCAATGCCTCAAGCGTAGCTTTCGGCCTCGTTGCTTTGCTCAACCAGTTCCAGGCTGATGTTGTTCTGCGTATTGATCGTGCGATACAGCTCGGCGTCCGTCTCCAGTACCTTTTCCCGAGCCGGGAAGATCTCGTGCAGCTTGGTCGCCCACTCACCGGCAGCTTTGTGCGGGAAGCAACGTTCGATTAGTTCCAGCATGATCGATACCGTCACCGACGCGCCCGGAGAGGCGCCCAGCAGCGCCGCCAGCGAACCGTCCTTGGCCGCGACCAGCTCGGTGCCGAATTGCAGTACGCCGCCTTTTTTCGGGTCTTTCTTGATGATCTGCACCCGTTGGCCGGCCACTTCCAGGCGCCAGTCTTCGGCTTTCGCCTCCGGGTAGAAGCGACGCAGGGATTCCAGGCGCTGCTCCATGGATTGGCGCACTTCGCTGACCAGGTACTTGGTCAGGTCCATGTTGTCGCGTGCCACGGCCAGCATCGGGCCGATGTTGCCGGCGCGAATCGACATCGGCAGGTCAAGGAACGAGCCGTGTTTGAGGAACTTGGTGGTGAAACCGGCGTAGGGTCCAAACAGCAGGGACTTTTTGCCATCCACCACGCGGGTATCCAGGTGCGGCACGGACATCGGCGGCGAGCCCACGGCGGCCTGGCTGTAGACCTTGGCCTGGTGGTGCTTGACCACCTCCGGGTTGTCGCAACGCAGCCACTGGCCACTGACCGGGAAACCGCCGAAGCCTTTGCTCTCTTCGATACCCGAGGCTTGCAACAGCGGCAGGGCCGCGCCGCCGGCGCCAAGGAACACGAATTTGGCGTCGACCTCACGGCTGTTACCGCTGTTGACGTCCTTGATGCTCACCGTCCAGCCGGCGCCGTTGCGCTTGAGACCGGTGACGCGCTTGCAGTATTTGACCTGGGCGTCCGGCGAGCTGGTCAGGTGGCCGAGCAATTGGTTGGTCAGGGCGCCGAAGTTGACGTCGGTGCCGTTCATGACGCGAGTGGCGGCGATTTTTTCGTCGAGCGGGCGGCCCGGCATCATCAGCGGCATCCACTCAGCCATTTCGCCGCGGTCTTCGGTGTAGTGCATATCCGAAAACGCGTGGTGCCGGCTGAGGGTTTCAAAGCGCTTCTTGAGGAACGAAACGCCTTTTTCACCCTGCACGAAGCTCAGGTGCGGCACTGGGCTGATAAAGGATTTGGACGAGCCAAAGGTGCCCTTTTTGGTCAGGTACGCCCAGAACTGCTTCGACACCTCGAACTGGGTGTTGATGTGGATGGCTTTCTTGATGTCGATGGAGCCATCGGCGGCCTGGGGCGTGTAGTTCAGCTCACACAGCCCGGCGTGGCCGGTACCGGCGTTGTTCCACGGGTTGGAACTCTCCGCGGCACCCGAATCCATCAGCTCAACGACTTCCAGCGTGAGGCCGGGGTCGAGCTCTTTGAGCAGTACGGCCAGGGTGGCACTCATGATGCCGGCCCCTACCAGAACTACGTCGACTGCTTCGTTATGCGCCATTTAACGCGTCTCCAAAATCTGCAGCACCAAATTGACGGCATGGCTGCCAGGAGTGACGGGGCGGTTCACGTGTTGCCCCAGGTTACCCATGGCCAGGATCGCCATGTCCGTTTCGCAATTCTTTGCAACGTCAGCGCACGCTTCCTGCCTGCCTCATTCGCCTATGAACGCATTCATGGGCGTCTGTGGCAATTCGACTTATGGTCAAAGCGTGCAATTCGTGCAATCAATCCGTAGCGGACAGGCTCAAGCTCCGGTGATTGAGGAATACTCGGTCCTGTGTGATTGGGCTGTTCCAGACGCTGATGGTGCTTGTACAAACGCCAAACTATTCATTTGCTCGCCACACTCTTGTGAAGTTGTGAAAACCCGTTTTTTCACGCTCTTTTGAAGACGTGAACCTCAAAAAAGGGCTGCCCCGGCCTGGCACGGTGGCCGAGCGCAATGGCAGCTCTGGCAGATTCGGTAGAGGCGGGTGGTTTGCAAAGGAAACAGCAAGCGCGCCAGCTTCACTCGATCTGTGTGGGCGGCTCTCTGTGGGCGATTCTTGGGGGTTAATACCGAGGCATTAACGTGCTGCGAGGCCCGATCAGGAGACGTCCTTATAATCGGGGGGAGATTGTAGCGAAGAACGTCAGGGAAATGGGCGTGTTTTATGACTTTTATTAGGTATTCGGTCAGGCGGCCAACGGCTGGTGCCGCGACGACTGCACGGGGCGTGCGCTGACACGGGCGCGGGCGGGCAGCGGCTGGTGCATCCAGCTCAGGCGAATTTCATCGATTTCCACCCAGCCTTCGCCTACGGGCGGCTGGCTGCATTCCTTGAACGCCTGGCAGCGGCCTTGCGCATCAAGTCGGGCAAACCGGCGAGGGGCGGGCTTGCGGCTAAACAGCGAGAAGAGAAATTGCATGGCAATGGACCTCCTGAGATTGAGGCCAAGCGTGCCTTGCCGGGATGACGAGCCGATGTAACGGCGATGACATATCGGTGACAGCGAACCGCGGTCGGATCAGTGGGTCATAGGTTGTAACTGATGCTGGTTCCCTGCGGCGGCGCCCCGTTATACTGCCGGCCTGTCGGTACCTGATTTTCTGGAGAGAAGCGCATGTTGCAACGCCTGTTGTTCGGTTTGATCACTGTGACCAGCTTGACCCTGGTTGGCTGCGCCAACAGCCCGCAACAACTCAGCCCGCAACCGAAGCTCACCACGCAGTTGGCCCCGGTGGGTCACGGCCAGCCGGTGTCGGTGCGGGTGGTGGATGGTCGTCCGTCGCCGACCTTGGGTTCCCGTGGTGGCTTGTACCCCGAGACCGCGCTCATTTCCGTGACCGGCCAGGACGTGCTGCCCAAGCTGCAGGCCCAGGCTGAAGCCGCCGTACGCCTGCTGGGCTTCACGCCGAGCCCTAACGCGCCGGGCGCTCCCCAGTTGACCATTACCCTGGCCGAACTGAAGTATCAGTCGCCCAAGGAAGGCCTCTATGTGACTGAAGCCGCCATCGGCGCAACCTTCAAGTCCGACGTCACCGCCGGCACCCGTCGCTACAGCGGCCGTTACGGTGCGTCGCTGAACCAGCGCTTTGGCATGTCGCCGAACCAGGAGACCAACACAAAGCTGGTCAGCGATGTCCTGAGTGACGCGTTGACGCGTCTATTCAAGGACCCCAGCATCGGTTCGCTGCTCAGTTCGCAATAACCCTCCAACAAAAAAACCGACTCAGTGATGAGTCCGGTTTTTTTGTGCCTGATCGTTCAAGCGGCGGTGTCGATACAGAAGTCCAGCAGGCTCACGCCCGTCAACAGGTCGGCCTCCGGCAAGTCCGCATGCTGGTGCCCGCCAAGGGCGCAATACACCAGCCAGTGGCGATCCTGAACGTTGAACGCCAGACCTCCGATCAGCGCTTCCTGCTCATCGCTTTGGGCAATCAGATACAGCCGATCCTGGTTGTGCGCGTGCAACATGACAAGCTCCCGTATGTTCGAAGGGCAACAGAGTGGCTTGTTAAGGTGACGTTCAGGTGACGCTGTAAATTACTGGATACATTAGCCGTTCATGGGGGATGGAGCATTTTTGGTGCTGGACGCCACTATCGTTCAGGTTTGTAGCTGAGCCGATACCCGGATACTGCGTCACTGAGGTTTGCGATGGCACTGCCCGCACTTTTGACCAACGTTGTAGCGTTAGCCGTGGCCCTGCCGGGTGCCGCGCTGTTGTGCATGACCCGCCTGCGCGAGCAACGCGCGATGGCCGACCTGGCCACGCAAAGTGAAGACCGCGCGATCGACCAACCCATGCTGTTTCTGGATGTGCGCACCGAGCGGGCGAACCGTGTGGCGTACCGAATCGGCTTCGCCTGCCTTGGGCTGGCGCTGAGCATCTCCTGGCTCAGCACTCATATCTAAGGACACCGCCACACACATTGTTTGCTCTGTGTTTACAGGGCAATGCCTGCTTTAACACGGTACTGGTTACGCACCGGCGTCGCATACTGCACCACCAGGTAGGGCCGGTGTTCTGCCGGGCACTCGTTCAAGCGCCGCTCCCATTCCGCTTTCGCCTTGGCCAGTTCCTCCGCTGGGAACAGCTCGGCCGCTTCGGGCACCTGCAGTTGCGGGTCGGCGTCGCTCCACTGGGCGTAGGCCAGGTAGTGCACCGGGAACAACCGATAACCGCTCAGAATCTGCCGGTCCATTTCCACGGCCAGTACCTTGGTGTCTTCGAAACGCTCGGTAATCGGCGGCGCGAAGTTGATATGCACGCGGCCTTTGTAGCCGGTAATGCCCAAGGCAATGCTCACGTCATCCTCGCCCGGCGCCTTGACGTAGGTGCCGGTGGTGGCGCGTATATACAGCTCGCGTGCCTTGGCCGAGTCACACGGGTCGTACTCGTAGCTGATGGACACCGGCGTCAGGTTCAGCGACTGGATCACTTCGGCGAACGGCTCGTCCTTGCGGCTGACGTGGAACATCTTGAGGATCGCCGATTCGGTGCGGTCATCCCCATCCTTGGCACGGCCTTCGGCTTGGGCGATCCAGATCGACTGGCAATCGTGGCGGATCGAATGGTTGATGTAGGCCGACAGCAGGTTGAATGCCGCCATCTTCTCCTTTCGCCCGGTGATCGAACGGTGCACGATAAAGCTCTTGTTCAGGCGCATCAGGTCGCTGACAAACGGCTTTTGCAGCAGGTTGTCGCCGATGGCGATACGCGGCGTCGGCAGGCCGGCGTGGTACACGGCGTAGTTGACGAAGGCCGGGTCCATCACGATATCGCGGTGGTTGGCCAGGAACAGGTAGGCGGTGCCCGATTTGAGCTGTTCGACGCCGGTATAGGTCACGCCGTCGGTCGCCCGGTCGATGGTGTGGTCGACGTAGTACTCGACTTTATCCTGCAGCGTCGCCACGGTGGTGACACCAGCGAATTCACGGCGCAGCTTGCGGGCGATCATCGGCTTGAGCAGCCAGCCCAGGGGGCCGGCGAAGCGTGGGAAGCGGAAGTGGGTCAGGATGTCCAGAAAGGCCTTGTCACTGAACAGCCGGTCCAGCACTGCCGGGACTTCGCTGTCGTTGTAAGGTCGGATGGTATCGAATTCGCCCATCATGCTCTCTTGTTAGAAACGGCTAGGGTAAGTAAAGGAAATACCAGGGTGCGGACCAGGTAATGGGCCTGGCCGAAAATAACCCTGTAAATAGACCGGCGATTATACGCACAAGTCACTTGGGAGACTGCGATGCTGGAAACTGCGACGTACGATTGTCCTTATTGTGGTGAAGAGGTCGAGACGGCGGTGGATTTGTCCGGCGGAGATCAGGCTTACATAGAAGACTGTCAGGTGTGTTGCAGACCGGTCATTTTCGACCTGCAGGTACATGGTGACGAGTGGATGCTCGAGGTCCGTAGCGAAAATGAATAGCGGGTAAGGCGATGCAGCGAATCTACGAACCGGAAAACCTCATGGAAGGCGAGTTGCTGCAACAGATGCTCGCCAGCGAGGGCATTGAGGCGCATCTGGTGGGGCGCCATTTGCTCGGCGGCACCGGCGAGCTGCCGATCTTCGGCTTGTTGGGGTTGGAAGTGGATAACGACCGAGCCGTCGATGCCCGCGAGCTGATTACTGCCTATATCGGCGCGCAACCCTTGCCCGGCGATGAACCCGACAGCTTTCCCGACGTGCTGGTCTGTTAGGCTGTCGGTCGGTTTACCCAAGAGTCGTGTTGCCCCATGTGTGGACGTTATGCCCTGTTTCGCTGGAATCCCGCCTTTGCTGCCTTGCCGGGCTTTCCGGCCGACCAGCAGGCCCAGTGGAACATCTCCCCAAATGATTCGGTGCTGATCCAGCGCGCCGGCGCGGGCCAGCGCACCCTGGCCGCGCCCGCTGGGGCCTCACGCCGCCCTGGCTCA
>NZ_JAFHKI010000049.1 GCF_016937615.1 Pseudomonas lactucae | reverse complement strand
CCCCTCCCACATTCAAGCTTTAAAGCTGTGTCGTTATTGGAACAACGACTCACTCGACAAGCCGTTCTTCTCCAGGATCTCACGCAAGCGCTTGAGCCCTTCTACCTGGATCTGTCGCACCCGCTCACGGGTCAGGCCGATCTCCAGGCCTACGTCCTCCAGGGTACTGCTCTCATGGCCACGCAGGCCGAAGCGGCGAATCACCACCTCACGCTGCTTGTCCGTCAGCTCAGACAGCCACTGGTCAATGCTTTGGGAAAGATCATCATCCTGCAACAACTCGCAAGGATCCGTAGGGCGATCGTCCGTCAGGGTGTCCAGCAGGGTTTTATCCGAATCCGGGCCCAGCGAGACATCGACCGAAGACACGCGCTCGTTAAGACCGAGCATGCGCTTGACCTCACCCACCGGTTTTTCCAGCAGGTTGGCGATTTCTTCGGGCGAAGGTTCATGATCGAGTTTCTGAGTCAGCTCACGCGCTGCCCGCAGGTAGACGTTGAGCTCCTTGACCACATGGATCGGCAAACGGATCGTGCGGGTCTGATTCATGATCGCCCGTTCGATGGTCTGGCGAATCCACCAGGTGGCATAGGTTGAAAAACGGAAGCCCCGTTCAGGGTCGAACTTCTCCACAGCCCGGATCAAGCCCAGGTTGCCCTCCTCGATCAGGTCCAACAGGGACAGGCCACGATTGACGTAGCGTCGGGCGATTTTCACCACCAGGCGCAGGTTGCTTTCAATCATGCGCTTGCGCCCGGCCGGGTCACCCTTTTGCGACAAGCGCGCAAAATGGACTTCTTCTTCGGGGGTGAGCAGAGGGGAAAAACCGATTTCATTGAGGTACAGCTGGGTCGCGTCGAGCGCCCGCGTGTAGTCAATGTATTTGTGTTGCTTTAACGCGGTGGAGTTCTTGGATTTGGTGCGAACTGAAGGTTTAGCAGCCCCTTCATCATTCGACATCGATTCCTTATCGATACCGGCCTCCATAAGGAGAACCTCATCGTCGATGTCAAACTCCGGCGCTTCTTTACTGAGAGCCATTGTTATAGTCCTTTGGTGAGTTCGACCTCAAGCTCAAGCGACGCCTTTATCCTTGGCAACGCTGGAGCCTGTTCCTTCTACGTGAGGAACAGGCTGTGCAACACATCAACGACGGGGTAGGAATTGCAGAGGATCTACAGGCTTCCCTTGGCGGCGAATCTCAAAATGCAGCTTCACCCGGTCTGTCCCCGTTGAACCCATTTCGGCAATTGTCTGTCCGACTTTGACCTGCTGCCCCTCCCGAACCAACAGCCTGCGGTTATGACCGTAAGCACTGACGTAGGTATCGCTGTGTTTGATGATGACCAGCTCGCCGTAGCCCCGCAAACCACTCCCGGCGTACACCACTGTCCCATCAGACGCAGCTAAAACAGGCTGTCCCAAATCCCCGGCGATATCAATGCCTTTATTCAAACTACCGTTTGAAGAGAATTTTCCAATTAACACTCCGTTTGAAGGCCATCCCCAGCCGGTCGGCGCAGGCCCGGCAGGTGGCAACGGCGCGGGTGCCGGCTTGCTGGCAGGACTCGGTACGCCGTGCCGGCAGGCCGGGTAATGATGGTGGTCTTGCTCGAAGACGAGGGTGAAGATCCGGTGTTTGTCACAACTGCCGTAGACGCGGCGCGGTGCGGCCGTCGAAGCGAATCGTCTGCCCCGGATGGATCGTGTAGGGCACCGGAATATTGTTACGCGCTGCGAGCGCCTTGTAGTCCCAACCGTAGCGGAAGGCGATCGAAAACAAGGTGTCCCCCTTGCGTACCACATATTGCCCGGTGGTCACCGTGGGCCTTTGCGGCGCGGCATTAGTGCGGTCAACGACCCGCGCGCCGCTGCTCGGCGAGCTGGAACAGCCTACCAACACCGAACTGAAGACAAGGCCAAGCACCAGTCGCTGAAAGCTTGTTTTACTCATACGCTGCGCAAGACCTGTGAGACTCACCCGCCGCTCCCTTTGTGGTGGCTGAATATGAACGCCTGTATCAGGCTTGAAATGTGACGCAAGTATAACTGGGCATTGAAGTTTTACCGGCACACGACTGAAACGAATCATTCAACGTGTTGAATCACTACGGCCATCATGTTGACTTGATAGACCCCGCCGTAAGACACATCCCCATCACCAGAATTCACTGCCGACGAAAATTGATCAGGCCAACGGGCCATTGAGCAACGGCACAAAGCGTACGGCACCCAGTACATGCCGGGAAAAACCGTCGTCTTCACGCACGATAAGCATCAATTGTTGCACTTCGCCGGAGCCCACCGGGATGACCAGGCGCCCGCCCGGCGCCAGTTGGTCGAGCAACGCCTGCGGAACATCAGTGGCCACGGCCGTCACGATGATACCGTTATAAGGCGCCAATGCCGGCCAGCCCTCCCAGCCATCACCCCAGCGGAATACCACGTTACGCAGATTGAGCTCCACCAGACGCTCCTTGGCACGGTCCTGCAGCACCTTGATGCGCTCCACCGAGAATACCCTCTCCACCAACTGCGACAGCACAGCGGTCTGGTAGCCGGAACCGGTGCCGATCTCCAACACCTTGTCCAATGGCCCTGCCGCCAGCAGCAGCTCGCTCATGCGCGCAACCATGTAAGGCTGGGAGATGGTCTGGTTATGGCCGATGGGTAACGCCGTGTCTTCATAGGCCCGATGGGCCAGGGCCTCATCCACAAACAGATGGCGCGGCGTGCGGCGGATCACTTCCAGCACCTGGGCGTTGGACAGGCCTTCTTCGTACAGGCGCTGGATCAAACGCTCACGGGTACGCTGGGAGGTCATCCCGATGCCGCGACGCAGCAGGTCGTCTTGTTCACGAGCCATCAGCGCAGCCCCTCCAGCCAGCCATCGAGACCACGGAAGGCATCACTGAAGGTGCGATCGAGTTGCAACGGAGTAATCGACACATAACCTTGCATCACCGCATGAAAGTCCGTGCCCTCGCCACCGTCTTCGGCGTCGCCCGCCGCGGCAATCCAATAGCCTTCCTTGCCTCGCGGGTCGACCACCTTCAACGGGGCCGTCGCCCGGGCGCGATGGCCAAGGCGTGTCAGCTGGATACCGCGAATGTGATCAAGGGGCAAATTGGGAATATTGACGTTGAGCACCGTGCGCGGCGGCAAGTCCAGGGAGCCATGGGCCTCCACCAGCTTGCGCGCGAAATAGGCGGCGGTGGGCAGGTTGTCGAGTTGGCGCGAAGCCAGGGAAAACGCGAACGAGGTGCGGCCCAGGAAGCGTGCTTCAAGGGCGGCGGCCACGGTACCGGAATACAGCACGTCATCGCCCAGGTTTGCCCCGAGATTGATGCCCGACACCACCAGGTCCGGCTCCTGCGCAAGCAGGCTGTTGATCGCCAGGTGCACGCAGTCGGTGGGGGTACCGTTCACGCTGATAAAGCCATTGGCCAGAACCTGCGGGTGCAGGGGACGGTCGAGCGTCAGCGAACTGCTGGCGCCGCTCTTGTCCTGGTCGGGGGCAACCACCACGCACTCGGCATAATCTGCCAGCGCAGCATGAAGCGCGGCAAGACCGGGTGCGGTGGCACCGTCATCGTTTGATATCAGAATACGCATGGGCTGTCCGTCTGCCCCACCGGCACCAGATCAACAAGCTCGCGCACCAAGACAGTGGCGAAGCATCCGGCCGGCAGGACGAATTCCAATTGCAGAATGTCAGGCCCGGGATAATGCCACGTCAACCCGCCAATGGGCAGCCGCAGAATGCGACGTTCCTGGCTCATGCCGGCATTCACCAGCCAATCGCGCAGCTCGGCTTCGCTGGCGGCAATCGCCTGTTCCAGCTCATGGGTCGCGCCGGTCGCGGGCGAATCGCCCTCCCCCCATTGCGGCCCGGTCGGATGCAGGTCGAGGATCGCCAGGCGCGGGTCGCTGCATTCAGCTTCGCCCGCCGGGAAAAAACTGCGGCTGTCGGTAAACGCCAGCAAGTCGCCGACCTGGGCCCGTTGCCAGGAACCGTCGGCAACGCGCGCCGCCAATACCTTGTTAAACAGAAAACTGCGCGCGGTGGACAGCAACCGCGAACGCACATTGCGCTGTTCGGGCAAGGCCTTGCGCGCGGCCCACTCACGGGCGTCAACCACATTGCCGCCGTTATGACCAAAACGCTGGGCACCAAAGTAGTTCGGAATGCCGTGCTGGGCGATCAACTGCAAGCGTGCGTCGATAGCCGCATGATCGCCGGTCAATTGAGTCAGGCGCAGGGTAAACCCGTTGGCCGAATGTGCGCCACGCTGCAGCTTGCGTTTGTGCCGCGCGGTTTTCAGGATTTTGAGGGTGTCGTTTTGCGCAGCGCTCATGTCCGGATCCGCCTTGCCCGGCAACTGCACGCTGAACCACTGGCGGGTCAGCGCCTGGCGGTCCTTGAGCCCGGCATAGCTGACGGTGCGCAACGGCACGCCGGCAGCCTTGGCGATACGGCGCGCGGCTTCCTCGGTGTTCAGGCCACGCTTTTCCACCCACAACCAAAGGTGCTCGCCGTCGCCGGTCAGCGGAATATCCAGTACTTCGTCGACCTGGAAATCTTCGGCGGTGGCCTTCAGGACGGCGCTGCCCAAGGCGTCGCCATAGGCACGCGGGCCCAACAGTTCCAAATCATTCATGCGCGCAGCAACAAGGCGACGGAGTGCACCGCAATGCCCTCTTCACGACCGGTAAACCCGAGCTTTTCGGTAGTGGTGGCTTTCACGTTCACTTGATCCAATTCAATGTTCAGGTCGGCGGCAATCAGTGCGCGCATCGATTCAATGTGAGGCGCCATTTTCGGCGCCTGGGCCACGATGGTGTTGTCGACGTTAGCGACCTTCCAGCCCTTGGCATGGATCAGGCCGACCACATGGCGCAGTAATACGCGGCTGTCCGCGCCCTTGAACGTGGGGTCGGTGTCCGGAAAGTGCTTGCCGATATCACCCAACGCCGCCGCGCCGAGCAAGGCATCGCTCAAGGCATGCAACACAACGTCGCCGTCGGAATGAGCCAGCAACCCATGGTGGTGTGCAATACGCACGCCGCCCAGGGTGATGAAATCGCCTTCAGCGAAACGGTGCACATCGTAGCCGTGGCCAATACGCATAAAAAAACGCCCCGATTTTATTCAGGGCGTGATTCTACCTACTTTTGCCGCACATTAACCGAGCAAAGCACGGCCATGGTGTCGCAAATGGTCTTCGATGAAGCTGGCGATGAAGAAGTAGCTGTGGTCATAGCCGGGTTGCAGGCGCAGTTCGAGCGGATGCCCGGCGGCCTTGGCCGCTTGTTGCAAGGCTTCAGGCCTGAGTTGCACGGCGAGGAAGTCGTCGCGGTCGCCCTGGTCCACCAGCAGCGGCAGCTTTTGCGAAGCTTCGCTGATCAACACGCAGGCATCCCATTCACGCCACTTCGAGCGCTCTTCGCCCAGGTAACGGGAGAAGGCTTTCTGGCCCCACGGGCAATCCATCGGGTTGTTGATCGGCGAAAACGCCGACACCGACAAGTAGCGCCCAGGATTGCGTAAGGCACATACCAACGCACCGTGACCGCCCATGGAGTGACCGCTGATGCCGCGTTTATCCGAAGCCGGAAAATGCGCTTCAACCAACGCCGGCAATTCCTGCACCACGTAGTCATGCATCCGATAGTACTTGGCCCAAGGTTCCTGAGTGGCATTCAGGTAAAAACCGGCGCCCAGGCCGAAGTCCCAGGCGTTGTCAGGGTCACCCGGCACTCCGGGGCCGCGCGGGCTGGTGTCCGGCGCGACGATGATCAGCCCCAGCTCGGCGGCCATGCGCTGGGCGCCAGCCTTCTGCATGAAGTTTTCATCGGTGCAGGTCAACCCGGACAGCCAGTACAGCACCGGCAACTTACCGCCCTGCTCCGCTTGCGGCGGCAGGTAGACGGCAAATGTCATGTCGCAACCGAGCACATCCGAATGATGCTTGTAGCGTTTATGCCAGCCGCCGAAGCTTTTCTGGCACGACAGATTCTCCAGACTCATGGCCGACCTCAGAAGTGGATGACGGTACGAATGCTCTTGCCTTCATGCATCAGGTCAAACGCTTTGTTGATGTCTTCCAGGCCCATGGTGTGGGTAATGAACGTGTCGAGTGGGATCTCGCCGTTCTGGGCCATTTCCACATAGCTTGGCAATTCGGTACGGCCGCGTACGCCGCCGAAGGCCGAACCGCGCCAGACACGACCGGTCACCAGTTGGAACGGACGGGTGGCGATTTCCTGGCCAGCACCGGCCACACCGATGATCACCGACTCACCCCAGCCTTTGTGGCAGCACTCAAGGGCGGCGCGCATCAGTTGCACGTTGCCGATGCATTCGAAGGAAAAGTCCACGCCGCCGTCGGTCAAATCGACGATCACGTCCTGGATCGGGCGGTCGTAGTCTTTCGGGTTGATGCAGTCGGTGGCGCCCAATTGCTTGGCGATTTCGAACTTGGCCGGATTGATGTCGATGGCGATGATGCGACCGGCCTTGGCCTTGACCGCACCGATCACCGCCGACAGACCAATACCGCCGAGGCCGAAGATGGCCACGGTATCGCCGGGCTTGACCTTGGCGGTATTGATCACCGCACCGATACCCGTGGTGACACCGCAACCGAGCAGGCAGACTTTTTCCAGCGGCGCGTCCTTAGGAATCTTTGCCACGGAAATTTCCGGCAACACGGTGTACTCGGAGAAGGTCGAGGTGCCCATGTAGTGGAAAATCGGCTGACCTTTGTAGGAAAAGCGCGTGGTACCGTCGGGCATCAGGCCTTTACCTTGGGTGGAGCGAATGGCCTGGCACAGGTTGGTCTTGCCCGACAGGCAGAATTTGCACTTGCCGCATTCCGGGGTGTACAGCGGGATCACATGATCGCCCACGGCAACCGAGGTGACGCCCTCGCCGATCGCTTCAACCACGGCACCGCCTTCGTGACCGAGGATGGACGGGAAGATACCTTCCGGGTCCGCGCCCGACAGGGTGTAGGCGTCGGTGTGGCATACGCCGGAAGCAACCACGCGCAGCAGGACTTCGCCGGCCTTGGGCATGGCGACATCCACTTCCACGATCTCCAGCGGTTTTTTGGCTTCAAAGGCGACAGCGGCGCGTGACTTGATCATCCGGGTTTCTCCAGGCACTGAAAATTGAGAAGAGCAGTGTAAAACACCGCCCAGTGATTAATAATCCAGCACAAAGCAAAACATTATTGCCACACAGGGACAATCCTCATGCTGGAGAACCGCTGGGAAGGCATTGACGAGTTCGTCGCCGTGGCCGAATGCAGCCAATTTACCGCCGCAGCCGAGCGCCTTGGCGTATCCTCGTCCCATATCAGTCGCCAGGTCGCACGCCTGGAAGAACGCCTGCAAACCCGTTTGCTGTATCGCAGTACGCGCAAAGTCACCCTGACAGAAGCCGGACAAACCTTCCTCCAGCATTGCCAACGCCTGCAAGACGGTCGCGAAGAAGCGCTGCGCGCGGTCGGCGACCTGGCCAGCGAACCCAAAGGCATGTTGCGCATGACCTGTGCCGTGGCCTATGGAGAACGTTTCATCGTGCCGCTGGTGACGCGATTCATGGGGCTTTATCCGCAGCTGCGGGTGGATATTGAACTGAGCAACCGTCAACTCGACCTGGTACACGAAGGCCTGGACCTGGCGATTCGCCTGGGGCGCCTTTCTGACTCAAGCATGGTTGCCAGCCGCCTGGCGCCCCGCCGGATGTATGTGTGTGCATCACCGTCCTACCTGGAACGGTATGGGCGCCCTCATAGCTTGTCGGAACTGAGCCGGCATAACTGCCTGATCGGCAGTTCGGATATCTGGCAATTGGCTCAGGATGGGCGCGAATTTTCCCAGCGTGTCCAGGGAAACTGGCGCTGCAACAGCGGGCAAGCGGTACTGGATGCAGCGCTGCAAGGGGTGGGGTTGTGCCAGTTGCCGGATTATTACGTGCTGCAGCATTTGCACAACGGTACGCTGGTGTCGTTGCTTGAAGCGCATCAGCCGCCAAATACTGCAGTGTGGGCGCTGTATCCGCAGCAGCGGCATTTGTCGCCGAAGGTTCGCAAGTTGGTGGTTTTTTTGAAGGAAGGGCTGGCTGAGAGATCGGAGTACTGCGGTTGATTGTGTGCTGTTCAGGCGGGCCGTCATCCGGTTTCGCTGATTACCGCCGATTCGCCCAGCGCAACCGCAACCACTCAAGGTCCTCCGGTCGGGTCACCTTGATATTGTCCGAGCGCCCTTCGATCAGGCGTGGCGCCTGGCCGGACCATTCCATGGCCGAGGCTTCGTCGGTGATGACCGCGTCGGCCACCAGACTGTCGGCCAATGCGCGGTGCAAGGCACCGAGGCGGAACATTTGCGGCGTGTAGGCTTGCCAGATCAAGCTGCGGTCGACGGTTTCCACCACCCGGCCGTGCTTGTCGACGCGTTTAAGGGTGTCGCGAGCCGGCACGGCCAGCAGGCCACCGACAGGATCATCGGCCAGCTCGCTTAACAGTTTGTCGAGATCATCACGGCTCAAATTGGGCCGGGCAGCATCATGCACCAGCACCCAGTCGTCATCACTGGCGCCCAGGGCGTTCAAGTGCAGCAGTGCATTGAGTACCGAGCCCGAGCGCTCTGAACCACCGTCCGCACGCTGGATACGTGGGTCAACGGAACAGGCCAGCGTGGGCCAATAGGGATCATCGCAGGCCAGACTGACCACCAGCCCCTTGAGGTCTGGGTGATCGAGAAAACAGCCAAGGCTGTGTTCGAGAATAGTGCGTCCACCGAGCTGCAAATATTGCTTGGGACGGTCCGCGGCCATACGGGCACCGACGCCCGCGGCAGGAATCACGACCCAGAAGGCCGGCAAGCTGTTGCTCATTGGGCCAACTGGTAGAGGGTTTCGCCCTCCTTCACCATGCCCAATTCATGACGCGCCCGCTCTTCAACGGTCTCCGTGCCTTTCTTCAGCTCAAGCACTTCGGCGTCGAGGACGCGGTTGCGCTCCAGCAGGCGTTCGTTTTCGGCATGCTGGTCGGCAATTTGCTGGGTCAGGTCTTTTACCTGCGCGAAGCTGCCATTACCCACCCAGAGGCGGTATTGCAGGCCGGCCAGCAACAAGAGCAAGACGAGGAACAACCAATTGGGACTGCGCATCGAATATCGGGTATCCAGTGAAAAAAGACCGCCATGCAAAACTTTTGCAGCAACTGATAGCACGAAGCCTGGAATAACCAGGCTTGTGCTTGATAGCCATCAGATTAGCGCCGAAATGTTCACTATCGTGAATTTTTCCGACGCAATCCGCCGACCTTTTACCATTTTTTTCATCATGTAGCGATCAGCCGCGAAACTCGCCGCGACCGTTGTACTTGGCCTTACCCGCCAGTTGCTCTTCGATACGCAGCAATTGGTTGTACTTGGAAACGCGATCGGAACGGCACAGGGAACCGGTCTTGATCTGGCCCGCCGAAGTGCCCACGGCCAGGTCGGCAATGGTCGAGTCTTCGGTTTCGCCGGAGCGGTGGGAGATCACGGCAGTGTAGCCCGCAGCCTTGGCCATCTGGATCGCTTCCAGGGTTTCGGTCAGGGTACCGATCTGGTTGAACTTGATCAGGATCGAGTTGGCGATCTTTTTATCGATGCCTTCTTTCAGGATCTTGGTGTTGGTAACGAACAGGTCGTCGCCCACCAGCTGGACTTTCTCGCCGATTTTGTCGGTGAGGATTTTCCAGCCGTCCCAGTCGGACTCGTCCAGGCCGTCTTCGATCGAGATGATCGGATAGCGCTGGGTCAGGCCCTTGAGGTAGTCGGCGAAACCTTCGGAGTTGAACACCTGGCCTTCGCCGGACAGGTTGTACTTGCCGTCTTCATAGAACTCGCTGGCCGCGCAATCCAGGGCCAGGGTCACGTCGGTGCCCAATGTGTAACCCGCGTTGGCCACGGCTTCGGAGATGACTTTCAGCGCATCTTCGTTGGACGCCAGGTTCGGTGCGAAACCGCCTTCGTCACCCACGGCAGTGCTCAGGCCACGGGCCTTCAATACAGCCTTGAGGTGATGGAAAATCTCGGTACCCATGCGCAGGCCTTCGGAGAAGGTCTTGGCACCCACCGGCTGCACCATGAATTCCTGGATATCGACGTTGTTATCGGCGTGCTCGCCACCATTGATGATGTTCATCATCGGCACCGGCATCGAGTAAACACCCGGCGTACCGTTCAGGTTGGCAATGTGCGCGTACAGCGGCAGGTCCTGGTCCTGGGCGGCGGCCTTGGCGGCAGCCAGGGACACGGCGAGGATGGCATTGGCGCCCAGGCTGCCTTTGTTTTCGGTGCCATCGAGCGCGATCATCGCGTGGTCCAGGGCTTTCTGGTCAAGCGGATCCTTGCCCAGCAACAGGTCACGAATCGGGCCATTGATGTTGGCTACCGCCTTGAGAACACCCTTGCCCAGGTAACGGCTCTTGTCGCCATCACGCAGTTCCAGCGCTTCGCGCGAACCTGTGGAAGCACCGGACGGCGCGCAGGCGCTGCCGATGATGCCGTTATCGAGAAGCACGTCGGCTTCGACGGTGGGGTTGCCACGGGAGTCGAGAACTTCACGACCTTTGATGTCGACGATTTTTGCCATTGTTGTAAACACTCCAAAGTTGACGAAAACGACGCAGCTGAAGGGAAACTTTTGACCGACCGCAAGGGTGGAACAACGGGGCAGGCTTGCAGGCGACAAGGCTCAGGCCCGAGGGCCTGAGCAGAAAGCGTGGGAAAGTCTACCGGAGAAACGACGCTTACGCGGTCTCTACCGTCGGAAAACTCTTGACCAGTTCGTCCAACTGCTTGAGCTGGGCCAGGAAAGGCTCCAACTTGTCCAGGCGCAGGGCACATGGGCCGTCGCATTTGGCGTTGTCCGGGTCCGGGTGGGCTTCCAGGAACAGGCCGGCCAGGGACTGGCTGAGGCCGGCCTTGGCCAGGTCCAACACCTGGGCACGGCGCCCACCGGCGGAATCGGCACGACCACCGGGCATTTGCAGCGCGTGGGTCACGTCGAAGAACACCGGGTACTCGAACTGCTTCATGATGCCGAAACCGAGCATGTCCACCACGAGGTTGTTGTAGCCGAAGCTCGAACCCCGCTCGCAAAGAATCAACTGGTCGTTACCCGCTTCCACGCACTTGTTCAGGATGTGTTTCATCTCCTGGGGCGCGAGGAACTGGGCTTTCTTGATATTGATCACCGCGCCGGTCTTGGCCATCGCCACGACCAGGTCGGTCTGGCGCGACAGGAAGGCCGGCAACTGGATGATGTCGCACACTTCGGCGACCACGGCAGCCTGCTCGGGCTCGTGGACGTCGGTGATGATCGGCACACCGAAAGCTTGCTTGATGTCCTGGAAGATCCGCATGCCTTCCTCAAGGCCTGGGCCGCGATAGGAGGTCACCGACGAACGGTTGGCCTTGTCGAAGCTGGCCTTGAACACATACGGGATACCCAGTTTCTGGGTAACCTTTACGTACTCTTCACAGACCTGCATCGCCATGTCACGGCTTTCCAGCACGTTCATGCCGCCGAACAGCACCATGGGCTTGTCGTTGGCGATTTCGATGTCGCCGACACGAATGATCTTCTGGGCCATCAGGTTTACGCCTTCTTCTGGTGTTGCGTCAGTGCAGCCTTGACGAAACCGCTGAACAGCGGGTGGCCGTCACGTGGCGTCGAGGTGAACTCCGGATGGAACTGGCAAGCGACGAACCATGGATGATCCGGTGCTTCAACCACTTCAACCAGCGCGCCGTCACCGGAGCGACCGGAAATTTTCAGGCCGGCCTCTTTGATCTGCGGCAGCAGGTTGTTGTTCACTTCGTAGCGATGACGATGACGCTCGACGATCACGTCCTTGCCGTAGCAATCGTGAACCAGCGAGCCCGGCTCCAACAGGCAGTCCTGCGCGCCAAGGCGCATGGTGCCGCCCAGGTCGGAGCTTTCGGTACGGGTTTCAACGGCGCCGGTGGCGTCTTCCCACTCGGTGATCAGGCCCACGACCGGGTGGCCGCTCTTGCCGTCGAACTCGGTGGAGTTGGCGTCTTTCCAGCCCAGCACGTTACGGGCGAACTCGATGACGGCCACTTGCATGCCCAGGCAGATACCCAGGTACGGCACTTTGTTTTCACGCGCGAATTGCACGGCAGTGATCTTGCCTTCCACGCCACGCAGGCCGAAACCGCCTGGCACGAGGATCGCATCGACACCTTCGAGCAGCGCGGTGCCCTGGTTCTCGATGTCTTCGGAATCGATATAGCGCAGGTTGACCTTGGTACGGTTGCTGATCCCGGCGTGACTCATCGCTTCGATCAGCGACTTGTACGCATCCAGCAGTTCCATGTACTTGCCGACCATGGCGATGGTGACTTCGTGCTCAGGGTTGAGCTTGGCGTCAACCACGGCTTCCCACTCGGACAGATCCGCGCCGCCGCATTGCAGGCCGAAACGCTCGACGACAAAATCATCCAGGCCTTGGGAATGCAGGATGCCCGGGATCTTGTAGATGGTATCGGCGTCTTCCAGGGCAATCACCGCACGCTCTTCGACGTTGGTGAACTGGGCGATCTTGCGACGCGAGGAAATGTCGATCGGGTGATCGGAGCGGCACACCAGCACGTCCGGCTGCAGGCCGATGGAACGCAGTTCCTTGACCGAGTGCTGGGTAGGCTTGGTTTTGGTTTCGCCGGCGGTGGCGATGTACGGCACCAGTGTCAGGTGCATCAGCATCGCGCGCTTGGCGCCGACTTCGAAACGCAATTGGCGGATGGCTTCGAGGAACGGTTGGGATTCGATGTCACCCACGGTGCCACCGATCTCGACCATCGCCACGTCGGCATCGCCTGCGCCCTTGATGATACGGCGCTTGATTTCGTCGGTGATGTGCGGGATCACCTGGATGGTTGCACCCAGGTAGTCACCACGGCGCTCCTTGCGCAGCACGTGCTCGTAGACACGGCCTGTGGTGAAGTTGTTGTTCTGGGTCATGGTCGTGCGGATGAACCGCTCGTAGTGGCCCAGGTCCAGGTCGGTCTCGGCGCCGTCATGTGTGACGAACACTTCACCGTGCTGGAACGGGCTCATGGTGCCCGGGTCGACGTTGATGTACGGGTCCAGCTTGAGCATGGTGACTTTAAGCCCCCGCGCCTCCAGGATGGCCGCCAATGAAGCGGAGGCAATGCCTTTCCCCAATGAAGAAACAACACCGCCCGTGACGAATATGTAGCGCGTCATGAAAAACCCTAGAAGTCTGCGTTAAAGCGGTCCGAGCCGCCGGGGAAAGCGAAGAGAGGCCGAAGCCCCCGATCACCTGCATTAATCACAGTGCACCTTTCAAAAAAACCGCCGCGTTGTGACAGACCAGCAATGGAACACCGGTACGTTGATCGCTACACATTTTTTGGAATCGCCCAGCAAAGACTGCTTGGTAATCGGCAACTGCTGCGATTCAGGCGAATCCACAGAAGTTGTATCAAGAAGGGAGCGTAGTCTACCGGAAAGGCGCTATCAGCTCAAACCTTGATCGCAGGTCTGTGGCATCCAATGTAATTGCCAGCCTTCACTTGAGGCGGCCCAGCGCCCAGTGAGGTTGGGCACGCCGAGCAATTGCTGGCCCTGATACAGCAGCGGCAATCTGCCACGGATGAAGCCCGGCAACCCACTTTCGTTAAGCAGGCGCTTCAAGTCACGCCGGCCTCGGCCGGGCACTTCAAGCATTTCACCGCCCTGGCGATAACGGACCAGCAGCGGGCCTTCAGGCGCCTCGCCGCTCAATTCCAGGCGGCCATTGCCGGGCAACTCCAAGGGATTTTGCGGATCGGGCCAGCTCACAGCCGCGTCGGAAAATTCCGAGAATGCACAGGGCAACCACCAGAGACGCCCGCCGCAACGGTGCAACTCACCATCCGCCAGGCGCCACACAGGCTGTGCGTCGCCCTTGGCATCGCGCAGAGAACGCCAACTGGCCCAGTGGTCGCTGTCGGGTAAGCGGGTCAGAGGCGTCAGCCAATGACGCAGTGCGTTGCGCTGACGGGCGTCGGAAAGCTCGCGTAACGGCGTGAGAGCCAGTGACGGCAAAGGCAACCAGGGAAACGGCGAAGGTTGATCGGCGGTTTTCAGGTCCATGCGCGCCAACTCGTCCAGCAGGCCCTGGGCTTCGTCGAGGTGTTCGACAGCACGGGCCAGGTTTGAAACGGCTTGCGGCCAACGGTCGGTGAGTGTCGGGAAGACGCGGTGACGCAGGTAATTGCGCGAGAAGCGTGGATCGGCGTTGGAAGGATCCTCGATCCACTGCAACTGATGCGCATCGGCATAGTTTTCCAATTCAACCCGCGATACATCCAGCAGAGGCCGCACCAGATGACCACCCGCCAACCGTCGATGCGCGGGCATTGCCGCCAACCCTCGCACCCCCGCTCCACGCAGCAGGCGAAACAGCAAGGTTTCTGCCTGATCGTCGCGATGCTGGCCTGTCAGCAACACCTCCCCTGCCCCCGTCACCTCGGTAAATGCCTGGTAACGCGCGTCACGGGCCGCACGCTCAGGGCTGGCGCCGGATTGGACCTGGACGCGCATCACGCGCAACGGCACGCCCAGACCGTCGCATACCGACTGGCAATGACCGGGCCAGGCGTCAGCCGCCGCTTGCAAGCCATGATGAATATGCACGGCACTGAGGGGCGGGAGCGTTTCGGTTTTTGCCAGGGAGGCCAACAGGTGCAGCAGGACGGTGGAATCAAGGCCACCAGAGAATGCGATGTGCCAGGCCGGGGCGTCGCGCCAAGGGGTCAGGGTTTGCAGGAGTTTGGCGGTTAACAGGGGCTTCATGGATAAATACCGCCATCAATCTGGAACGCGATAACTCAGCATACACAAAGCAAATGTGGGAGGGGGCTTGCTCCCGATAGCCTTACCTAGCAGCTATCGGGAGCAAGCCCC
>NZ_JAFHKI010000048.1 GCF_016937615.1 Pseudomonas lactucae | reverse complement strand
CTGGCCATGGATGAAGGCGAAATCTTCAACATGTACCACGAGATCCCATCCGTCGCGAAGAAAGCGGCTTGGGGCCTGAAATACACCCGTTCGATCTCCGATCCGAAGTTCGAAACCGGCACCGTCGACACCGACAAGGAACTGCTGCGCAACCTGGTCGCCTACTACTGCGTGCTGGAAGGCATCTTCTTCTATTGCGGCTTCACCCAGATCCTCTCCATGGGCCGCCGCAACAAAATGACCGGCGTGGCCGAGCAGTTCCAGTACATCCTGCGTGACGAGTCGATGCACCTGAACTTCGGTATCGACGTGATCAACCAGATCAAAATCGAAAACCCACACTTGTGGGATGCCGAGATGAAGGAAGAAGCGACCCAGATGATTCTGCAGGGCACGCAGCTGGAGATTGAATATGCGCGGGATACCATGCCGCGTGGGGTTCTGGGGATGAATGCGGCGATGATGGAGGATTACCTCAAGTTCATTGCTAACCGTCGGTTGTCGCAGATTGGTCTTAAGGAAGAGTACCCAGGGACCACCAACCCGTTCCCGTGGATGAGCGAGATCATGGACTTGAAGAAAGAGAAAAACTTCTTCGAGACCCGTGTGATCGAGTACCAGACCGGCGGCGCGCTGAGCTGGGATTGATCAGCATCCCACATTGGGAACGCGGTGTTCCATAAACTTTGCACATTGCCCTTATGCCCAACCAAACCATCAAGACGCCGTGCGTCGGCCTCTGCTCCACCGTTTACGGTGACCTGGTCTGCCGCGGCTGCAAGCGTTATCACCATGAAGTGATCCAGTGGAATGGCTACAACGCCGAAGAAAAACAGGCGGTGTGGCTGCGCCTTGAGCAATTGCTGGTGCAGGTCATGGCCAGCAAGCTGGAAGTCTTCGACCCGCAACGCCTGCGCCAGCAACTGGAAGACCGCAAGATTCGCTTTGTGCCGCACCAGTCGCCGTATTGCTGGGCCTACCAGTTGATTGCCAGGGGCGCACGGGTGATTTCCAAGCTGGATGCCTATGGGTTGGCGCTGTTGCCGGAGTTTCGCGAGCGCAACCTCACAGACCTGCGCGACGCGATTGATCGGGAGTTCTTCCTGCTCTCCGAAGCGCATTACGAGCGGTACATCGCACCTGGTTTTCTGCGTGAGTCCTTTGGGCCAGCCTTGATCGCCACGCTCTGAGCAACAACCGCGCTCGATTGTGTTTAAAATGCCGCCCGCTCAACGACTGACGCTCAACGATGAACCCAGACGCACTCGCTACCCTGCACACCCACCTGCTCAACGCCCTGGCCAGCGCCCCGACTGAAACCCGGCGCCTGTTCCACGGCCGTGGTCGCTGCTGGCCAGGGCTGGAGCAGTTGACGGTGGACTGGCTGCAAGGCGTCGTGCTGGTGGCCCTGTTCAAGGAAACCGAACACCTGCAAGCCTTGAAGCAGCAATTGTTGCAGTTCGACTGGGCGCGCTTCGGCGCCCATACCGTGGCCCTGCAACACCGCTACCTGCCGCAAAGCACCACCGAGTGGCTGGTGGGAGACGCCATCGACGAGCTGACCATCACCGAAGGCGGCCTGCGCTATCTGATCGACCTGGGCAAAAAACAGAACAGCGGCCTGTTCCTCGACATGCGCTATGGACGCAATTGGGTGCGCGAGCAGGCCAAAGGTCAGCACGTACTCAACCTGTTTGCCTACACCTGCGGGTTCTCGGTGGCGGCCATCGAAGGCGGTGCCGAGCATGTGGTGAACCTGGACATGGCCCGTGGCGCCCTGAGCCGTGGTCGCGACAACCATCGCCTCAACGGTCATGACCTGAGCAAGGTGACGTTTCTGGGCCACGACCTGTTCAAGTCCTGGGCCAAGGTGACCCACGCGGTCCGTATGACCTGGTGATCATCGACCCGCCGTCCTTCCAGAAAGGCAGCTTTTTGCTGACCAAGGACTACCAGCGCGTGCTGCGCCGCCTGCCGGATTTGTTGTCGCCGCAGGGCACGGTGCTCGCGTGCATGAACGACCCGGCCTATGGCGAAGACTTCCTGATCGACGGTGTGACCCGCGAAGCGCCGGGCCTGCGCTTTGTCGAGCGCCTGAAAAACCCGCCGGAATTTCCAGATATTGACGCGCAAAGTGGCTTGAAGGCGCTGGTATTCCGCCAAGGGTGATGCCGAAACGTCCTACGCTTGCTACGCTAAGCGATACGCCGGGCGGTGAACCTTATGCCCCCCTTCCCGGTCGATACCTGCATTCCCCGGCCAGACTCGACCGCGTTACGCCGTCGGCTGCCCCGTTTGACCTTTTGGAGAACCGCCCGTGATATCGACCCTGCATGTAGCCAGAATAAAAGCCTGGGGCGCCCACGGCTTTACCGCCACCGGCGTGGTCCTGGCTTTTTTGGCCACCCTGGCGTTGCTGGAGAACTCACCCAAAGCCTGCCTGCTCTGGCTGGGCCTGGCGCTGGTGGTGGACGGCGTCGACGGTTCCCTGGCGCGACGGGTGAATGTCAGCACGGTCTTGCCCAGCTTTGACGGCTCGGTGCTGGACCTGGTGATCGACTACCTCACCTATGTGTTCATTCCCGCACTGTTTATCTACCGCTACATCGACCTGCCGGAGTTCACCCACCTGTTCACCGTGTCGGTGATCCTGGTGTCGTCATTGTTCTGCTTCTGCAACGTGAACATGAAGAGCAAGGACAACTACTTCGTCGGCTTCCCCGCCGCCTGGAATGTGGTCGCCCTGTGCGTGTACATCATCCAGCCAGAGGCCTGGGTGACGCTGCTGACCGTGATCGGCCTGGCGCTGCTGACCGTCACGCCGATGAAGTTCCTGCACCCGTTTCGGGTCAAGCGCTTTATGCCGATCAATATCGCGGTAACCACGATCTGGCTGCTGTGCAGCTTTCTGATGGTGGTCGATTACCCGAATACCAACCCGTGGACGTTCGGGTTGTGGTCGCTGATGTCGGCGTATTTTCTGGGGATTTGCGTGTGGCGCACGGCGCTGGAATGGTTGGGCACCCACAAATAACCCAGTGAACACAGGTCAAATGTGGGAGGGAGCAAGTCGAATCGTCGCACCGCCCCTCCCACATTTGGATCTCTTACATTCGGAAGGTAAGATGGCGCCCCTCAGCAGCCCCGCCAATCATAAGCCCATCCCATGCCCTTCGAACTCAGCGTTGACCTCACCACCCTCGCCATTCTCGCCGTCGTGGCCTTTATTGCCGGTTTCATCGACGCCATCGCCGGCGGTGGCGGCCTGCTGACCACGCCTGCCCTGCTCACCGCCGGCATGCCGCCGCACCTGGTGCTGGGCACCAACAAACTCAGCTCCACCTTCGGCTCGGCCACCGCCAGCTTTACCTTCTACCGCCGCAAGCTGTTCCACCCGCGTCAATGGGTGCATGCCATCGTCGGTACGCTGGTCGGCGCGCTCGTCGGTGCTGTGGTGGCGCACTACCTGCCCGCCGAAACCCTGAACAAGATGCTGCCGGTGATCGTCTTCGCCTGCGGCGTCTACCTGCTGTTTGGCGGTACGCCCAAAGCGCCATTGGACGCTGACGCGCCGATCAAGAAAAAATGGCAAGCCACCCAGGGCTTCGGCCTGGGTTTCTATGATGGTGTGGCCGGCCCCGGCACCGGGGCGTTCTGGACGGTGAGCACGATGCTGCTCTACCCCATCGACCTGGTCAAAGCCAGCGGCGTGGCGCGCAGCATGAACTTCGTCAGCAACGCGGCGGCCCTGTCGGTGTTTATCTTCAACGGTTCGGTGGACTGGATCGTCGGCCTCGCCATGGGCGTGTCGGTGATGTGTGGGGCGTTCTTTGGCGCGCGCAGCGCGATCAGCGGCGGCGCCAAATTCATTCGCCCGGTGTTTATCACCGTGGTCCTCGGCCTGACGGTGCGCCTAGCCTGGCAGCACTGGTTCAGCGTGGCCTAAGCGGCGGGCCAGGTAGAGGTCGATCAGGTAGCGCGCAATCGAACGTGACGCCGGCAACGGCGGCAGGTCATGGATGTTGAACCATTGCGCGTCCTCGATCTCATCGGCCTGAGGCACGATATCGCCACCGGCGTATTCGGCATGAAAGCCCAGCATCATCGAATGGGGGAACGGCCAGCATTGGCTGCCCATGTACTGGATGTTCTTGACCTCCACCTGCACTTCCTCGCGCACTTCGCGGATCAGGCAGTCCTCGGCCGACTCGCCCGGCTCGGCAAACCCCGCCAACGTGCTGTACACGCCGGTGACAAAACGCGGCGAGCGCGCCAGCAGGATCTCATCGCCACGGGTGACCAGCACGATCATGCTCGGCGAAATACGCGGGTAGCTGCGCAGGTCGCAGGGCTGGCAATACATGGCGCGTTCCCGGGCAACCTGGACCATGGCCTGGCCGCAACTGCCGCAGAACCGATGCTCACGCGCCCAGGTGCCGATCTGCGCCGCGTACCCCAACACTTTGTACAACGCGTGATCGCCCTGCAGCATGAAGCCGCGCAGGCCCTGCCAGCTGCACCCCGGCACCTCGCTGGCGGCGTCGAGTTCCAGCAAGTACACCGGTTCGCCGTCGAGGTGGCCGATGCCGTGTTCGGCGAACACCGGCAGGTCCTGGCGCTTGAGCCATTCGCGGGGGAACAGCGGGCCGTTGGTATCATGCAAAAAGCCGTCGCGGCTGCGGGCGACGGCCCAGCCGCCGGGGGTGTCGTTGTCCAGCAGCGTTGTGGTAATCCAGCCTGGGGTCATGTCAGTCAATCCACGAAGTCGGGTTTCTGCTTGCTCATATGGGCCGTGATGGCCACGCGCAGGTCGTTGGATTGCAACATAGCCGAGTTCCAGGTGGCAACGTATTCCAGACCATCATTGACCGTATGGTCACGCATGTAGCTGATCATGGCCTTGGTGCCGGTGACGGCAATCGGCGACTTGGCGGCGATTTCAGCGGCAATCTCCATGACCCCGGCCAACAGGCTTTCGTGATCGGCATAGACCCGATTGACCAGGCCGATGCTGCGGGCTTCTTCGGCACCGAACTGGCGGCCGGTATAAGCCAGTTCGCGCAGCATGCCGTCGCCAACGATGCGCGGCAGCCGTTGCAGGGTGCCGACGTCGGCGGCCATGCCGATGTCGATTTCCTTGATAGAGAACTGCGCACCCTCGGCGGCGTAGCGCATGTCACAGGCGCTGATCAGGTCGATGGCGCCACCGATGCAATAGCCGTGGATCGCCGCCAGTACCGGCTTGCGGCAGTTGTCGACAGCGTTGAATGAGGCTTGCAACTCTAGAATCTTGCGTCGCAACAGGCGGGCATTGCGCCCCACATCCTTGCCGAATTCATTGGCCACCGACGCCAGCATCATCAAGTCAATGCCCGACGAGAAATGCTTGCCGGCACCGCTGAGCACCACCGCACGCACCGCGTCGGTGTCGTCGACCCATTGGAAAATGTCGATGATCTCGGTCCAGAACGCCGCGTTCATCGCGTTGATTTTTTCCGGGCGATTGATCTGCACATGGGCAACGTTGCCGGTGAGTTCGACGACGAAAGCTTGGTATTCGGACATGGCAGTGATCCCTGGCTGGCGAGTGATAAGGCCCGAACTATAACAAGGGTGCAGGACGGCGCATCGGCCAAAAGCGGGACTGGCAAAAAATCCTGCCAGGCGCCATCCTTGGCGCTTTAAGCCGCCCCGCCCGCGGCGCTCGACGTTTTAAGGAAATGCCATGCACGCCCAACCCCTCACCCCCGCCGATTTCGAGCTTATCGAAGACACCCTGCTCAAGTACGGCGATGATCATTCGGTGCTGAACCTGGCCGAACTCGACGGTTACTTCACCGCGCTGGTGTCGAGCCCGACGCAAGTGGATATCGCCGAATGGTTCCCGGCCATCTGGGGCGGGCAGAACCCGGAATGGGAAAGCATGGACCAAGCACAGCGTTTCCTCGAGCTGTGCGTACGCCACATCAACACCCTGGCGGCACAATTGGCCAACAACGCCCAAGACTTCAAGGCACGCTTCGATGACACCGAACATCAAGACCAAATCGTGACCCTGGCTGAAGAGTGGTGCTTTGGCTACATCCGTGGCGCAACGATCGGCAATTGGCCGCAACTGCCTGTGGAACTGGCCGCGCAGTTCGAGAAAATTTCCTGGTGCGCCGAACAGGACAACTTCGAGTTGCCCGCAGACCTGGACGTGCAGGCCCACCAACAGCGCGTCAGCGAGATCGAACCGGCGGCGCGGGCGCTGCATGATTACTGGTTGAGCCAGCGCTAAACCTCGACAAGCACCGCACCTTTGGCCGATTATTCGGGTCCGCCCGCCGGCCACTCCGTATCACCTTGCCTTGACCAGGAGCCTTGTACCTTGAGTTCGCAGAAAACCGTGACCGTCACACCGCCCAATTTCCCCCTCAATGGCAAGGTCGCACCGCCCGGCTCCAAATCCATTACCAACCGCGCCCTGCTGCTGGCCGCCCTGGCCAAGGGCACCAGCCGCCTGAGCGGCGCGCTCAAGAGCGATGACACCCGGCACATGTCGGTGGCCCTGCGCCAAATGGGCGTGACCATCGATGAGCCGGACGACACCACCTTCGTCGTCACCGGTTCCGGCAAGCTGCAATTGCCGACGCAGCCGCTGTTCCTCGGCAATGCCGGCACCGCCATGCGTTTTCTCACTGCGGCGGTGGCGACCGTCGATGGCACCGTAGTGCTCGATGGCGATGACTATATGCGCAAGCGTCCGATCGGCCCGCTGCTGGCTACCCTCGGTCAAAACGGTATCCAGGTCGACAGCCCGACCGGTTGCCCGCCGGTGACCGTGCACGGCGCGGGCAAGGTCCAGGCCAGGCGCTTTGAGATCGACGGCGGTTTGTCCAGCCAGTACGTCTCGGCCTTGCTGATGCTGGCGGCGTGCGGTGAAGCGCCGATCGAAGTGGCGCTGACCGGCAAGGACATCGGTGCCCGTGGCTACGTCGACCTGACCCTCGATTGCATGCGTGCCTTCGGGGCGCAGGTTGACGAGGTAAGCGACACCACCTGGCGCGTAGCACCCACCGGCTACACCGCCCATGACTACCTGATCGAGCCGGACGCCTCCGCCGCCACCTACCTGTGGGCCGCCGAAGTGCTGACCGGTGGTCATATCGACATCGGCGTGGCCGCGCAGGATTTCACTCAGCCAGACGCCAAGGCGCAGGCCGTGATCGCGCAGTTCCCGAACATGCCGGCCACGGTGGTCGGCTCGCAAATGCAGGACGCCATTCCCACCCTGGCGGTGCTGGCCGCGTTCAACACTACGCCGGTGCGCTTCACCGAGCTGGCCAACCTGCGGGTCAAGGAGTGTGATCGCGTACAGGCCCTGCATGACGGCCTGAATGCGATCGTCCGGGGTTGGCAACCATCGAAGGCGACGACCTGCTGGTGGCCGCCGACCCAGCGCTGGCCGGTACCTCGTGCAACGCACTGATCGACACCCACGCCGACCACCGCATCGCCATGTGCTTTGCCCTGGCCGGGCTGAAAGTGTCGGGCATTCGCATCCAGGACCCTGACTGCGTGGCCAAGACCTATCCGGGGTACTGGAAGGCCCTGGGCAGTCTCGGGGTCGTGCTCAGCGACTGAATCAGCCGCGTCGGTTTGGGGAGGGCCTGCACATGACAATTCGCCAACCCTGCCCACCCGGCGCCTGCGTCTGCGAGCGCGAACAGTTACTTGAGGCCCCCGGCGCCGACCTGCGTATCCTCAGCCTCACCCGCCAGGAAGAAAAACGCCTGCTCGAGCGGCTTGAAGACCTCAAGAGCCTGCAAGACCTCGAACGCCTGCAACAACTGATGTACCAGCAATTGGGCATCCGTGTGCATATCGCCCCAGGCCACACAGAGGTCAAGAGCATGCGCGGGATTCAGATCGTCATCGACGACTTACCGGGGATGTGCCGCAAGACCCGGCAATCGATTCCGGCGGCGATTCGCCGAGGCCTGGAGAAACGCCCGGAAATTGCCTATCGCCTGCTGGATGCCCACGACCTGTTTCGCGACGGTTGAATCAACCGGCGACCGTTTCAGCCTCGAACAGGCGCCGCCCCACGGCATGTGCCGTTTGCAGATGCGCCTGTGCCGCACCGCTTTCGGAGTCCAGCAACAGCTCGGACGTCACTACCCGCGCCCCGCAGTAATCAAAGATGCCGTAGTCGATCTGCGTACGCATTGCCTTGGCATAGCCGTGGCGGTCGAAGGCGCTGTCGTCCGCTGCGCCGAGGGCGAGCAGATGCACCTGCATGTGGCGTAGCTTTTTCACCACCGGGGTATCCGGGCCGTAATCGATCGCCCAGCCGTTGACGAATACGCGGTCGATCCATCCCTTGAGCAGGCCCGGCAGTGACCACCAGTAGATGGGAAACGCCAGCACCAGTGCGTCGGCACGGTCGAGGCGCGCTTGTTCGGCCAGAACATCCGCGGGAGGCGTGGCGCGGCTGCGGTGCACCCGGTGGTCGGCAACGGTGTAGCGCGGGTCGAAGCCTTCGGCGGCAAGGTCGGCGATTTCATAAGTATGGCCGGCCGCACCGAGACCGGCAGCGACTTGCGTCGCGATGGCGTGAGTGAGGGATTGCGGGTCGTGGTGAGCAACAACGATGAGCGCGTGCATGACATTGACTCCCTTTCGGTTTAGGCTAGGACCAAGTTACGATTAGTAAGTTACTTTTGGTACATAAGCATGTCAAGCAACGAATCCCCTGCCCCGCGTCGTCGTTTGTCCCGTGAAGATCGGCTGCGCCAATTGTTGGAAGTCGCCTGGCAACTGGTGCGCGAGGAAGGCACGGACGCCCTGACCCTGGGCCGCCTGGCGGAACTGGCGGGCGTGACCAAGCCGGTGGTCTACGACCATTTCGTCACCCGTGCCGGGTTGCTGGCTGCGTTGTACGAAGATTTCGATGGGCGTCAGAACCAGGTGTTTGCCGAGGCTATCGATGCCAGCAGCGCGACATTGGAAGACCGCGCGTGGGTAATCGCCGCGTCCTATGTCGATTGCGTGTTGTTACAGGGCCGGGAAATTCCGGGTGTGACCGCGGCACTGAGTGGCTCGCCGGAACTGGAAACCCTCAAGCGCAAATACGAGGTGATCTTCCTCGACAAGTGCCGCGACGCGCTGGCGCCCTTCGCGCCCACGGGCATCGTCTCTCAAGCCGGCCTGCGCGCCATGTTGGGCGCGGCGGAAGCCTTGTCACACGCGGCGGCCAACGGCGAAATCAGCCGTGAAGAGGCGCAGCAAGAGTTATTGGCGACGATTCTGGCGATGGTCAATCGCGGGCGGGCTGCCACAACTGCGTAGCCTGCCCCCACCGCTATCGCAGCCTCGCTAAAGCTTGGCAGCTTCCACAGGGAGGCTGCAGTGGTTGGCTAGCAGCGCGACCACTCAGCCTTGAGACTGCAGGAACAATCGAACCTTGTGCGTCAACTGATCCAAATGCCGGTCCCGCTGTTTCTCCGCGTCGATCATTGCGCGCTTGCCGTGCCTTTGCAGCAGGTAGGTATGGATCTGCCGCACTTCCAGGGAGCTGTAGATCGGCGCCACATCCAGCACGCCCATCAAGCCATCGGTGCCGTAGTCGCGGGTGTTCATCAGTACCTGGGTGCCGCGCGCGCCGCGCACCTGGAAGCCCATGGCCTCGAAAGCCGGGACTTTTCCCATGGCGCAGGCCAGTTCGGCATGGGGATAGCGCGCCAGCACGTCCTGCATCATTCCTCGCGCCACACCCTGGCGGCGGCGACCGGCTTGCACCGCCATGAACGCGATGCCGCACGCCTCGGGGTCATCCTTCACCGGCAGACACAGCAAGAAGCCGATGACCTGGTCGGCCTGCTGCGCATCGGTGGCGACGATCAGCTCGACCGCAATGCCCTTCTCGCCATTCAGCGCTTCCAGGTACAGGTGCACTTCAAAGCCAACCGCATACTGATAGATGCTGTAGAGCAGATTGCTTGGCGGCAGCGCCACGCTGCTGATGTCGGTGAGGTTGTCCACCACCATTTGCAAGATCTGAGCATTAATGGGCTCGGGGCACGGCGTGGTGTAGCGGGTAAGGCTGAACATGCAAATTCCTGGGGTTTCGCGTCAAGGCAGCGGGGATTGTACCTGTTGCCCGCACACCTCACGCAAGCATCCACGCAGCCAGCGGTGCGCCAGGTCTGCGTCCAGCCGTGGATGCCAGAGCATCGCCACGGTGAAGCCGGGCAGCATCAGCGGCAGGTCAAAACAGTACAGGTCGCGCCGGTCGGCGATGTAGCGCTCGGGCACGCTGGCGATCAGGTCGGTGCCACGGGCCAGGGCAACGGCCGTGGAGAAGCCAGCGACGATGCTGGCTATCTGTCGCGTGAAACCCAGGCGCTCAAGCGCATCGTCGATCTGACCACGCGCCTGGCCGCGCCGCGAAACGTAGACGTGCTGGCCCTCGGCAAAACGCTGGGCGCTGATCTCGCCCTGGCTGAGGGGATGGCCCTTGCGCACCACGCCGATCAGGCGGTCGCGAAACAGCGCCTGGGTCAGGATTTCCGGGCTGGCGACGGGGTCGACCACGCCGGTTTCCAAGTCCACCCGGCCATCGCGCAGCCAGGCGCTGTCCGTGTCGGTCTTGTTGATGAAGCGCAAACGTACGCCGGGGGCCTCTCGGGCAATGCGCGCCAGCAGCATCGGGCCGACCTGTTCGACGAACTCTTCGCTGGTACGCAGGGTGAAGGTGCGCTCTACCCGCCCCATGTCCAGGGCTTGCGCCGGGCGCAGTACGCCGTGAGCGTCCTGCACCAGACGGCTGACCTGTTCGCGCAGTGCCACCGCCCGTGGGGTCGGCACCAGGCCGCGCCCGGCGCGCACCAGCAAGGGGTCGCCAGTGGTGTCGCGCAGGCGCGCCAGGGCTCGGCTCATGGCCGAAGGGCTCAGTCCCAGGCGTTTGGCCGCGCCGACGACGCTGCCTTCGGCGAGCAGAACGTCCAGGGTGATCAGCAAATTCAGATCAGGCATCGGTAGCTCCTTGGCAGGCGTCTTATGCAGGTATTGAGTGCAACCCATGCGCCTTGCGCCATGTTAGGCCACGCCGTAGCGTTGTAACAGTCGCATTCACCCAAGGAATCCCCCATGCCCTCCTCCCCACGCGGCAGCCTCGTCTGCCTGTCGCTGTCCATGTTGCTGGCGTCCCTCGGCACCAGTATTGCCAATGTCGGCTTGCCCAGCCTGGCGCTGGCGTTCGCCGCATCCTTTCAGGCGGTGCAGTGGGTGGTGCTGGCCTACCTGCTGGCGATTACGGCGGTGATCGTCAGCGCGGGTAATCTGGGTGATCGCCTGGGACGTCGTCGGCTGTTGCTCGGCGGGTTGCTGCTGTTCACGCTGGCATGCTGGCTGTGCGGCAGCGCGCCGTCACTTAATACGCTGATCGCCGCGCGCACCCTGCAAGGCCTGGGTGCCGCAATCATGATGGCCATGACCCTGGGCCTGGTCGCCGATACCGTCACCAAGGCACGCATCGGCCGGGTCATGGGCTTGCTCGGCACGATGTCGGCCGTCGGCACCGCCATGGGGCCCAGCGCGGGCGGCCTGTTGCTCAGTCTATGGGGCTGGCGCGCGTTATTCCTGGCCGGAGTGCCGCTGGGGTTGCTGGCGGTGGTGCTGGCCTGGCGCGCCTTGCCAGCGGATCGACACTACCTGCAGGCGGCCGGCTCGGTGAGTCTTTGGTCGCCACTCAAGGACGCATCGCTACGCAAAGGCCTGGCAATGAGCACGTTGGTCGCCGCCGTGATCATGGCCACCTTTGTGGTCGGGCCGTTTTATCTGTCACGCGGCCTGGGCTTGTCGCCCGAATGGATGGGCCTGGCGATGGCCGTCGGCCCGTGTGTCGCCGCGCTCACCGGTGTGCCCGCCGGCCGCCTCACCGACCGCCTTGGAAGCCAACGCATGACCCGTGCCGGGCTGGGCATTCTGCTGTGTGGCGCCCTGCTGCTGTCGCTGGCCTCGGGGTTGATCGTCTATCTGGGCGCGCTGATGGTCCTGACGACGGGATACAGCCTGTTCCAGGCCGCCAATAACACAGCGGTGATGAGTGAGGTCGAGGCGAGCCGGCGCGGCACGGTTTCCGGCCTGCTGAACTTGTCGCGCAACCTCGGCCTGATTCTCGGCGCATCGGCCCTGGGCGCGGTGTTCGCCTGGGTAACCCCCGACGTCATCCACGCCGCGCCGCAATCCGTGGCTAATGGCCTGCACACAACCTTCGCCGCGGCGCTGTGCCTGATCATGCTCGCCAGTGCGCTGGCATGGGGCCAAAACCGTGGCGTGAACGGCGCGCAGAACACCCGTTGAGGCAAAAAAACAAAAAAGGCGTTGCGCCAGACCGGGTTACATCGCGCATCATGAGCACTTTCAAGCTCAAGGGTAACGTCCATGCGCGTTCTGTCATTGATGATGGGTCTTACGACGCTGGCCGCCAGTACGGTGTTCTGCGCCAGCGCGATGGCGAATGAAGAAAGTCAGTTGGTACAACAGATCAACCAATACCGCAGCCAGGTGCAACGCTGCGGCGACCAGGGTTCCCAGGAGCTGCCACCCCTGGCCGCCGACACGCGCCTGGTGCTGCCGGCCAATAACGTCGGCGATTTGCAGCAGGCCCTGGCCCGCGCGGCCTACCCGATGGTGAATGTGCAGGCCATCAGCCTGTCCGGGCCCAGGGATGCCCAGGCGGCGATGAAAGCAGTGCGCGAAAGCTTCTGCCGGGTGGTGCTCGACCCGCAATTCGTCGATATCGGCGTGAGCAACAGTGGCCAGGACTGGCGCATCGTGCTGGCGCGCCCGCTGCTGTCCAGCGGACTGGGCGACTGGCAGACCGAAGGCCGTAAACTCCTCGACCTGATCAATACCGCCCGCAGCCAACCCCGCCAATGCGGGCCGCAGCCCTTCACCGCGACCACCCCGCTGTCGTGGAACGACACCCTGGCCAGCGCCGCCAACAGCCACACGCGTAACATGGCCAACGGCAATTTCTTCGACCACCTGGACCACGATGGCCGTACCCCTGGCGACCGCGCCGAGTTGGCCGGGTACATCGCGAAGAACATCGGCGAGAACATCGCCGCCGGCCTGGACACCCCACGCAAGGTGGTCGACGGTTGGCTCGCCAGCCCCGGTCATTGCGCCAACCTGATGAACCCGCAGTTTCGCGAACTGGGCGCCGCCTATGCCATGGACCCGAAGAGTGACGCGGGCATCTACTGGACCGGTTTATTCGGCACGCAATGAGCATTGGCCGGGCGCCCGACCTCACGGCGCCTGGCCTGCTCAATTCAAGGAAGCATCAAATTGCCATCCAGCCGATAATCGCGCTGAACTGGCAGCGTTCAGGCAGGTCTGTAGCTTTGCGCCAGACACAGAAGGCGCACAGTAGACTCTGGTTAAAGGTGTTCTCCCAATGACGAATTGGCTGCAATGCAGCAGCGACATGGCTGAGCGTGTGCGTCAGCATGATTGGACGAGTACGCCCCTGGGGCCGCCGGAGCAATGGCCGGATGTGCTCAAGACCACCGTGGCACTGTGTTTTGCGTCGAGCTTCCCCCAGGCGATCGTCTGGGGCCCGCAGTTGATCACGCTGTACAACGACGCGTTTATCCCGATCCTGGGTAATAAACCCTATGCGCTGGGCCGTCCGTTCAGCGAAATATGGAGTGAGGTGTGGAACGACATCCGCCCCATTTCCGACGCCGCCTTCCAGGGCCACGCCACCTATATCGAAAACTTCCCGCTGGTGATCGATCGCGGCCAGGCGTGTGAGCAGGCGTACTTCACCTTCTGCTACAGCCCGATCCGCGACCCCCGGGGCAACGTGGTCGGCCTGCTGGATACCGTCACCGAAACCACCGCCACGGTACTCCTCACGCGGCGCCTGGCGGTGCTGGATGCCATCGGTAACGCCGTGGTCAATGCCGCCGATGCCGAGGCGGTGATGACCAGCACGACCCGACTGCTGACCGAACACCTGCAAGTGAGCAATTGCGCCTATGCCGACATGGACGCCGACGAAGACGGTTTCACCATTCGCGGCAATTGGACCACGCCGGGCTCGCCGAGCATTATCGGGCGCTACAGCCTGGCCGCGTTTGGTGAGCGCGCCGTCACCTGCCTGCGGGCCGGCGAACCGCTGGTGATCCACGATAACCTGCGCGAATTACCCGTCGCGGAGTCCGCCAGTTTCCAGGCCCTGGGCGTCAGCGCCACCCTCTGCATGCCGCTGATCAAGAACGGTCGCCTGACAGCCTTGATGGCCGTGCATGACAAATCACCCCGCACCTGGTCGCCCTACGACCTGGCCTTGTTGCGCGAGGTCACCGAGCGTTCCTGGGCGCATATCGAGCGGGTACGCGCCGATGCCGACGTGCGCCAGGGCCTGGCCGCCTATGCCGAACTGAACAGGACCCTGGAACAGCGCGTGGAAGAGCGCACCGTGGCGCTGGCCCAGGCCGAAGCCGCGCTGCGCCAGTCGCAAAAGCTCGAAGCCATCGGCCAGTTGACCGGAGGCGTGGCCCACGACTTCAACAACCTGCTGACGATCATTCGCTCATCGGTGGATTTTCTACGCCAGCCGGGCCTGCCGGAAGAACGCCGCCAGCGCTATATGAGCGCGGTGTCCGACACCGTGGAGCGGGCCAGCAAGTTGACCAGCCAACTGCTCGCCTTTGCCCGCCGCCAACCCCTGAACCCCGAAGTTTTCGATGTGGGCCAGCGTGTACAGAATATCGGCGAGATGCTCGAAAGCGTCACCGGGGCGCGTATTCGGGTACTGGTCGAGTTGCCGCCGCACGCCTGCTTCGCACGGGTCGACTCCAGCCAGTTTGAAACCGCACTGATCAACATCGCCCTCAATGCCCGCGACGCGATGGGTGGCCAGGGCACGCTGACGCTGCGGGTTGCCGGCGAACAGCCGCTGCCCGGCATCCGTGGCGACGCCGGGTCACGCCAGCCGCATATCGCCATCTCCCTGGCCGATACCGGCCCGGGCATTGCGCCCGAAACCGCCGAGCGGATTTTCGAGCCGTTCTTTACCACCAAGGCCGTGGGTAAAGGCACGGGCTTGGGCTTGTCTCAGGTGTTCGGGTTTGCCAAGCAATCCGGGGGCAACATCGACGTGGCCAGCACCCTCGGCCAGGGCAGCGTGTTCACCTTGTACCTGCCGCAGGTCGAGGCCCAGACCTGCGCGCAGCACAGCGCCCAGGAAAGCCCCGTCCCGGCCCATGACACTGCCCAGTGCCATGTATTGATCGTGGAGGACAACCTCGAAGTCGGACGGTTTGCCAGCCAGATCCTGCAAGACCTGGGCTACCAGACCACCTGGGCCACCGATGCCGAGCAGGCACTGACCCTCGCGGGCCAGGACGCCATGGCGTTCGATGTGATTTTCTCGGACGTGGTGATGCCCGGCATCACGGCGTGGCCATGGCCAGGCAGCTGCGCCAGCGCCGCGCGGATTTACCCGTGGTGCTCACCTCGGGCTACAGTGACGAGCTGGCGGACAGCGGCTACGAAGGGTTCGAGTTTCTTGCCAAGCCCTACTCCGCCGAGCAGGTTTCGCGGGTGTTGATCAAGGCCATGCTCAAGGATTGAGTACCCCTATCGTGGCCCAGTTTGCTGCTACTCCGCCACCGCGACCTGGTTGCGGCCCTGGGCCTTGGCCCGGTACAGCGCTTTGTCAGCCGTGTTCATCAAACCGTGCAGGTCCTGATCCACCGCATCGGTGAAAGCCACGCCGAGGCTGGCGCTCAGCCCGTGCACCGGGTCGGAGACCAGGCTGGAGATGGCCTTGATCAGTTGTTCCGCAATTTCTCGCGCGGTTTCCAACGTAGTGTTGGGCAACAGGACGGCAAACTCTTCGCCGCCCAATCGCCCATATATGTCAGCCTTACGAAACGATGCGCTGATCACCCCGCCAATCTGGCGCAACACTTGATCGCCGGCCTGATGGCCGTAGGTGTCGTTGATCTGCTTGAAATGGTCCATGTCCATCATCAACGCACACAGCGGTTGCTGGTGATGGCGGCACTGTGCGTATAACAACTGGGCATGTTCGAAAAACGCGCGGCGATTCATCAGGCCGGTCAGCTCGTCGGTTTGTGCGGCACGGGTCGAGATGTTGTGGGCATGTTCCATTTGCCGGGTCAGGCGAAAGGCTTTTTCCAGGGCATCGGACAATTTGCGGGTAGCGCTGACCACAAAGGTACTGAACACCAATACCGCAATTGCCACCCCCACCTGCATCGGCGATGGCTGAAACAGCAGCCACAGCGTACAGGGCAGCAATACCAGGGCGATGGACGCCAGCGTCATGCAGCGATAGGCCGAATAACACGAGACCGCGCTCACCGACATGCCCACGGTGAACAACATCACCAGTACCTGGGATAAACGGTCGTCGGTGGGCATCACCGCAAACGCACCAAGGCCCCAGATACCCGCCGAGAGCGTCAGCGTGATCCAGTAGCGGCGCTCCCAGCGGTCGGGGGTACGTTCACTGTTGGGGCAGCGAAACCAGTCCACGAACATCTTGATCCGCAACAGCGAAGACGCCGCCAGCAGCACCAGCCAGACCAGCATGACGCTGTGGTCGAAGCGGTCCCAGCACAGCCAACACAGCATGGCGGCGGCCATGTAACTGCCGAAAATGGCCGCAAACGACTGCCGGAACAGCTGGTGCAGACGGTCGGTCCGCACTTGCTCTTCTATAAAGCAATCCTGGTCCTGCTCACGCCCAAGGCCATTCATGAAATCCGCCTGATCCGACTGCCACGACAAAGGCGCCATTGTGGCACCCTGCCAGCACCGTGGACAACCGAATCCCTCACGGTAGAGCCGTTAACGCGCTTCGGGTCGCAGAATCAGCACCCCCAACGGCGGCAAATTCAGCGACAACGACACCGGCTGACCGTGGCGCGGCTCATCCTGGGTGAACACTTCACCACCGTTGCCGAAATTGGAGCCGGCATAGGTGTCCGCATCACTGTTGATCACCTCGCTCCAGCGCCCGGCAAACGGCACCCCCACGGCGTAGGCTTCACGCGGTACCGGGGTGAAGTTGGCCACCACCAGCACCGGTTTGCCGTCCTTGCTCCAGCGCAGCCAGGCGTAGACGCTGTTGATCGCGTCATCGCCGATCAGCCACTGGAACCCCTGGGGCGCGTCGTCCTGTTCGTGCAACGCGGGTTCTTCGCGGTAGAGCCGGTTCAGGTCGCCCACCAGTTTTTGCACACCCTGGTGCTCCTGGTACTGCAACAGGTACCAATCCAGCTGCTGGTCGTGATTCCATTCGCGCCACTGGCCGAACTCGCAGCCCATGAACAGCAGCTTTTTGCCGGGATGCATCCACATGAACGTCAGATAGGCACGCAGGTTGGCAAACTTCTGCCAACGGTCGCCGGGCATCTTGTCGATCAGCGAATGCTTGCCGTGCACCACTTCATCGTGGGAAATCGGCAGGATAAAACGCTCGGACCAGGCATACACCAGGCCGAAGCTCAGCTCATTATGGTGATGGGCGCGGTACACCGGATCTTGCTGGATGTAGTGCAACGAATCGTGCATCCAGCCCATGTTCCATTTGTAGTTGAAACCCAGGCCGCCCTGTTGGGTAGGCTGGCTGACGCCAGGCCAGGCGGTGGATTCCTCGGCGATCACCAACGCGCCCGGCGCTTCCAGGGCCACCACGTCATTGAGGTGGCGCAGGAAGTCGATGGCTTCCAGGTTCTCGCGCCCGCCGTGGCGGTTGGGCACCCATTCGCCGGCCTTGCGCGAATAGTCGCGGTACAGCATCGAGGCCACTGCATCCACGCGCAGGCCGTCGACATGGAAATGCTTGAGCCAGTGCAACGCCGAGGCCAGCATGAAGCCGTGCACTTCGGTGCGGCCCAGGTTGTAGATCAGGGTGTCCCAGTCCTGATGGAAGCCTTCCAGCGGGTTGGCGTATTCGTACAGCGCAGTGCCGTCGAACTGCGCCAGGCCGTGGGTATCGGTGGGGAAATGCGCCGGCACCCAGTCAAGAATCACGCCGATATCGGCCTGATGACAGGCGTTAACGAAGTAGGCGAAATCTTCCGGCGAGCCAAAGCGCGCGCTGGGAGCGAACTGCGACAAGGCTTGATAGCCCCACGAGCCACCAAACGGGTGCTCCATGATCGGCATCAATTCGATATGGGTGAAGCCCAATTGCTGCACATAGGGAATCAGCCGCTCGGCCAGTTCGCGCCAGCCATAGTGGCGAGCGACCTCACCGGCCTCGTCCAGCTCGCACTGCCAGGAGCCGACGTGCAATTCGTAGATCGACAGCGGTGCCGTCGATTTCTGCTTATCGCCGCGTGATTGCATCCATTCATGGTCCTGCCAGTCGACCTGCAGCGGCGCGGCGACTTTCGAGGCGGTGTCCGGCGGCAGCTGGGTAGCCAGCGCCATCGGGTCGGCCTTGAGTGGCAGAATCCCGTGGGCACTGAGTATTTCGTACTTGTACGCCGCGCCCGGTTGCAGGCGCGGGATAAAGATTTCCCACACCCCCGAAGGGTGGCGCAAGCGCATCGGATGTCGGCGACCGTCCCAGATATTGAAGTCGCCCACTACCGACACACGCCGCGCGTTCGGCGCCCATACCGCAAAACGTACGCCTTGCACGCCGTCGACGCTGGTCACCTGCGCGCCCAGGCAACTGCCCAAGTCACGGTGATTGCCTTCGGCAAACAGGTACAGGTCCATCTCGCCCAGCAACAGCTGGCTGAAACTGTAGGGGTCTTCGGTGATTTGCTCGCCGCCGGCCCACTGGATCTTCAGCAAATACGCTTGACGCGTACTGAAATGCCCGACAAACAAGCCCGGTACCTGAGTCGCCTCAAGGCTGCCGAAAGGCTCGCCGCTGTCGCGCTCAAGTACCTGGACACTCAAGGCTTCCGGCAGGAACGCGCGGATGAACTGCCCGCCCTGCTCGTCGTCGTGCGGCCCGAGGATCGAAAACGGGTCGTGGTGCTCGGCGCGCACCAGCGCTTCGACGTCCTTGGACGCCGGCATTGCAGTCAACTTGGGCTGCAGCGGTTCTTTATGCGTAAAACTCATGACGTCTCCCCACCGCGTGCATGCTTGGATTTAGGTAACAGTTCGCTCAACAGGCCGTGCAGGCCCTGCAAAGGCACCGGCAACCAGGTCGGGCGATTCTCCGCCTCGTAGGCCACTTCGTACGCGGCCTTCTCCAGGCTGAACAACGTCAGCGCAGCGTCCTGGCCCTTGGCATCCTGCCAGTCATGCGCCAGTGTAGACGCAGCGGCTTGATAAGCCTGGATAAATGCTCGGCGTGCTTCATTCAGGTAGCGATCGGTCACGCGCTTGCGCGCGGCATCCGCTTGCGGCGACTGATCCACTGCCTGCACATTCAGGGCCATGGCCGCTGCGTAATCAAATGAGCGCAGTACGCCACTCACGTCCTTATAGGGGCTGTGCTTACCGCGACGTTCATGCAGCGGCCGCGCCGGTTCGCCTTCAAAGTCGATCAGGTAGGCGTCGCCTTTCACCACCAGGACCTGGCCCAGGTGCAAGTCTCCATGAACGCGGATGCGCAAGCCGCCCAGCGTGGCCTTCGCCAACGCCTGGACGTGAGCACCGATGGCTTTTTTCTGCGCCAACAATTCACTGACCAGCGCCTGATCCGCCGGGTTCAATTGGTTTTGATGCTGCTTGAGCAATTGCAGCGCGCGGTCGATCTGCGCGCCCACATCCTTGGCCCAGGCCTGGGTGTCCTGGGGGGTGGTGACTTGCGGCTCAAAGGCTTTGTCGGTGGTAGGCGCGCCCAGCACGCCGTGCATTTCACCCAGGCGCTGGCCGAGCAAGCCGGCAAAGTCGGCCAGCTCGCCGAGGGCGTTGTAGTGCTGCTCCTGCTCGGAGATGGCTTCGGCCAGTTCGTCGCGAATGGCGCGTTCGAGGTTGTTCTGGGTCCAGCTCCACGCGTCGCCCTGGTTGCTGAGATAGCCCTGGGCAATCATCAGCAGGTTGTCCTCGCCCTCGCCGTCGTGGCGAATCACCGCGCCCATCAGCGGCGAGATATTCGGGTAATCGGCGGCGGTCAGGTAGGCACTCATCTCAAGCTCCGGATGCACGCCGGCACTGACTTTGCGGATCAACTTGAGCACCAGGCTTTCGCCCACCACCACCGAACTGTTGGACTGCTCGGCCGACAAATAGCGCACGGGCGTCTCGTCGCTCAGTTGCAGCTTGGCCAGATGGGGCGTGGCTTCAAAACGCAGGTCGCCGTCGCTGGAGTTCAATACCGTGCCGGCTTGCAGGCCCTGGATCACCGCGCGAACGAAGTGCTCCAGGCTGAAGGCGTCGGTCACCAGCCCGACCTGGCGGGTACGCCGCACGCGGGCCAGGGCCAATTGCTGGGGCAAGGCGCTGGTGAACTGGTCTTCAGCCAGGAAGCCGAACGGCAACTGATAACGACTGACCTGCCCGGCGGCGCTCACCTCCAGCTCGCTGAGCAAGACCGGATGCTGCGGGTCGCCAAACCGTACGCCGTAGACAATCCGCACGCTGTCGATGGCCGTGTCCTTGCCGGCAAACCAGCGCCGCTTGGGCAGCCAGGCCGGCAACGACGTGTGCTCCAGGGTGGTGCGGCAAGGTTCTTCGAGCAGTTCTTCCATGCGTTTTTTCAATACCAATGTGGTGAAGTCGGGAATGCTCTGCGCCGGTTCCACATGCCAGCTGGGCATCTGGTTTTCCGCCGCCAACACAAACCAGTAGAAGCCGTACGGTGCCAGGGTCAGCAAAAAATTCAGCTGGCCAATGGGTGGGAAGGCATTACCGCCGAGCATCTCCACCGGCACCATGCCGGCAAACGCCGACAGGTCCAGCTCGGCCGCCTGGGCACTGCGTGACACGTTGGCCACGCACAGGATGATCTCGGTGTGCCCGTCCTCGCCGGTGTACTCGCGGGTGTAGGCCAGGATGCGACGGTTGGTCGGCGAGAGCATCTTCAAGCTGCCCCTGCCGAATGCCTTGGATTGCTTGCGCACCGCGAGCATCCGCCGGTTCCAGTTGAGCAACGAGTGCGGGTCCTGGGTCTGGGTCTCGACGTTGACCGACTGGTAACCGTAGAGCGGGTCCATGATCGGCGGCAGCACCAGGCTGGCCGGATCGGCACGGGAAAAGCCGCCGTTGCGGTCGATCGACCACTGCATCGGTGTGCGCACGCCGTCGCGATCGCCCAGATAGATGTTGTCGCCCATGCCGATTTCATCACCGTAATACAGGGTCGGCGTGCCCGGCATCGACAGCAGCAAGCTATTGAGCAGTTCCACGCGGCGGCGGTCGCGCTCCAGCAACGGCGCCAGGCGTCGGCGAATCCCCAGGTTGATGCGCGCACGGCGGTCAGCGGCGTAGTAATTCCACAGGTAGTCGCGCTCTTTGTCGGTGACCATCTCCAGGGTCAGTTCATCGTGGTTGCGCAGGAAGATCGCCCACTGGCAGTTGGCGGGAATCTCCGGGGTCTGGCGCAAGATGTCGGTGATCGGGAAGCGATCTTCCTGGGCCAGCGCCATGTACATGCGCGGCATCAACGGGAAGTGGAAGGCCATGTGGCATTCGTCACCGTCATCGCCCTTGCGGTCACCGAAGTACATTTGCGTGTCTTCCGGCCATTGGTTGGCCTCGGCGAGCAGCATGCGGTCCGGGTAGTTGGCGTCGATCTCGGCACGGATCTGCTTGAGCACATCGTGGGTTTCGGGGAGGTTTTCGTTGTGGGTGCCGTCGCGCTCGATCAGGTAAGGAATCGCGTCCAGGCGCAGACCGTCGATGCCCATGTCCAGCCAGTAGCGCATCACCGACAGCACGGCCTTCATGACCTGCGGGTTATCGAAATTGAGGTCGGGCTGGTGGGAATAGAAACGGTGCCAGAAGTATTGGCCGGCGACCGGGTCCCAGGTCCAGTTGGATTTTTCGGTGTCGAGGAAAATGATGCGGGTGCCGTCGTATTTCTGGTCGTCATCGGACCACACGTAGAAATCCCGTGCCGCCGAACCAGGCTTGGCCTTGCGCGCACGCTGGAACCAGGGGTGCTGGTCGGAGGTGTGGTTGATGACCAGTTCGGTGATCACTCGCAGCCCGCGCTTGTGGGCTTCGGCGATAAAGCGCTTGGCGTCGGCCAGGGTCCCATAGTCGCTATGTACGCCGCGGTATTCGGCGATGTCATAGCCGTCATCGCGACGTGGCGACGGATAGAACGGCAACAGCCAGATGGTATTCACACCCAGGTCGGCGATGTAGTCGAGCTTGGCGATCAACCCGGGAAAGTCGCCGATGCCGTCATTGTTGGAGTCGAAAAAGGATTTGACGTGAACCTGGTAGATCACCGCGTCCTTGTACCAGAGCGGGTCTTTGATAAAGGTGGCAGCCTTGGGTTTCTTCGCCATTGGAAACTCCTGAAAACAAATTCTGCAGACGGAATGCGATCAATGTGGGAGGGGCACCGCTCCTCCCACATTTGCTCTGCGCAAGACTCAGGAAACAGTGATGCGCCAAATCCCAAACGGCATCTGCGGCTCCAGCCGCGTCCACTGGGTCTTGCCGTACCAGGTCCAGCGGTGGCCGTTCATCAGGTCTTCACCCTGGGTCTGGGCATCGTCCGGCAGCCCCATCTCCCACAGCGGCAGTTCAAAGTGCGCTTCCTGGGCGTTGAACGGGTCGAGGTTGACCGCCACCAGGATGAAATTGCCGCCGTCCTCGCTGCGCTTGCCGAAATACAGGATGTTGTCGTTCCAGGCGTTGTAGAGCTTGAGCCCCAGGTGCGTCTGCAACGCCGGGTTCTGCCGGCGGATGCGGTTGAGCTGGGCGATCTCGGCAATGATGTTGCCCGGCGCCGTGAAGTCCCGAGGGCGGATCTCGTATTTCTCCGAGTCCAGGTACTCCTCTTTGCCCGGCACCGGCGCCGCTTCGCACAACTCGAAGCCTGAATACATGCCCCATAGGCCCGAGCCCATGGTGGCCAGCGCGGCGCGGATCAAAAATCCCGCGCGGCCGGATTGGTGCAGGAAGCCGGGGTTGATGTCCGGCGTATTGACGAAGAAGTTCGGTCGGTAGCATTCACGCCAAGGCGACTGGTTCAACTGGGTGAAATACTCGCTCAGCTCGGCCTTGGTATTGCGCCAGGTGAAATAGGTGTAGCTCTGCGAATAACCGACCTTGCCCAGGCGCGCCATCATCGCCGGTGTGGTGAAGGCCTCGGCGAGAAAGATCACCTCCGGGTACTTGGCACGCACATCGCTGATCAGCCATTGCCAGAACGGTAGCGGCTTGGTGTGGGGGTTGTCGACGCGAAAGGTCTTCACACCCTCTTCCACCCAGCCCACCACGACGTCGCGCAGTTCGGTCCACAGACTCGGAATGGCGTCAGCGGCATAAAAATCGACGTTGACGATATCCTGATACTTCTTGGGCGGGTTCTCCGCGTACTTGATGGTGCCGTCCGGGCGCCAGTTGAACCAGCCGGGGTGCTGCTTGAGCCACGGATGGTCCTGGGAGCACTGGATAGCGAAATCCAGGGCGATTTCCAGGCCATGATCGGCGGCGGCCTTGACCAGTCGACGGAAGTCTTCGCGGCTGCCCAATTGCGGATGGATCGCCCCGTGACCGCCCTCTTCGCTGCCAATCGCGTAGGGGCTGCCGGGATCGTCGGGGCCGGCGGTCAGCGAGTTGTTCTTGCCCTTGCGGTGGCTGCGGCCGATGGGATGAATCGGCGGGAAGTACAACACGTCAAAGCCCATGTCATGGATCATCGGCAGGCGGGCATGCACATCGTTGAAGGTGCCATGGCGGGCGGGATCGTCGGTGATCGAGCGGGGAAACAGCTCGTACCAGCTGGCGAATTGGGCGCGCTCGCGTTCAACGTCGATAGGGTACACCGTGCTGACGCTCAAATAGGCACGGTGGTCGGCCTGGGTCATCAAGTGTGCACTGTCTTCGTGCAGGAACAGCGCGACCTGCTCGGTTTCCAGCAGGCCGGAGAGTTCGTGGTGCAACAGCATCAGGCGGTCGCGCAGCTCGTTGTCACTGCGCTCGGCGGCCTGCAATACCAGGCTGCGCCCCTCCTGCAATTCCAGGCTGACCGGCACGCCGGCCTCGTGCTTCTTGCGCAGCTCGTAGCAAAAGCTGGCGAAGGTATCGATCCAGGCTTCGATGCAATATTCGTGAGGGCCTTGGGCGGTGACGGTAAACGCCCCCTCCCAGCCGTTGTTGCCCACGTCGTTCATCACCACGCTGTGCCAGCTTTCGTCCTGCAGCGGGCGCCAGCGGATGAGCACGGCGAGCTTGTCATGACCATCGGCGAACACCTTGCTGGTGACGTTGAGCCGCTGGCCAACCACGGCCTTGACGGCAAATTCACCGCCGTCGATCACCGGCATGGTGCTTTCGATCGCAATCCTGGGCAGCAACAGCGCCTGGGACAACGACAATAAGGAATCTTCTGGAACCTGTGTTTCAGCGGTCATCGAGCATCTTCCCCTTACGCCCTGTGGACGCTCTTTGCTTGATTCGAATGCTTCAGCCAGCCGCGATTTCCCTGAACGGGCCGCTATAGGTCCGAGCCTGGGCCGTTACCAAAAGTTCAGATGGATATACCGCCATTGAGCGGGAATCAAATCTTCCCCACGGTTGTCCACCGCTAGAGCAAAGCACAAAGGAGGCCACACCGATGACTATCCCGATCCCGGCAGAAACGCCGGACCCGAATATCGACAACCCGACCCTGCCGCCGACCGAGCCGGAGCCGGTCCCGGAGAAAGAGCCGCCGGAAAACGTGCCGCCGCCGGTGGAGGAGCCGCCAACGACCATGCCGCCAGTGGTTGTCAGTCCCTCTCCAGCCATTTAACGATTATTGGCATGACGCTGAACACCGCCAGCGCCAACAAGGTACTGAGCACCGCCGTCGATTCGCGCCCCAACCCCGCGGCTACGCCGATGGCGGCGGTCATCCAGAGCCCGGCGGCAGTGGTCAGGCCTTTGACGTGCTGCCCCTCCTCGTCTTCCTTGCCTTTAAGAATGGTGCCGGCGCCGAGAAAGCCGATCCCGGCGATCACCCCCTGCACCACCCGGCTCATGGCGTCGGCCTGGTTGCCCGACATCTGCGGCACCATCACAAACAACGCGGCGCCCATGGCGACCAGCATATGCGTGCGCACACCGGCGGCCTTGCCCTTTTGCTCGCGCTCGAACCCAAGAATGCCGCCCAGCATTGCGGCCATCAGCAGGCGTACGCTGATTTGCGTGAGCTGCCGCGCGTCGCCAAGGTCGGCGAATTCGGCCTGCACGGTCAGCCACACTTCATGCCACCAAGCGTCCATCAGCATTGTCCTTTGTCGTTGTGGTTAAAGCATGGACAACCGCGACCGCCAGTCAGTTGCCTGGAACACCTGGCGCTGTGCAGGCGCCTAATCATCACCTGCCCATGAAAAGGAGATCGCCATGCCAGTACGTATTGAAAGCCAAACGTGCTACTTCAAGATCAACGACGACGGCCAGGAGCAGAGCCTGCCGGCGAATGCAGTGACGGTGAGCACGGACATCGCCAAGGCCATGTCCTATGTCGAGGTCAATGGCAACAGGGTTTACATCACAGAACAGGAAGCCGATGCCCTGACGGTGGCCGGCGTCACCGATGGGCGCCAACACAAGAGGGCCACCGAGCCTGGTTCGGCGATTTAATTGATCCGTATCAGCCTGTACTGAACACCGCTGCACCCCAGGCCCCATGGGGTGCAGCACATTGTCGCAGGCGGGCGGTCCAGACGTATCTGATCCGCTATTTATCTGTATACCTGAGTCTGTTATGCAAACAGACCGGCGCTCATAGTTGATTGGCCTGATGGAGGCTGATGAGCGAACGACCATGAGCGAACGAATCCCAACCGTGGACACTTTTGAGCCCCTGCACCCAAAGAAGGTGAAGGCCAAATCCAGCGATAACCTGATCCATACCCGCAGCTTCACCGGCCTGTACCGCACCTTGCGCGTGGCCGGTGCCGCGCTGCTGTTCCTGCTGTTTTTCGGCACCGTGTGGCTGGACTGGGGCGGCCGCCAAGCCGTGCTGTGGGACCTGGCCGAAAGCAAATTCCACATCTTTGGCGCGACGTTCTGGCCGCAGGATTTCATTCTGCTCTCAGCGCTGCTGATCATCTGCGCCTTCGGCCTGTTTGCGATCACGGTGTTTGCCGGCCGTGTCTGGTGCGGCTACACCTGCCCGCAGAGCTCATTCACCTGGCTGTTCATGTGGTGCGAGAAAGTCACCGAAGGCGAGCGCAACCAGCGCATCAAGCTGCAAGCGGCGCCCTGGAGCCTGAACAAGCTGGCAAGGCGCTCGGCCAAACACACCTTATGGCTGGGCATCAGCGTGTTGACTGGGCTGACCTTTGTCGGTTACTTCACACCGATTCGCCCACTGGCCGCCGAGCTGCTGACCTGGCAAATGGGCGGCGTGAGCCTGTTCTGGGTGCTGTTTTTCACGGCGGCCACCTACATCAACGCCGGCTGGCTGCGTGAAGCGGTGTGCATGCATATGTGCCCGTATGCGCGCTTCCAAAGCGTGATGTTCGACAAAGACACCCTGACCATTGCCTACGACAGCGCCCGTGGCGAGCGCCGTGGCCCGCGCAAACGCGACGTCAGACCGGCCGAGGTCGGCCTGGGCGACTGTGTCGACTGCCAGCTCTGCGTGCAGGTGTGCCCCACCGGCATCGATATCCGCGACGGCCTGCAAATGGAATGCATCGGCTGCGCGGCGTGCATCGACGCCTGTGATTCGATCATGGACAAGATGGGCTACGCCCGTGGTCTGGTGAGCTATACCAGCGAGCATCAACTGCAAGGCGGCAAGACCCGCCTGCTACGACCCCGCCTGATCGGCTACAGTGCCGTGCTGCTGGTGATGATCGCCGCGCTGGTGGTGGCGCTGGTCGAGCGGCCAATGGTGTCGCTGGACGTGACCAAGGACCGGGGCATGTTCCGTGAGAACGCCCAGGGCTTGATCGAGAACATCTACAGCCTCAAGGTCATCAACAAGACCCAGCAACGCCAGGACTACCGGGTGGAATTGATGGAGGCCGAGGGCTTCCAGTTGCAAGGCAAGACCAAGCTTAGCCTCGCGCCGGGGGAAATCGTGGATGTGCCGGTGTCGGTGGCGTTGCTGGCGGATACGCCGGCGAGCAGTTCGCAGACCCTGCGGTTCAAGGTGACGGATGTGGACGAACCGTGGATCTACAAGGAAGCTGACAGCCGTTTTGTCGCCCCACTGAATCGCTGAAATCTATCTGGATAGGTAGAGATCCAACTATCGAAACTGTTCAAGGCCACCCATGAAGCGCTACGAAAAATTCGCCGACGACATCGCGGAACTGATCCGCTCGGGCGTGCTCGGCCCCGGCCAGCGCGTGCCGTCGGTGCGCTATGCCAGCCAGACCTACGGCGTCAGCCCGTCCACGGTGTTCCAGGCCTATTACCTGCTGGAACGGCGTGGCCTGATCCGTGCGCGGCCGCGTTCCGGCTACTTCGTCAACACCCATGCGCCCAGCCCGTTTTCCGAGCCGGTGGTGAGCGAGCAGGTGCATGAGTCCACCGAGGTGGATGTGAGCGAATTGGTGTTTTCGGTGCTCGATTCGATCAAAGACCCCAACACCGTGCCCTTTGGCTCGGCGTTCCCCAGCCCCATGCTGTTTCCGTTGCCACGCCTGGCCCGCTCACTGGCCAGCGCCAGCCGCGAGATGGACCCGCGCCTGGTGGTCACCGACATGTCGCCGGGCAACCCGCAGCTGCGTCGGCAGATTGCCCTGCGGTATATGGTCGGCGGCCTGATGCTGCCGATGGAAGAACTGCTGATCACCAACGGCGCCCTCGAAGCGCTGAACCTGTGCCTGCAGGCCGTCACCGAACCCGGCGACCTGGTGGCCATTGAAGCCCCGGCGTTCTACGCCTGCCTGCAAGTGCTGGAACGCTTGAAGCTCAAGGCGGTGGAAATCCCGGTGCACCCGCGTGACGGCATCGACCTCAACGCCCTGGCGCAAACCCTGGAGCGCTACCCGATCAAAGCCTGCTGGACCATGACCAGTTTCCAGAACCCCATCGGCGCCACCTTGCCGGAAGCAAAGAAGCAGGCATTGGTGGACCTGTTGCGCAGCCACCAGGTGCCGCTGATCGAGGACGATGTGTACGCCGAGCTGTATTACGGGCAACACGCGCCCAAACCGGCCAAGGCCTTCGACACCGAAGGCCTGGTGATGCACTGCGGCTCGTTTGCCAAGAGCCTTGCGCCCGGTTATCGGGTCGGCTGGGTAGCGGCCGGGCGTTATGCGCAGAAGGTCGAGCGCCTGAAATTGATGACCTCGCTGTGCCCATCGATGCCGGCCCAGGCGGCGATTGCCGATTACCTGCAACACGGCGGCTATGACCGGCACTTGCGCAAGTTGCGCTATGCCCTGGAAGAGCAGCAAAGCGCCATGCTGGCGGCTATCGCCCGTTATTTCCCGGCACAGACCCGCGTCAGCCAACCGGCCGGGGGCTACTTCCTGTGGCTGGAGTTGCCGGAACAGACCGATTCGTTGAAATTGTTCCAGATGGCGCTGGCCCAGGGCATCAGCATCGCACCGGGGCCGATCTTTTCGGCGACCCGGCGCTTTCGCAATTGCATTCGCCTGAATTACGGCAGCCCGTGGACCGAGGCGTCGGAAAAGGCCATGGAGACGTTGGGGCGGATTGTGCGCTCGTTCTGAACAGGCGCTATGGCTTCAACGACCGCCGCCCAGGTCCACAAAAGTACCGGTGGCATACGACGCCTTGTCCGACAGCAACCAGATGATCGCTTCGGCGACCTCATCCGGGCGCCCGCCACGGGCCATGGGGATACCGGACTCCAGCTTGCTGACCCGGTCCGGGTCGCCGCTCAGGGCATGGAAATCGGTGAAGATATAGCCGGGGCGCACCGCGTTCACGCGAATGCCCTCACCTGCCACTTCCTTGGACAGACCGAGCGTGAACGTGTCGAGCGCCCCCTTGGAGGCCGCATAGTCGACATACTCACCCGGCGACCCCAGCCGCGCCGCCACCGACGACACGTTGACGATACTGCCGCCCTGCCCGCCGTGCCTGGGCGACATGCGCAGCACCGCGTGCTTGGCACACAGGATCGGCCCGAGCACGTTGGTCTTCATGATTTTCAGAATGCGGAATTCGGACATCTCATCGACCCGTGATTTATGGCCCACGGTGCCCGCATTGTTGACCAAGGCCGTGACGCGGCCCAACTCAGCGTCGACCCGGTGGTACAGCGCAATCACTTCATCCTCGATGCTCACGTCCGCGCGTACGGCAATCGCCTGGGCGCCAGGGCGCGCACCTGATCGAGCACGCGTTGGGCAGCCGCTTCGTCCGACTGGTAGTTGATGCAGATGCGGTAGCCCTCGCGGGCGGCCAGCAATGCCGTCTCGGCGCCGATCCCGCGGCTGCCGCCGGTAATGAGGAGGACTTTGTCCATGAGTGCGGTCTCCTGATTCAACCTGATGTTTAGGGTTGGAGCCCAAGAATACCTTCAACCGGACGGTTTTTCATCGACCCAAATCAATCAGCCAAGCGACTGCCCGACGTGAGCGTAAAAAGCTCAGCGGATGATAAGGGCGTCGGATGAGAAACCGGCCGGGCGCCTCCGGCAATCAAAACCTGCCCCGTGCAAAGGCAAGACGCACTGTGGCCGAAGCGGCCATCCAGCAAGGGGGCAGTCAACCTCCATTGCCCCGACAGAGGATCATACAGCTCCGCTGTCCGCGCAGACCCTGGGTCGCCGATCGAACTGGCGCCGACCACCACTACCTCACCCGTCGCCAACCTCGTCGCAGTGTGGCCCTTACGGTCAATGCACATGCTCGTTCGCTCCCAGCTATCCAGACTCGGATCGTAAATAAAGGCATGCCGCTGCGGGGAACCAAACGGCTCATTCGCCCCGCCGCAGACCAGCACTCGCCCCTCTTGCAGCAACGTCGCCGTGTGCTGCATGAGAGGTACCGGTGGGGGGCACACTTCGCTCCAATGCCCGACCGCTGAGGGGTCGTAAATAAAGGCGCGGGCCAACGCCGCGTTCTGCCTACCGGAGTAACCGCCAACAATCAGTACCCTTTCGTTCTGCAGCAGGGTTGCCGTGTGGTCCATGCAGTCGACCGGCAACCAGCCCTGAAGCTGCCACTCTTGAGCATTCGGGTCGTACAGCTCCACACTGTCTTGTACCTGCCCGCCCGTGAATTGCAGATTATTCCCGCCAACGACCAGGACACGTCCTGACTCAAGCAACGTCGTGGTGTGAGCGAAACGCGGTGTTCTCAACTGGCCCGCTGCTCGCCAAAGGTCTGTGGAAACATCGTATAAATGGGTATCCCCGATCGCCATACCGGCATTGCTGCCGGCAACAACCAAGACGTCGCCGGACATCAAAAGCACCGCGCCGCAGGTATCGCGTCCCACCGGCAATGGTGTACGCACAGACCAAGTGCCTGACGCCTGATCGTAGAGCTCGACTCCACTCAGCCTGCCGGGCGTGATGGGAGCATCCTCCAACCCGGATGCAAAGCCCGCCCCCGCTATCGCCAGGACCCCTTGATCGCCGATCCCGACACAACAATGAGCGCGCCGGGGCTCATGCATTGATCCGGTGGGTTCAAACTCACCAGCGACCCTTGAATGAATAGGCATGAGCGGGCTCCAGCGACGTTATCGTGGGGCCAAATCTACCGCCGCAAACCGGCGGTCGATACTGTCAGAGTTGACAGGTATCCCATCGGAGGGCATCAGCCAGATGGGATCCGCATTGACGCTTAATCCGCTTTGGCGCTGATCGGGGTCTGCCCGTCCCAACCACCGCCCAACGCGGCGATCAACTGCACGCTGGCCACCAACCGCGACTGCAGCAAGGTCAACACCGTACGTTCGTTACTCAGCGCGGTAGCCTGCACCGTCACTACGTCCAGGTAGGCAATCAAGCCCGCCTTGTACTGGTTCTGGGTCAAGCGCAGCGACTCACGCGCCGCTTCCAGCGCTTGGTTGCTGACCACCGCCTCGTCTTCCAGCACCTTGAGTTGCACCATGTAGTTTTCCACTTCACGGAAACCGTCCAGCACGGTCTGGCGGTACTTGGCCACGGTTTCGTCATAAGACGCCACGCTGCGGTCAACCTCCGCCGAACGCTGGCCGCCGTCGAATAACGTCATGGCCAGCTTCGGCCCCACCGACCAGAAGCGGTTCGGCAGGCTGATCCAGTCGGCGTAGGTGCTGCTGGAATAACCGCCGGCCAGGCTCAGCGTCAGGTCCGGGTAGTAGGCGGCCTTGGCCACGCCGATGTTGGCGTTGGCGGCGATCACCGAGCGTTCGGCCGAGGCGATGTCGGGGCGACGCTCCAGCAGTTGCGAGGGCAGGCTCACCGGGATCTGCGGCAGTGCCGGAATATCTTTGCTTACCGCCAGGTTGAAGTTCGCCGGGGCCTCGCCGATCAGCACGGCGATAGCGTTTTCGAGCTGGGCCCGCTGCCAGATCAGGTCGATCAGGCTGGCCTGGGTGGTCTTGAGCTGGGTTTGCGCCTGGGCCACCGCGTCCTTACCGGAAACGCCGGCGCGGTATTGGTTTTCGGTCATTTGCAGGGAACGCTGGTAGGTGTCCAGCGTGGCTTGCAGCAGACGGGTCTGCTCGTCCATGACGCGCAGTTGCAGGTAGCTTTGCACCAGTTCCGACTGCTGGCTCAGGCGCATCGCGGCGAGGTCCGCCGAGCTGGCTTCGGCGCTGGCCTCGTTGGCCTCCAGGCCACGGCGTAACTTGCCCCAGATGTCGGCTTCCCAGCTCACGCCCAACTGCGCGTTGAGGGTGTCGCGGATACCGCTGCTGGAGCTGCTGAGGCTGGCGCTGCTGCTGCCGGTGCCCTGGCTGGCGCGGGTCTTGCCGGCGCTCAGGTCGACGGTGGGGTAGAACGCACCGCGCGAACTGCGCACCAATGCCTGAGCCTGGCGAAAACGCGCTTCGGCCTGGGCCACGGTCTGGTTGGCGTTGTTCAGGCGCACCACCAGATCATTGAGTTCACGGTCGCCATACAACTCCCACCAGGCGCCACGGGCCAGGGAATCACTCGGTGTGGCCTGACGCCAGCCCTGGGCCTGCTTGAATTGCGCCGGTTCGACAACCTCGGGACGCTGGTAGTCGGGGCCGACGGCGCAGGCGCTGAGCAGAGCGCCGCACATCACCATCACCAATACCTTCACACCGCGTGCAATGCCGGTGGTGTGGCGAGGGAGCTTGCTCCCGCTGGAGGGCGAAGCACTCCCAGGCTTTTTGGGGGCCGCTTCGCAGCCCAGCGGGAGCAAACTCCCTCGCCACAACAAGCCGGCGGCGCCTGCAAGGGTGTTGGATGAATCGGTCATAGTGCAGTGTCCAGGGCAGCATCGGTACGCACGCCGCGCCAGGCGTTGAAGCGGTGGCGCGCGCGGTCGAGGTAAAGGTAAACCACCGGGGTGGTGTAAAGGGTCAGGACCTGGCTGAACACCAGGCCGCCAATGATGGTCAGGCCCAGGGGGTGGCGCATTTCCGCGCCATCGCCAGCGCCGAGCAGCAAGGGCAAGGCGCCGAGGATAGCCGCCAGGGTGGTCATCAGAATCGGCCGCAACCGCAGCAGGCAGGCACTGCGAATCGACTCCAGCGGGCCCATGCCGTCGTTGCGTTCGAGCTGCAACGCCAGGTCGATCATCAGGATCGCGTTCTTCTTCACCACACCGATCAGCAGGAACAGGCCCAGCAGCGAGATCAGGCTGAACTCGCCGCCGGTCAGGTAGATCGCAAGCATCGCGCCGACACCCGCCGATGGCAGGGTCGAGAGGATCGTCAGCGGGTGAATGTAGCTCTCATACAGAATGCCCAGCACCAGGTACACCGCCACCAGGGCGCCGAGGATCATGAACGGCTGCCCCTTCTGCGTGGCGGCGAAGGCATCGGCGGTGCCGGCCATCTTGGCGATCACGTCCTCCGGCAGGCCGACCTTGGCAATCGCCCGCTCGATGGCGGCCGTGCCCTGCTCTACCGTGACCCCGGGCGCCATGTCGAACGCGATGTTTTCCGAGGCGAACTGGCCTTCATGGCTGACGCGGTCATCGGCCAGGCTGTTCTCATAATGGGCAATGGTCGATAACGGCACCCGCGCGCCATCGGCGGTGATCACCTGCATCTGGTTGAGGGTGATCGGGTCCTGGGCATATTTGGGGTTGACCTCCATCACCACCTGATACTGGTTGAGGCTGTCGTAGATCGTCGAAATCTGCCGCTGGCTGTAGGCGTTGTTGAGCACCGCCGTGACCATATTCATGTCGATACCCAGGCGCTTGGCCTGGTCGCGGTCGACAATCAAGGTCACCTGGGCTGCGCCGCGACCTTCGCGGGCGTCGATGGCGGTCAGTTCCGGCAACTCACGCAAGGCCGCAACCACTTTCGGGTACCACAGGCGCAGCGCGGCCAGGTCGCCGCTTTGCAGGATGTAGGAGTATTGCGCGCTGGTCTGGTCGCGACTGCCACCAAATTGCAGGTCCTGGTCGGCCATCAGGAACAGACGTCCGCCCGGCACCAGCGGCACGTCCTTGCGCAGCCGCTCGATCACCGCCTGGGCGGAGATCTTGCGTTCGCTGATAGGCTTGAGGCGCACCAGCATCACTGCATTGTTGGTGCCGTTGTTGCCGCCGATAAAGCCGGCCACGCTGAGCACCGCCGGGTCCTTGAGCACGGCCTTGCGGAACGTCTCCATCTTCGGCTGCATCACGCTGAACGACAGACCGTCGTCACCGCGCACGAAGCCGATCAATTGGCCGGTGTCCTGCTGAGGCATGAAGGTCTTGGGGACCACCACGTATAACGCCACGTTCATGCCGATGGTCAGCAACAGGCTGAGCAAGGTCAGGCGTTTATGACGCAGCACCCAGTCCAGGCTGGTGGCGTAGCCGGCGACCATGCGGTCGTTGATCTTCTGGCTCCAGCGCTGCAATCCGCTCATGCGGTCTTTGACGTGGGGTTTGAGCCAACGCGCGCAGAGCATCGGGGTCAGGGTCAACGAGACGATCAGCGACACAATGATCGCCGCCGACAAGGTGATGGAAAACTCGCGGAACAGGTTGGTGACGATGCCGCCCATAAACAGGATGGACAGGAACACGGCCACCAGCGATACGTTCATCGACAGCAAGGTAAAGCCGACTTCCTGGGCGCCGAGGTAGGCAGCCTTCATCGGCGGCACGCCTTCGTCGATATGCCGCGAAATGTTCTCCAGCACCACGATAGCGTCGTCCACCACCAGGCCGGTGGCCAGGATCAACGCCATCAGCGAGAAGTTATTCAACGAGAACCCGTACAGGTACATCACCGCAAAGGTGCCGACCAGCGATACCGGTACCGCCAGGGTCGGGATCAACGAGGCACGAAAGTTACCGAGGAACAGGTACACCACCAGGATCACCAGCCCCACCGCGATCAGCAACGTCATTTCGGCTTCATGCAAGGTGGCGGTGATCACTGGCGAGCGGTCCATGGCCAGGCTCAGCTTGACACTCGACGGCAGCACCGCCTGCAATGCCGGCAGCTGCGCCTTGATCTGGCGCACGGTCTCGATGATGTTGGCGCCAGACTGGCGGTTGATCACCAGCAATACCGCCGAATCGTTGTTGAAGAAACCACTGTTGTAACGGTCTTCGACGCCATCGCTGATCTTCGCCACATCCGACAGGCGCAGGGCCGCGCCATTCTGGTAGCGAATCAGCAGGGGCTCGTAGTCCTTGGCTTTCTCCAGTTGGTCATTGGCCTGGATCTGCCAGTTGCGCTCGCTGTCTTCAAGGGAGCCCTTGGGCCGGCGTTGGTTGGCGTTGGCGATGGTGTTGCGCACATCGTCCAGGGCTACGCCGTACTGGTCGAGGGCCTTGGGCTCCAGTTCGATACGCACCGCCGGCAGCGAGCTGCCGCCGATCTGCACTTCACCCACGCCCGGCACCTGGGACAGGCTTTGCGAAAGAATCGTCGAGGCAAGGTCGTAGAGCTGGCCCTTCTGCAACACGTCCGAGGTCAGCGACAGCACCATGATCGGTGCCTGGGACGGGTTGATCTTCTTGTAGGTGGGCATGCTGCGCATGCCGCTGGGCAGCAGGTTGCGCGAGGCGTTGATCGCCGCTTGCACTTCCCGCGCCGCGCCATTGATATCGCGGTCAGAGTCGAACGCCAGGATCACCCGGGTCGAGCCCTGGCTTGAGGAACTGCTCATGGTGGTGATGCCGGCAATCGCGCCGAAGGAGCGTTCCAGCGGCGTCGCCACGGTGGAGGCCATGACCTCGGGACTCGCCCCCGGCAAACTGGCCGACACCACGATCACCGGGAAATCGATCTGCGGCAACGGTGACACCGGCAGCAGGTTGAAGCTGACCCCGCCCAGCAACATGATCGCCAGGCTCAACAGCATGGTCGCGACCGGCCGGCGAATGAAAGGTCCGGACAGGTTCATGACTCAACCGGCTCCAGGCGTTGCGGCTCTTTGCGCCAGCGACGTCCAAGGCGATCGAAATACAGGTAGATCACCGGGGTGGTGAACAGCGTCAACACCTGGCTCACCAGCAGACCGCCGACCATCACCAGGCCCAAGGGCTGGCGCAGTTCCGCGCCGGAACCGGTGGCCAGCATCAACGGTACCGCGCCGAACAGAGCCGCCAGGGTAGTCATCAGGATCGGCCGGAAGCGCAGCAGCGCCGCCTGGTAGATCGCCGTCTGCGGGTCGAGGCCCTGGTTGCGTTCGGCGTCGAGGGCAAAGTCGATCATCATGATCGCGTTCTTTTTCACGATGCCGATCAGCAGGATGATGCCAATGATCGCGATCATGCCCAAATCATTGCCGCTGAGCAGCAAGGCGAGCAAAGCCCCCACCGCCGCCGACGGCAAGGTCGACAGAATGGTGATCGGGTGGATATAGCTCTCATAGAGCACGCCGAGCACGATGTACATGGTGACCACCGCGGCCAGGATCAACAGCAAGGTGCTCGACAGCGAGGCTTCGAACGCCTGGGCCGCGCCCTGGAACTGCGTCTGTACGCCCACCGGCATGCCAATGTCTTTCTGAGTCTGGTTGATCAGCTCCACCCCCTTGCCCAGGGCGACGCCAGGGGCAAGGTTGAACGACATCATCACCGCCGGGAACTGGCCGATGTGCGCAATCGCCAACTGCGCCTGGCGTTGCTCCACGCGAGCCAGGCTCGACAACCGCACTTGGCCGCCATCGGTGGTTTTCACGTGGATCTGATTCAGCGCCTGAGGGCCAAGGGTTTCGCCGGACTGGGCCTGCAGCACCACGCGGTACTGGCTGGCCTGGGTGTAGATCGTCGAGATCTGGCGCTGGCCGAAGGCGTCGTACAGCGCATCGGTAATGGTCGACACGCTGACGCCCAGACGCGAGGCCGCATCGCGGTCGATCACCAGGTACACCTGCAGGCCCTTGTCCTGCAGGTCGCTGGCGACGTCGGTGAGTTCCGGCAACTGGCTGAGGGCGTGCACCAGTTTGTCGCTCCACAACGCCAGCAGTTCGGCATCCGGTGACGACAGGCTGAACTGGTACTGGGTGCGGCTCACGCGGTCTTCGATGGTCAGGTCCTGCACCGGCTGCATGAACAGGCGAATGCCGACCAGCTTGTCGATCTCAGGCTGCAGCCGGGTAATCACCTGCGCCGCGCTCAAGTCGCGCTGGCCGTGGGGCTTGAGGTTGATCAGCAAGCGCCCGCTGTTGAGGGTAGCGTTGTCGCCGTCCACACCGATGTAGGACGACAGGCTCTGCACCGCCGGGTCGGCCAGGATGATTTTGGCCAGTTCCTGCTGGCGCTGGCTCATGGCGGCAAAGGAAATCGACTGCGGTGCTTCGGAAATGCCCTGGATCACCCCGGTGTCCTGCACCGGAAAGAAACCCTTAGGCACCACCAGGTACAACACCACCGTGAGGCCCAGGGTGGCGATGGCCACCAGCAGGGTCAGCGGCTGGTGCTTGAGCACCCACTGCAACTTGCGCCCGTAGGCTTCGATCATCCAGTCGAGCCAGGCGCCACTGGCCTTGTAAAAACGGCCCTGTTCTTCTTCCTTGGGCTCACGTTTGAGTAATCGCGCGCACATCATCGGTGTCAGCGTCAGGGACACCACCAGGGAAATCAGGATCGCCACGGCCAGGGTGATGGCAAATTCGCGGAACAGACGCCCGACCACATCGGCCATGAACAGCAGCGGGATCAATACCGCAATCAGCGACAGGGTCAGGGAAATCAGGGTGAAGCCAATCTGCTTGGCGCCCTTGAGCGCGGCAGCCAATGGCGTCTCGCCCTCTTCGATATAGCGGGAGATGTTCTCCAGCATCACGATGGCATCGTCGACCACGAAGCCGGTGGCGATGGTCAGCGCCATCAGCGTCAGGTTGTTGATGGAGAACCCGGCCAGGTACATCACGCCAAAGGTGCCCACCAGCGACAGCGGCACGGCAATCGACGGAATGATCGTGGCGCTGACCCGGCGCAGGAACAGGAACGTCACCATCACCACCAGGGCGATGGCGATCAGCAATTCGTGTTGCACGTCCTTCACCGAGGCGCGGATGGTCTGGGTGCGGTCAGTGAGCACGGTGACGTCGAGGCCGGCCGGCAGGTTGTCGGTGATGCTCGGCAGCAGCGCCTTGATGCGGTCCACCACCTCGATCACGTTGGCCCCCGGCTGGCGCTGGATATTGAGCAGCACGGCCTGGTTTTCATTGGCCCAGGCGGCAAGGCGTTCGTTTTCGGCGCGTCGACGATCTGCGCGACATCCTTGAGGCGCAACGGCGCGCCGTTGTTGTAGGCCAGGATCAGTTCGGCATATTGCTGCGGCGATACCAACTGGTCGTTGGCATCGAGCATCGACACCCGCGTGGGGCCGTCGAAGTTGCCTTTGGGCTGGTTGACGTTGGACGCGGCGATCAGGGTGCGCACGTCCGACAGGTTCAGGCCGTTGGCCGCCAAGGCCTCGGGGTTGACCTTGATGCGCACCGCCTGGCGCTGGCCGCCGGCGATGCTGACCATACCGACGCCGCTGATCTGCGCAATTTTCTGCGCCATGCGCGTGTCGACCAGGTCATTGAGCTTGGGCAACAGCATGGTCTTGGAGGTGATGGCCAGGGTCAGTACCGGGGTGTCCGCCGGGTTAACCTTGTTGTACACCGGCGTGCCGGCAGATCCTTGGGCAGCAGGTTGGTGGCGGCGTTGATCGCGGCCTGCACCTGTTGCTCGGCGACATCCATGTTGATGTCGAGGTTGAAACGCAGGGTCAGCACCGAGGCGCCGCCCGAGCTGGTGGACGCCATCTGGGTAAGGCCGGGCATCTGCCCGAACTGGCGCTCCAGCGGCGCGGTAACCGCGCTGGTCATCACATCGGGGCTGGCGCCGGGGTACAGGGTCATCACACGAATAGTCGGGTAATCCACCTGGGGCAACGCCGACACCGGCAGCAAGCGGTAAGCGATGATGCCGGCCAGGACGATGGCCAGCATGCTCAGCGTGGTGGCGACCGGGCGAAGGATAAACAGCCGCGACAGGTTCATGAACCGACCTTTTGCGCCTTGCCGGCGCTGGTGCCGGTGTCTGTCTTGGCCGCGGGTTTGCCCTGCAAGTGTTCGGTCGGGGTGGTCGGCACTTCGCTGCTGTCGTTGACCACTTCGATTTCACTGCCGTCTTTGAGGCGGTCGGTGCCCTCGAGTACGACACGGTCGCCAGCGACCAGGCCTTCCTTGATCACGGTGTTGTCGCCATCGGTATCACCGACGACCAACGGCTGGACCTTGACCTTCTTGTCACCGTCGAGCTTGTAGACAAAGGTGCCATTGTTGCCGAACTGGATCGCGGCGGACGGCGCCAGCACCACGTTGTGCAGCGTGTCGGCCAGCAGATGCACATTGACGAACTGGTTGGGGAACAGCGCCTGGTCCTTGTTATCGAAGCGCGCCTTGAATTTCAGGGTGCCGGTGGTCACGTCGATCTGGTTGTCGAGGCTTTGCAGTACGCCCACTGCCTGCTGTTTAACGTCGCCACGGTCCCAGGCCTCCACAGGCAGTTTGTTGCCGGTGCGGTAACGACTCAGCACGGTTTCCAGGGTGTTTTCCGGCAGGGTGAAGGCCACGCTGATGGGCTGGGTCTGGGTGATCACGGCGAGGAACGTGGTGTCGTTGGCCGCCACCAGGTTGCCCACATCGACCTGGCGCAGGCCCACGCGCCCGCTGATGGGCGCACGGATCTTGGTGAATTCAAGGTTGAGCTTGGCGTCATCCACCGCGCCTTGGTTGGTCTTGACCGTGCCCTGGTACTGCAACACCAGCGCTTCGGCGGTGTCCAGGGTTTGCTTGGCGATACTGTCCTGGGCGTAGAGGCCGCGGTAACGCTCGACATCGACCTGGGCGTTTTTCAGCTGGGCCTGGTTCTGCAACAGCGTGCCCTGGGCCTGGAGCAAGGCGTTCTGGTAGCTGCGCGGGTCGATTTCCGCCAGCAGGTCGCCGGCCTTGACCATCTGCCCTTCCTCAAAGGCGATCTTCACCAACTCGCCACCCACCCGGCTGCGCACATTGATGGTGTTGAGCGCCGTCACCGTGCCCAGCGCCTTGTAGTACACCGGGAACTCTCCCAGCACCGCCGGCGCCACGCGCACCGGCACCGGGCCGGTGGAACCGCCGAAGCCCGGGCGCGCCATGCCGGTTTTACCGGTATGCCCGGCCGGTGCGTCTTTATGGGCAGCGCCGCCTGGCCAGAATTTCCAGCACAGGCCGGCGATAACCAGCAGCACAAGCAGGCCGAACAGCCAGCGACGGGAGTTGCGGGGGGAGGATTGCATGGAGTGATCAACCATTGGGCGCGAGAGCTTCTACTGGGGGAGGCTGAAAGATAAGCACTGGGGCGCATTAAGAAAAGCGCCTTTACCGGCTATTTACCTTGGGCTTACAACTTTTAACTTCTGCGGCTTAGTCCGTCGGCTATTTCGCTAAGCGTTTGAGCTGCAAATGAAAACGCCTGGACTAGGCCAGGCCGCAATCATGTATCAAGCGTGTTACGGCATCACGACAGCAATGCGCGGAAACAGTTACTTCAACACAGCCAGGGCTGCTTCGTAGTTTGGTTCTTCGGCAATTTCCTTGACCAACTCGCTGTGCAGCACGTTGTCGTTTTCGTCCAGCACCACCACGGCACGGGCGGTCAGGCCCTTGAGCGGGCCATCGGCGATCGCCACACCGTAATCAACGGCGAAATCCGAATCACGGAAGTCCGACAGGTTCTTCACGTTTTCCAGGCCTTCGGAGCCGCAGAAACGCGCCTGGGCGAATGGCAGGTCAGTGGAAATGCACAGCACCACGGTGTTTTCCACATCGTTGGCCTGGGCGTTGAACTTGCGCACCGAGGTCGCGCAGGTTGGGGTATCGACACTTGGGAAGATGTTCAGCACTTTGCGCTTGCCGGCAAAAGTAGCCAGGGTGGCGTTGGACAAATCGCCGGCGGTCAGGGTGAAGTCTGCGGCTTTGGCGCCGACTTTCGGCAATTCGCCTTCAACCTGGACCGGGTTGCCTTTGAGGGTGACTTGAGCCATGAACGGAATCCTTATACTGGGTTTTGGTTAAACGAATTCGAGAGGCCGAAGTTAACCACAAAGTGACGTGGCTACCTACCCCAGACATAAATTGTCATGCCAGCCGGTTGTGGTTTAATTGCGCGCTTTTTACCCGCCCGATTAAGGAACCCGCTGCCGATGAAAGCGCCTGCCACCAAAGTCCTGGTCATTGGTTATGTCTGGCCGGAACCCCGTTCCTCGGCCGCCGGCGGGCATATGATGCAGATCCTCGAAACTTTTCTGACACAGAATTGGGATATTACCTTCAGCAGCCCGGCCGCTCTCGGCGAACACAAGGCCGACCTGCGCGCACTGGGCATCGCCGAATGCGCCATCGAGCTCAATAACAGCAGTTTCGACGATTTTATCCGCGAACTGGCCCCGGACATCGTGCTGTTCGACCGTTTCATGATGGAAGAGCAATTCGGCTGGCGCGTGGAACAGTGCTGCCCCGAGGCCCTGCGCGTGCTCGAAACCTCCGATCTGCAAAGCCTGCGCGACGCCCGTCACCAGCGCTTGAAGGACCATCTCAAGGCACACCCTGACAGCGACGACTTCAGCGCCCTGTTCGCGCCCGCCCTGGAAGAAGAATTCCAACGCATGGCCGACACCGACCTGGCCAAGCGCGAGATCGCAGCCATTTACCGCTGTGACATCAGCCTGATGATCTCCGACGTGGAAATCCGCCTGCTCACCCAGCAGTTCAAGGTGCCGGCCGCCCTGCTCCACTGGTGCCCCTTGATGATGGTGCCGCCGACCGCAGCGTTCGCGCCCTATGAAGAGCGCGCGCACTTTCTCAGCATCGGCAACTTCCGCCACGCGCCCAACTGGGACGCGGTGCTATGGATGAAGAACAGCCTGTGGCCGCTGATTCGTCAGCAACTACCGGGCGCGCAACTGCATATCTATGGCGCCTACACGCCGCCCAAGGCCACCGCGCTGCACAACCCGGCCCAGGCTTTCATGTGATGAACTGGGCCGAAGATGCGCTGCAGGTAATGACCGCCGCACGGATCTGCCTGGCGCCGCTGCGCTTTGGTGCCGGTATCAAGGGCAAGCTGGCGGACGCAATGCTGTGCGGCACGCCAAATGTCACCACGCCGATCGGCGCCGAAGCCATGGGCGATGAACAGCCATGGCCAGGCGCGATCGAACAGAGTGCCTCTGCCCTGGCGGCGGCGGCGGTGGCCTTGTACCAGGATCGCGAACGCTGGAACCTGGCGCAGGAACAGGGACGGCACCTGCTCGCCCGCCGCTACGATCAGGCAATCCACGGCCCGGCGCTGCTGGCCTGCCTGGAGCAATGCCGCCGCAACCTCGCCGTCCATCGGCGCAGCAACTTCACCGGCAGCATGCTGCGCCACCATGCGCATAAAAGTACTCAGTACATGTCGCAGTGGATCGAAGCGAAAAACCGCAACTTGTAAACACTGCTGCTGGCGAGGTCGCGTGCGACGGGGCATTATCCTACGCAGCGACCACAATAAAGCGACGGCAGCATGACCCGAGCAACGCGGATTACCGACCCTTCCTACGAGCTGATGGACGATCACAACGGTCTGTCCATCATCTATCGCCAGCATGGCTTCCCCTGCCCGCTGGTGCGCTGGCATTTCCACAAGGAATACGAGCTGCACCTGATCGTCGCCAGCTCGGGCAAGGTGTTCATCGGCGACTACATCGGCAACTTCTACCCGGAAAGCCTGTTTCTCACCGGCCCCAACCTGCCCCACAACTGGATCAGCCAGGTCGAAGAAGACGAGGTGGTGCCCAAGCGCGACATGCTGGTCAATTTCACCGATGAGTTGTTCGAGCATGGCAGCCATATCTTCACCGAACTCAAGAGCCTGGCGCCTTTGTTGGAGCGCGCGCAGTACGGCATCGAATTCCGCTGCAAAAAGACCATTGCCCAAGCCATGGACTTGATGCAGTGCATCGAGGATGCCAAGGGCATGGCGCGTCTGGGGCACTTTTTCATCCTGCTGGAAGTATTGAATGCCTGTGAGGACTACCACCTGCTGTCGGGCGTGACCACGCCCCAGCAAGCCGATGAGCACAGCATCGACCGCACCAACCGCGCGGTGGACTACATTTTTGCCCACTACGCACGGGAGTTGCCGCTGGAGGAAGTGGCCGAATACCTGGGCATGAAGCCGACATATTTTTCCCGGGTGTTCAAACAGGCCACCGGACGCACGTTTGTCGAGTTCGTCAATCGGCTGCGCATCAGCAAGTCCTGCGAGTTGCTGGCTGATGGCGACAAGGCTGTGACGGATGTGTGCTTTGAGTCGGGGTTTAACAACATTTCCAACTTCAACCGGCGCTTTCAGCAGCTTAAAGGCATGACGCCTTCGCACTATCGCCGTCTGGCCGTGCAGCGACTGACGGAGCAGAACCTTATGCCAGTGGACACTTCGCACTTCAGTTCAAGTCGAGGTGTATTGGTCACCTGAGAAATACGCATCACATTTATCTCATTTAGGTCCTATAAAACCCAGGATGGAACTCTCACCTTCCCGCGACCAATAAGCTGAGCCATGGCGGACGCGCCGTGCAGCTATGCGTTTTTCCAAAGTCGCCACAAAGGATTTCCAATGAGAGTCTTCCCATCAGTCTCGTTTTCGACCCCAGCAGTCCAGCTCCAGAGTGAGTCCCCTGCCCCTGCGACAGTAGAGGAGCAACAGCACGGGACACGCGCTAAACGCAGCACATCGATTCCGGTGATCACTCTGGAAGTCCAAAAAAAAGCCCAGGCATTAGTGCATAAGGCGGACGCTGAGCTGGCAGGAACATTCACTACGGCCTTGATGGATCAGGTTGGTTCAGACAGCGCACGCAGCCGAGCGCCATCCTCCTGTGACATTCCACCTAACTCCACATTCGGACAACTCTGGGCACAACTCACTCAAGCGCTCAACAGCGAGCCTTTCGCAACGTTCGCGAAAAAAAACAACATCAACGTTTCAAACCTGAAAATCACACCTAGCGGATGGCTGGATTGCACCATTAACGGCAGGCTAACCAATGTCGGTGCCTCCAAATACACCCCCGGTTTTGAGCAAGCCACTCAGGAGGTTTTGACGATTGCCCGGAAACTGAGCCCGGGCAACAGAGCGTTTGTGTATGTCGGCGCCCACAAAGCCATGATCGATGCAGTCGGTAATTTTTACGGCGTGCAGGTTCCCAACACACCGACCGGGACATTCACGGATATCCGTCAATTGCAGAACTTCATGACGTTCCCCTCCGTGCTTTCTCCTGACACCAAGACACCAGGGCAAAGTCGCCCGGAATATCAGCACGCCAGGCAATTGCAAGACGAAGCAGCACAGGATCTCGCACTACAGATCGCTCTGGAGCCTGGGAAGTTTTCACCCGCACAGAGCAATCAAAGCGTTGCGCAACGGGTTGAGGATGCGGATCTGGCACTGGCCAAGCTGTGCAGTCGTTTTCTGTACTTGGCCAACGCCCCGGGACACTCTGCTAGTGACGGTTTTTACATTGCCGCTGACGAGCTCCCCGAATACTCGACACTGAAACAGACGCGCCAGGCGTTCCAGAAAGCATTTGCGACGGATGGATTTTTGAACTTCGCAAAACAGAACAACATTGAAATTTCAAGCATCCGGGTTGACCCGTTGAGTGGCGAATTGACCTGCCAGGTAACCGATAAAAACGGAAGCATGTCTGACAAGCGCTTCAGCCAGACCGACAATTCAGGATGGTCAACGGTCGCCACAGATATTTGGGCATTGGCCAAGAGCCTGGCCGCCGGCTCGTCCAGCCGAGTGTCATACCCTGGGAATGACATCATCAGCTGCAGGAGCATGCTGAATTTCTACGGGGAACGCTCAGCGCCATCGCCCCTCTCCACGGAGCAACTGCTCAGGCAATGCGTGGCGCTTAACCGAAACGGCTTCGCTGCATTGAAGAACGACAATCCGACACCGGACGAGGCTTCGCTCGCAGTCAAGGCAAAGCGTCAGGCCGTCATTGAGCGGCTAAGCTCACCTGCCCCTGCGCAACCTGACGCAACGCCGAGCCAAGCACCGGACGCGCAGGACATGGTAGACGCCGAAAGCGCACTGGCTGTAGCTGTGCATCGTGTAATGCTTGGACTCAAGGCCGAAGCGAGCGACGCCTCGACAAAAATGATCGAGTCGATCCCGGCCAACAGCCTGTTCGGCCAGTGGTGGACTTACCTGGGCAAAGCGCTGAAGGCGCGATGCTTTACCGAATGGGCGCGGCAACAGAACATTGACCTTGCCTCCCTGCGTTTTGATCCGACAGACAACGCCCTTATCGGCAATGCCAACGGTGTTGAACAGCGCTTTACTGCCATCGACTTCGCGAAAAAATACCCGGAGCATTTCGATGTGCTCACGCCGGTATTAACTGCCGCAGCGGCCTTCACCGCGCATGGAAAACCCATATCACTGGTTCACGCTGACGACAGCAGCGCGCCGTTTGAGCAAGTGGCCAATTTTTATGACATCAGCACCGACTACGGTAGCTCGGCATTCGAACAAGACACGGAGCTGATGGGCCGCACGCAGGCGTTCAGAAAAACATCTGAAGATCCGCAGCGAATCGTGAACTGGTTGAGCCGGCAAAAAAACGCGCTGGGCGATAGCAATGATCGGTATGCGCTGATCAATCAGCTCAAAAAGGCGAATATCTATAACGACAGCACCACACGCTTTATTGTCGACCCGGACTCATCTCACCAACCCAAAGGCGAGACCACGGTCCAACAGTACCTGACGGATCAGGGCTGGTACGGGGCGACAGGGAGCGCAGAAGTCGACAATCTGTTGCGGGCCCTACAAACACCGACGCCACAGGCGCCGCCACTGGGCAATGGCTGGGGGTTCCTGTCCACGGCGCTCCCCCTGACCACCGATCAGCGCGGCACAGTGGCAGCGTTCGTCAGGAAGTCCATTGATGGTCACGACAATCTCCTCAGTTACCTGAGCAGCGGCGTATCCAGCCTCAGTACCGACCCCGCACAGGCGCTGCAGCAACTTTTATCCAGTAACAAGGCGCTTGAACTCGCCGTAAACCTGGAAACCGAAATGAAGGGCGCAACCAACAGCACCAGCCTTAAAAACTGGTTATTGACCGCCCTGGTAATCGAGTTTGATCCAAATGCCGGCACCCAGCGCAATACCGTGGCAGGTTTCGACTTCGCTCGACGAGAGAACTGGGGGCTAGGTACCGACGGGATTCGTGAGCAGTTCAGCCGCCATTTGGCTGGCACCCAAAAGCTCTCGGCAGATCTTTTACCCATTGCCTCGCAATTGCTGATGTCGGGAATGGCGCCGCAATACCTGGTCAAAAACGTGCCACAAACGGTTACCCAGGGATCTCCCGAGTGGGTCGCATTTGTGACAGCGGTAAACCGTATCGAGCAAATCGCCCCAGGTGCGGCGTCCGGTAGTGACTACACCCAAGTCATGCGCCTGCATGACATCAAGCCTATATCGAGACCTGAAACACTGCACTTGCTCAAAGCCCAAATGAACCCGGTTATCGACTGGAGTATTGCCAATAAAGTTATCGACAAAAACGACAAAGATGAATACACCTCCGAGCAACTGCAACGTGGTATCACGCAGTTGGTTAAACAAAGCACAGACGTAGCGAATGCCAAGCGCTATCTGAGTGAAACACCGGTTCCCGAGCGAAGAACCCTCGCACTGGAGAACCTGACCAAAAAATTCGGCGATCAGATTCCCTATGAAGACCAAAGTCTCTGGAAGGAAGATGGCACCCTCTATGGCACCCTGGCTAGTGTGGTAGAAGCCTATGAAGCCGAGCAACTGGGCGATACTTATAAGTCCGACAACCTGATAGATCGGTTGTTTACCAAGGCAAATACCTCCGCCTGGGAAGCAAAGGACCCTCGCATCCCCATCCAGTTATTGCATGACCGCGTAGCTGAGTTGCCCGATGTCAATACACAGTATGACGCGGCTATAGAGAAGGACTACCCTGCGCGCAGGGAACACTCTATCGCGATCATCAAGGACCTGCTGTCCAGACTTCCGCCGGACGACCGCAACAGCTTGGCTCATGGCCGTTTGGAGTACTACAGCGTTCGGGAGTCGGACACTAGCGCATGGCAAAACCTTCATGCCAAAAAAGGTAAAAAGGGAAGCCACGGCCTGATCATTCGCTCAACCGACAGCCAAGGCAAGGTGAGTGATTTCGGCCTCTTTCCGGACGCCGGGACGGTGAAGAAATTGTCGGGGCTGCCGGTGCCGATGCCCGCCGGCGGCACGAATGCTGCCTTCGGCAAGATCTATGACGGGCGAGACGAAGGCCCGCACACGCTCCCCCTGGACTTTGCCGCGTTCAGTTCGGCGCAAGCGCCGCGTGACGGGGTCACCTGCGACGTTATTGTCTACAATGTCCCGCCGATGAGGCTGATCAATGGAGAACTGGTCAATGAGGGCATCGCAACGTTCGGTCAACCCGACACCCGCACAGCACCCGGCTACTCAAGTGAGGCATTTGACCTGATTGCCAACATCGCTGTCGACTCACACTTCCTACGTAAAGATGAGTACAAGGCAATCAATCGCGGCTACAACCAACTGGAGAAAAAAGGCCCCACTTTCCTTGAGCGGCTCAATACCTTGGCCCGTATGATCCCTGGCGTCACCAGTATCGAGGACGCTTTCCAGGGCAATTATGCCGCGGCCGGCCGCGATCTGCTCATTGATGCCCTTGGTCTCATCATCCCTGGAGTCGTCGGAAAGGGGTGGTCACTGGCCGCGGAAGGCCTTGAACGCGTCGCCGCTGAAGCAGCAGGGGAAGCGGCAGGGGAAGCCTTCGTTCAATCAGCAGAAGGCGGCGGCGAAGCGGTCATCCGGAATATGACCACTTCCAGCACGTCGAAATCGCTCAACGCATTGAGTCGACTGCAAGATAGTCATCTTGCGCCGTCGCCACTGGATGCATCTTCTCCAGCTGCCAACATGGCCGACGGCACGGTGATGCATTCCGGCCTCCACGAACACCTCAAGACAACCGCTGTACGCCAAAATGGCGAATGGTACGCCTACGACACCAAAACAATGGCGACTTACGGGCCGCCCCTGAATGGTTTTGTATCTGATACATCGACAGCCGTGCGACAAGAGACTTTTTCAGACGGCACTCAAGCCTTGGTGACGGACAAGCCTCTGGCCGCCGAGGCTTACACGATTGCCCGCAGCCATGGCTTCGATCTGATCAACGAGGGCAAGGTTTACCGTTACGACACCCGCAACCCCGGTGTGCTGACCGACCTGGCGTCGGCCGATCATTTCAAGCCCCTGGATGATTTTGAAGCGGTTTGCCCGGTCCCACCGGTGAGCGGCAGGATCAAGCGCGGCGCAAATGACACCTGCTTTTCCAAAGTGATCGAAGATGTCTCCGGGGAGTTGGCCCAGGAACTCCAGGCGCTTGAGCACGTGCGTCTGTTTCCCTCGACGCCGAAGTTTTTGCGAAAGGACCAGTTCGTTATTTTGGAGCGCCGTCGTTACAAAATGGTCGACGGTGAGATGGGCCCCCGCCTGATCCCAACGCTGGACAGCAAACCCATTACTTATAAGACGCTGATCAATGGCCGCATCAAACATGATCCGGAATTCGGCTTTTCGGCGGGGCGACCTTCTGACGCGCTCTCGCAGGAAACCCGTGTGATCAAGCTGGACAGGATCAGCGATGCCTGCGACGACAAACGTGAGGTTCGCGGGGTCATCGTTAACGGCCCTTCAGGCAGAGGCGTCGAGAAATACCTGGTGATAGAGGCCGATACCGCCGAGTTTTACTACGCCAGGCTGAATGACACTACCGACCAACTGACGTTCATAAAATGCACGCCCAATGAGCTGCCTTTGGTCCAAAGCTACCGCAATAAATTCAGCATTCGCCAAGGTGCTGCCAGGTTGCCTTTTGATGCCAATTTTGTTGCCCTGCCAAAACTTGACACTGCGTTCAAACAGTTGGCGCGTTCGGGTTACTCGAACGAGGATGTCGAGAAACTAAAGACGTTATGTAAAGACTTGACCGAAGAGCAGCAGCGCGAAATTGTCTATCAGTTACAACGGTTGAAGGCAATCGACAAGCCGGCAATTGCGCTGCTGCCGAATCAGATGACCCAATTGCCCCAACCCGCTGATTTCACCTCGTGGACAGCCGAGCAGCAGAACAAATTCTATGCACAACAAGCCAAGGACAGTGTGAACCGTTCAATGAAGGTCACCGGCCTGGGACCCAGTAACAAGATTCGCTCAAAAACGGATATGGCACGCGCTGACGCCGCAGATATAGCCATTGGCTGGCTACGTAACATCAATGGGGCTGAAGACCCGAATTACTCCAACTTAATATTGAAGACGCGCGCGAAACTGCGGAGAGATGGCTAGGCTGTCCAAAGACATCATCAAAAAGAGTGGTGGTCGTGCTTACGAATGGTACGCGTCGGATGCACACGCGTTCACCGTCGTCGGCGGACCATCCACGCTACCCTCTGAGACGAAGGACTTCTCAGGTGCTGCCTGGACGGATGCCTGGATTGTCGATCCCTGGGCAGATATTGCTTGTCCAGCTCGCGAATACACACAAAAGCTGAAAGAAGTCATGGCCAAATGGCACCTTGAAAAACTAGAGGTTGCAGAGGGACGCAAGCGATTCAGTCCGCTGGAAAAGAACTGGATGGAGAAGCTGATCAACCAACCCAAGGCCCCCTACTCCAATGGATATGCCGGGGTGTAGGCTGTTGTAACGCCGGGTGAAAAGGCTGTAGCGGCATGACAGCTGTTTTCGCCCGGCCTTCCAGCAGGGGGTTGTCACACGTCAACCTAGAGTGCAAAAAAGTATCAGTCCAAGTGTTCCCAAGGATTTGTCACCAAGTCTTTAGAAGGCTGTAATCAACGCACACTCTTCCTGACTCCCTGTAGGAAGACACAACAACAATAACTGTCCTTCTGTAGCCCCCTGGGCGCGGAAATGGAGTGCGCGATGAAGTTCACAGCAAAAGCACTGCTTGTCTCCACCTGCATGACTACCTGCATGACCCTCAGCGCCGTCAGCTTTGGCGCGCAAACCCTGACCATTGCCACCGTCAACAACAGCGACATGATCCGCATGCAAAAGCTCTCGAAAACCTTCGAGGCCGAGCATCCGGAAATCAAGCTGAACTGGGTGGTGCTCGAGGAAAACGTACTGCGCCAACGCCTGACCACCGACATCGCCACCCAGGGCGGACAGTTCGACGTGTTGACCATCGGCATGTACGAAGCCGCACTCTGGGGTGCCAAGGGTTGGCTGGAACCGATGAAGGATCTGCCGGCGTCCTACGACCTCGACGATGTGTTCCCTTCGGTGCGTGACGGTTTGTCGGTCAAGGGTTCGTTGTATGCCCTGCCGTTCTATGCCGAAAGCTCGATTACCTATTACCGCACCGATCTGTTCAAGAACGCCGGGCTGAGCATGCCTGAGCACCCGACCTGGAGCCAGATCGGCGAATTCGCCACCAAACTCACCGACAAAACCAAAGAGCAATACGGCCTGTGCCTGCGCGGCAAAGCCGGTTGGGGCGAGAACATGGCGTTGATCACCACTCTGGCCAACGGCTACGGTGCGCGCTGGTTCGATGAAAAATGGCAACCCGAATTCAACGGCCCCGAGTGGAAGGATGCGCTGAACTTCTACGTCGACAACATGAAAAAGTCCGGCCCGCCGGGTGCGTCCAGCAACGGTTTCAACGAAAACCTGGCGCTGTTCAACAGCGGTAAGTGTGCGATCTGGGTCGATGCCAGCGTCGCCGGTTCGTTCGTCACCGACAAGTCCCAGAGCAAGGTGGCCGATAGCGTCGGCTTCACCTTCGCTCCGCACGAGAAGACCGACAAGGGCACGTCGTGGCTGTACTCCTGGAGCCTGGCGATTCCGACCAGTTCCAAGGCCAAGGACGCCGCCAAGGTGTTCACCACCTGGGCGACTTCCAAGGAATATGGCGCCCTGGTCGCCAAGACCGACGGCATCGCCAACGTACCGCCGGGCACGCGCACCTCGACCTACAGCGACGACTACATGAAAGCTGCGCCGTTCGCCAAGGTAACGCTGGAATCGCTGAAAGTCGCCGACCCGACCAAGCCAACGCTCAAGCCGGTGCCGTATATCGGTATCCAGTTGGTGACCATTCCTGAATTCCAGGCGATCGGGACCCAGGTCGGCAAGTTCTTCTCCGGTGCGCTGACCGGTCAGCAGACGGTCGATGCGGCACTGACGGCGGCGCAGACCACCACCGAGCGCGAAATGAAGCGGGCCGGCTACCCCAAATAGCCCAGCCTCACCACAGTCAAAATGTGGGAGGGG
>NZ_JAFHKI010000047.1 GCF_016937615.1 Pseudomonas lactucae | reverse complement strand
CCCACATTTTGACCGCATTCAGCCAGTTGGGTTACGCGTAGCTCTCGATCGATGGGCACGCGCACACCAAGTTACGATCGCCAAACACGTTGTCGACCCGGCCCACCGGCGGCCAGTACTTGCCTTCGATCAGCGACGCAACCGGGTACACCGCCTGTTCACGGCTGTAGGGGTGGCTCCATTCACCCACCAGTTCCGCCGCAGTGTGCGGGGCGTTTTTCAGTGGGTTGTCGTCTTTGTCCAACGTGCCGTTTTCCACGGCGCGGATCTCTTCGCGGATGGCGATCATCGCGTCACAGAAGCGGTCCAGTTCTTCCCTGGATTCACTTTCGGTCGGTTCGATCATCAAGGTGCCGGCCACCGGGAACGACATAGTTGGCGCATGGAAGCCAAAATCGATCAGGCGCTTGGCCACGTCATCCACGCTGATGCCGCTGCTGTCCTTGAGCGGGCGCAGGTCGAGGATGCATTCATGCGCCACCAGGCCGTTGCTGCCGGTGTAGAGCACCGGGTAATGCTCTTCGAGGCGACGGGAAATGTAGTTGGCATTCAGGATCGCCAACTGCGACGCGCGCTTGAGGCCCGCGCCGCCCATCATGCTGATGTACATCCAGGTAATCGGCAAAATGCTCGCGCTGCCGAACGGTGCGGCGCAGACCGCGCCTTCCTTGCGTTCCATGGCCGCGTGACCGGGCAGGAACGGCGTGAGGTGCGACTTGACGCCGATCGGGCCGACGCCCGGGCCGCCACCGCCGTGGGGAATGCAGAAGGTCTTGTGCAGGTTCAGGTGGGACACATCGCCGCCGAACTTGCCCGGTGCGCAGAGGCCGACCATCGCGTTCATGTTGGCGCCATCGATGTACACCTGGCCGCCGTTGTCGTGGATGATCGCGCAGATTTCGCGGATGCCTTCCTCGAACACGCCGTGGGTGGACGGGTAGGTGATCATCAGCGCGGCGAGGTGCTCGCGGTGCTCGATGGCCTTGGCGCGCAGGTCTTCGATGTCGACGTTGCCGCGCGCGTCGCAGGCGGTCACGACCACGCGCATGCCGGCCATGTTGGCGGTGGCGGGGTTGGTGCCGTGGGCGGACGACGGGATCAGGCAGATATCGCGACGGGCTTCGCCACGGCTCTGGTGATAGGCACGAATGGCCAACAGGCCTGCGTACTCACCCTGGGAACCGGCGTTCGGTTGCAGGGAGATTGCGTCGTAACCGGTGGCCGCGCAGAGCATTGCTTCCAGGTCGGCGGTCAGTTGCAGGTAGCCGGCGCTTTGTTCGGCTGGGGCGAACGGGTGCAGGGCACCGAATTCGGCCCAGGTCACCGGGATCATTTCGCTGGCGGCGTTGAGCTTCATGGTGCACGAGCCCAGCGGGATCATGGTGCGGTCCAATGCCAGGTCTTTGTCCGCCAGCTTGCGCAGGTAGCGCATCAGCTCGGTTTCCGAGTGATAGCGGTTGAACACCGGGTGGCTGAGGATCGGCGACTGGCGCAGCAGCGCGGCCGGCAGGGCGCTTTCAGCCTGGGCGAAAGCCGGCAGGGCCTTGCCGTCGGCGAAGATCGCCCACAGGGTTTCGATATCGGCCTGGGTGGTGGTTTCGTCGACCGACAGGCCGACACGCTCGGCATCCACCACACGCAGGTTGATGCGCTGGGCGCGGGCCTTGTCGTGCAGGGCGGCGGTGTTGGCGCCGGTGTTGAGCGTGAGGGTGTCGAAGAAGTTTTCTTGCTCGACCTTGAGGCCCAGGGCGGTCAGGCCCTTGGCCAGGATCGCGGTCAGTTGGTGAATGCGCTGGGCGATCTGGGTCAGGCCTTCAGGCCCGTGGTACACGGCGTACATGCTGGCGATGTTGGCGAGCAGCACTTGGGCGGTGCAGATGTTGCTGGTGGCTTTCTCGCGGCGGATATGTTGCTCGCGGGTCTGCATGGCCAGGCGCAGGGCCGGCTTGCCGAAACGGTCGACGGACACACCGACCAGACGGCCCGGCATGTCGCGCTTGAACGCATCCTTGGTGGAGAAGTACGCCGCGTGCGGGCCACCGAAGCCCAGCGGCACGCCGAAGCGTTGCGCGCTGCCGATGGCCACGTCGGCGCCGAATTCACCCGGCGGGGTCAGCAGGGTCAGGGCCAGCAGATCGGCGGCCACGGCCACCAGGGCGTTGGCGGCGTGGAAGCGTTCGGTCAGCGCGCGGTAGTCGAACACATCACCGTTGCTCGCCGGATATTGCAGCAGGGCGCCGAAGAAGGCGCTCACGTCGGTCAGCTCGCGCTCATCGCCCACCACCACGTCGATGCCCAGCGGCTCGGCGCGGGTGCGCAGCACGTCGAGGGTCTGCGGGTGGCTGTGCACGGAGGCGAAGAAGGCGTTGCTGCCCTTGTTCTTGCTCAGGCGCTTGCAGAAGGTCATGGCTTCGGCGGCGGCGGTGGCTTCGTCGAGCAGGGATGCGTTGGCGATCGGCAGGCCGGTGAGGTCGCTGATCAGGGTCTGGAAGTTCAGCAGCGCTTCCAGGCGGCCTTGGGATATCTCTGGCTGGTACGGGGTGTAGGCGGTGTACCAGGCCGGGTTTTCCAGCAGGTTGCGCAGGATCGGCGACGGTGTGTGACAGTTGTAGTAGCCCTGGCCGATGTAGGTCTTGAACAGTTGGTTCTGGCTGGCGATGGTTTTGATCCTGGCCAGCGCCTCGGCTTCGCTCAGGCCGTCTTCGAGGCCGAGCACGCTGGTGCCCTTGATGCTTTCGGGGATCACGCTGGCGCTCAAGGCTTCGAGGGAATCAAAGCCCAGGCTTGCGAGCATCTGTTGCTCGTCTGCCTGGCGCGGGCCGATGTGGCGGGCGATGAATTCGTTGGCGGTGCTCAAATTAATACTCATGACGCGCTCCTCAGGCTTCAGCGTTGGCTTTGATCAGGCGGTCGTACGCATCCTGATCCAGCAGCTTAGCCACTGCACTGGCATCGGCGGGTTTAAAGCGGAAGAACCAGCCTTCGCCCATCGGGTCTTCATTGACCAGCTCCGGGCTGGCGTCGAGTTTGTCGTTCACTTCCAGCACTTCACCATCCAAAGGCATGTACACACCGCTGGCGGCTTTTACCGATTCCACGGTGGACGCTTCAGCGCCCTTGTCGTAGGCCTGCAGCTCAGGCAGTTGCACGAAAACCACATCGCCCAGCGCGTTCTGCGCAAAAGCGGTAATGCCCACGGTAACGCTGCCATCGGCTTCGGCGCGCAGCCATTCGTGATCTTCAGTGAAACGCAACTCGCTCATGGAAACTCCTCAGGGCCAGAATCGTCTGGTGGACGGGATGGAATAATGGGGAGTTGCTTAGCAAGAACGCGGCCAATGTTATTAATTCTTTATATTTCAATGAGTTAGTAAAATTGGTTATGAGGTTGTGCCGTTCGTCTGTAGCGATTTCGCTACAGTTGAGCCTTTGAAAAAAAGCCTATGTGGATCAAAGCCTTGCATGGCGCGCAAAAAGCAGGGTTGTAGCGATATCGTTACGCTGTAGCGCTTTCAGTACACGGGATGTCGTTCTTGGACCAAAAATGCGGTCAATGTGGGAGGGGGCTTGTGTTTCACATTCAGATCCCATTCCCTTTGGAATCAGGGCTTGCCGGGTATGCCGTACTTGCGCAATCGATGGGCAATGGCGGTGTGCGAGGTCTGCAACCGGCTGGCCAACTGGCGGGTCGAGGGGTAGCTGGTGTAGAGCTTTTCCAGCAGGTCGCGTTCGAAGTCTTCCATGGCCTGTTCCAGGCTGTCGATTTCACCGTCGTTCTGGCGCGCAACCGAGGTGCCGGCGATGTCCAGGTCGCCGATGTCCACCAGGCTGCTTTCGCAGATGGCGGCGGCGCGGAAGATTACGTTCTGCAACTGGCGTACGTTGCCCGGCCAGCGGTTGCCCAGCAGCGCCGGGTAGGTGCCGGGGGCCAGGCGGCATACCGGACGCTGGATCTGCGCGCACGCCTGCTGCATGAAGTAGCGGGCCAGCAGCAGGATGTCCTGGCCGCGTGCACGCAGGGGCGGTACTTCGACGTTGAGGACGTTGAGGCGATAGAACAGGTCTTCGCGGAAGGTGCCTTCGCTGACCATTTTTTCCAGGTCGCGGTGGGTGGCGCTGAGGATGCGCACATTGACCTTCACTTCACGGTCGCCCCCTACCCGGCGAAAACTGCCGTCGTTGAGAAACCGCAGCAGTTTGGCCTGCAGGTACGGCGACATCTCGCCAATCTCATCAAGGAACACCGTGCCCTGGTTGGCCAGTTCCATCAGCCCTGGCTTGCCGCCGCGCTGGGCGCCGGTGAAGGCGCCCGGTGCATAACCGAACAGCTCGCTCTCGGCGAGGTTCTCCGGCAGCGCCGCGCAGTTCAACGCCAGAAACGGCGCACTCTGGCGCGCGCTGGTGGCATGGCAGGCGCGGGCCACCAGTTCCTTGCCGGTGCCGGTTTCGCCCTGGATCAACAGCGGTGCATCCAGGGCCGCCACTCGCTGCGCACGCGCCTTGAGGGTGCGGATGACCGGCGACTCACCGAGCAGCGCATCAAAGCCTTCGGCATGGTCATGGTGCAGCGCCGAGAGTTGTTCGCCGATACGGTTGGGTTGGTACAGGGTCAGCAGGGCGCCGGCGTCGGTGATCGGCGTCGCGTCCAGCAGCAGGGTCTGGCCGTTGACATTGATCTCGCGCAGGGGCAAACGAAAGCCGTTTTCCAGCAAGGTCTCCAGCAGCGCCGGGTCGCTGAACAGCTCGGCGATACTCTCACCAGCCGGTTCGCGCCCGTAGAGGGCGATCAGCGCCGGGTTGGCCAGCAGGACCTTGCCCGCGCTGTCCAGGGCCAGCACCGGGTCGGTCATGGCGGCCAGCAGGGCGTCGAGTTGCAGGTGGCGGCGTTGGCCGGGAAGGATGTCCACCACCGTCACCGCTTGCACGCCGTGCACGCTGAACAGCGCATCGCGCAGCTCTTCGAGCACCTTGGCGCTGAGGGTCGGCGCGTCGATGTAGACGTTGGGCGGCACCATTTCCACCGCATCCAGGTTGAGATTGCGCCCACCGAGCAAGGCCAGGACTTCCTGGGTGATGCCGACGCGGTCGATGAAGCTGACGTGGATACGCATGCAGTGGCTGACGATTCTGGGGAGCGAGAGGCGGCAAGTATGCCTTGAGGCGGGGCGCAGGTGAAATCTGACAAATAATGGAGATCAAAATGTGGGAGGGGGCTTGCCCCCGATAGCTGTGTGTCAGCAACAGATTTATTAGCTGATCCACCGCATCGGGGGCAAGCCCCCTCCCACATTTTGCACAGTGTTATGTCAGTGCAAGCGAGTTACGCCAGGTGTTCGGGCTTGACCGGGTCGCCGGATTTCATGTCCAACTGATGCCGCACATCTTCAAACATCAGATCGTAGTGCTTGTGGTCCGATCCCACGCTGCTGTGGGTTTTGGGGATGCCGTATTTCTCGACAATCCGGGTCACGTTGCTGGCGAAGTTGTAAGCCTGGTCCTTGGGCAGGAAGAACGTTTCCTTCATGTCCTTGCCCTGGACACTGCCATGCAGGGTGAACTGCATGCCTTTGCCCTCGCTTTTATCCGTGACGACCTCGTAGTCCAGGCACAGGTCGTAGCTGACGTCGTCCTTGTTCAGCGCATGTCGCTCGATATGCAGGTGACCGGGTTCAAAGGTAGCCATAGGCGTATCTCCTCTACTTCACAGATAGGTGATGCCAGGTGTTGCCGTGCTGATGCGTGTACCGGCGTTGCCCTGGACGATGGCTTCGATGTCCGAGAGTGAACCGATCACCGCGGTTTTGCCAGTCTGGCGGGCGAACTCGCAGGCGGCTTGGACCTTGGGGCCCATGGAGCCGGCGGCGAAGCCGAGGTCTTCCATGGCGTCGGGGTGGGCCTGGGCGATGGCTTTCTGGGTCGGCTTGCCGTAGTCGATAAACGCTGCGTTGACGTCGGTGGCGATCACCAGCAGATCGGCGTCCAGTTGCGCGGCCAGCAAGGATGAGCACAGGTCCTTGTCGATCACCGCTTCAATGCCTTTGAGCTTGCCGTCTTGGTCATACATCGTCGGGATACCGCCGCCGCCGGCGCAGATCACGATGGCTTTTTTCTCCAGCAGCCATTTAATCGGACGAATTTCGAAGATGCGTTTCGGGCGAGGGCTGGCGACCACACGGCGGTATTTGTCGCCATCCGGCGCGATCGCCCAGCCTTTTTCGGCGGCGAGTTTTTCCGCTTCGGCCTTGGTGTACACCGGGCCGATCGGCTTGGTGGGGTTCTGGAAGGCGGGGTCCTTGGCGTCGACTTCCACTTGGGTGAGCAAGGTGGCGAAGGGCACTTCAAAGTCCAGCAGATTGCCCAGTTCCTGTTCGATGATGTAGCCGATCATGCCTTCGGTTTCGGCGCCCAGCACGTCCAGCGGGTAGGGCGACACGCTGGTGTAGGCCGCCGCCTGCAACGACAACAGGCCGACCTGCGGACCATTGCCGTGGGCGATCACCAGTTCGTTGCCGGGGTGGATCTTGGCGATCTGTTCGGTGGCGATACGGATATTGGCGCGTTGGTTGTCCGCGGTCATGGGTTCACCACGGCGCAGGAGGGCGTTGCCGCCCAGGGCTACGACGATGCGCATAAGGAATGTCCTTCTAGAGTTCGATGTTGCGAACACAGGACCAAATGTGGGAGGGAGCTTGCCCCCTCCCGCACTTAACCCGTGTAGCCTTTAGATATCCGCCAACGCCGACACCAGGATCGCCTTGATGGTGTGCATGCGGTTTTCCGCTTGCTCAAAGGCAATGTTGGCCGGCGACTCGAACACGTCTTCGGTCACTTCCACGCCATTGGCCAGGTTCGGATACCGTGCGGCGATGTCCTTGCCGACCTTGGTTTCGCTGTTGTGGAACGCCGGCAGGCAGTGCATGAATTTCACCCGAGGGTTGCCCGAGGCTTTCATCATTTTGGCGTTGACCTGGTACGGCAGCAGTTGCTCGATACGCTCGTCCCATGCCTCCACCGGCTCGCCCATGGACACCCAGATATCGGTGTGGATGAAGTCCACGCCTTTCACCGCCTCGGCAGGGTCCTCGGTGATGGTGATGCGCGCGCCGCTCTCTTCGGCGAACGCCTGGCATTGCTTGATGAAGTCGTCGTGTGGCCACAGGGCTTTCGGCGCGCCGATGCGCACGTCCATGCCGAGCTTGGCGCCGATCATCAGCAGCGAGTTGCCCATGTTGTAGCGGGCGTCGCCCAGGTAGGCGTAGCTGATGTCATGCAGCGGCTTGTCGCTGTGTTCGCGCATGGTCAGGGTGTCGGCGATCATTTGGGTCGGGTGGAATTCGGCGGTGAGGCCGTTGAACACCGGCACGCCGGCGAACTTGGCCAGTTCTTCGACGATTTCCTGTTCGAAACCACGGTATTCAATGGCATCGAACATGCGCCCGAGCACGCGGGCCGTGTCTTTCATGCTCTCTTTGTGGCCGATCTGCGACGACACTGGGTCGATGTAGGTGACGTGGGCACCCTGGTCATGGGCCGCGACTTCGAAGGCGCAACGGGTGCGGGTCGAGGTTTTTTCGAAGATCAGCGCGATGTTCTTGCCCTGCAGGTGCGGACGCTCGGTGCCGGTGTATTTGGCGCGCTTGAGGTCGCGGGACAGGTCCAGCAGGTAGTTCAGCTCGCGGGTGGTGTGGTGCATCAGCGACAGCAGGCTGCGGTTGCGCATATTGAAAGCCATGATGGAATCTCCTTAATAGTCGATTGGGTCGCGGATGATCGGGCAGGTCATGCAGTGGCCGCCGCCACGGCCACGGCCGAGTTCGCCGGCGCTGATGGTGATGACTTCCACGCCGGCCTTGCGCAGCAGGGTGTTGGTGTAGGTGTTGCGGTCGTAGCCGATCACCACGCCTGGCTCCACGGCCACCACGTTGTTGCCGTCGTCCCATTGCTCGCGCTCGGCGGCGAAGCTGTTGCCGCCGGTCTCGACCACGCGCAGCGCCTTGAGGTTGAGGGCTGCGGCCACGGTTTCGAGGAAGTTGGTTTTCTCGCGCTGGATATCGATGCCGTGCGGCTTGCTGTCGTCAGGGCGCAGGGTGAAGGGGACGATCTGGTTGACCACTTCGGGGAAGACGGTGACCAGGTCGCGGTCGCAGAAGCTGAACACGGTGTCCAGGTGCATCGCCGCGCGGGATTTGGGCAGGCCGGCCACGATCACGCGTTCCACGGCTTTGTTCTTGAACAGGTTGCGCGCCAGTTGGCCGATGGCCTGGTGGGATGAACGCTCGCCCATGCCGATCAACACCACGCCGTTGCCAATTGGCATCACGTCACCGCCTTCCAGCGTGGCGGCAGCGTGTTCCTGGTCGGGGTCGCCGTACCAGATCTGGAAGTCGGCGTTGGTGAACTCGGGGTGGAATTTATAGATGGCGCTGGCCAGCAGGGTTTCCTGGCGTCGCGCCGGCCAGTACATCGGGTTGAGCGTCACGCCGCCGTAGATCCAGCACGTGGTGTCGCGGGTGAACTGGGTGTTGGGCAGCGGCGGCAGGATGAAGCTTGAGTGGCCGAGGAAATCGCGGAACATCTCGATGGTCTTGCCACCGAAGCTGCCGGGCAGGTCGTCGGCCGATACGCCGCCGATCAGGAACTCGGCGATCTTGCGTGGTTCCAGGCTGCGCAGCCACGAGCCGACTTCGTCGACCAGGCCCAGGCCCACGGTGTTGGCGGTGATTTTGCGCGCCAGGATCCAGTCCAGGGCTTCAGGGTTGGCAACGATGTCGGTCAGCAGGTTGTGCATTTCCAGCACATCGATGTCCCGCTCGCGCATCTTGGTCACGAAGTCGAAATGGTCGCGCTTGGCCTGGGCCACCCACAGCACGTCATCGAACAGCAGTTCATCGCAGTTGTTGGGGGTCAGCCGCTGGTGGGCCAAACCTGGGGAGCACACCATGACTTTGCGCAGTTTGCCGGCTTCGGAATGTACGCCGTACTTCACTTTTTCCGTGGTCATTACAGATCCTCCAATCAGAATTACAGAGTCAGGAAGCCGGCGTAGAGCCCATAGGCCGCCACCAGGGCGCCAATGACCACTGCGGCGAAAATCAGCTTCTCGACGGGGGTGAAAATCGGTTTGCCCAGTTCATGCTTGGCCATGGCGAACAGGATCGCGCCGGGGGCATAGAGCAGGGCGGACAACAGCAGATACTTGGTGCCGCCGGCGTACAGCAGCCACACCGCGTAGATCAGCGCGACGGCACCGATAAACAGGTCTTTGCGGCGCTCTTTGAGGGCGTTTTCGTAGGTCTCGCCGCGTACCGCCAGCAGCAGGGCGTAGGCCGCCGACCACAGGTAGGGCACCAGGATCATCGAGGTGGCGAGGTAGATCAGCGACAGGTAAGTGCTGGCGGAAAACAGCGTGATCACCAGGAACACCTGGACCATGGCGTTGGTCAGCCACAGGGCGTTGGCCGGCACATGGTTGGCGTTTTCCTTGCGCAGGAACTCGGGCATGGTGTGGTCCTTGGCCGCCGCGAACATGATCTCCGCGCACAGCAGCACCCACGACAGCAGCGCACCCAGCAACGAGACGATCAAGCCGACGCTGATCAACACCGCGCCCCAGTGGCCCACCACATGTTCCAGCACGGCGGCATCGATGGGTTCTGCAACTTGGCCAATTCCGGCTGAGTCATGATGCCCAGGGACAGTACGTTCACCAGCATCAGGAACAGCAGCACGGTGATAAAACCGATCACGGTGGCCTTGCCCACGTCGCTGCGTTTTTCGGCGCGTGCCGAGAAGATGCTCGCGCCTTCGATGCCGATGAACACCCACACGGTGACCAGCATCATGTTGCGCACCTGGTTCATCACGCTGCCCAGGTCGGGGTTTTTCACGCCCCAGATGTCAGCGGTGAAGATCTCCAGCTTGAACGCGAACACTGCGATCAACACGAACAGCACCAGCGGCACAACCTTGGCCACCGTGGTCACCAGGTTGATGAACGCCGCTTCCTTGATCCCGCGCAGCACCAGGAAGTGCACGGCCCACAGCAACACGGAAGCGCCAATCACGGCAGCCGGCGTATTGCCTTCGCCGAAGATCGGAAAAAAGTATCCGAGGGTGCTGAACAGCAACACGAAGTAACCGACGTTGCCCAGCCAGGCACTGATCCAGTAGCCCCAGGCCGACGAGAAACCCATGTAGTCGCCAAACCCGGCCTTGGCGTAGGCGTACACGCCGCCGTCGAGGTCGGGCTTGCGGTTGGCCAGGGTCTGGAACACGAACGCGAGGGTCAACATGCCCACGGCGGTAATCACCCAACCGATCAGCACGGCGCCTACATCGGCGCTGGCCGCCATGTTTTGCGGCAGGGAGAAAATACCGCCACCAATCATTGAGCCAACGACCAGCGCAACCAGTGCGCCTAAGCGAAGTTTTCCGGGAGATTCAGACATCGCATAACTCCAATGCAGGAGAAGAGAGACCACAGAATAATTCCGTGCGCTAATCAAACAGCTGACTCAGATCACTTCATTGGCACATTCCATTGTGGATTAATGACTTAGGCTGCAAAGCCTTGGGCAATACTTATCCGCGCAAAGGCGCTTTCCAGAGCGGTTTCTGCGTATTGGTCAGCTATTGAGCGCTACATATGGACGTTTGACGCTAGATCGTTTTGCTGAATGTGCAAACTTTTAAAGAGTGGGCCGACAAGCAGCTTGAAAACGTTGAAGTCTGCGACGTATTTAAATTCTAAATATGTCTGAACGCTATAAACTGTCATGCCGCTGGGTTATGAGTGCGGCGCTTTTATCGCCATTTATAAACGCTACACTCGCTGAATTAATTAAGTTGAGTGCACGATGGTCCGCAGTTAAGTATTCCAGGAGTGTGCATGTCTCAACCGGCCGAGAAACTTCGACTCAGCGCCCTGATCGCCCTGGTGGTGGGGTCGATGATCGGCGGGGGGATTTTTTCCCTGCCGCAAAACATGGCTGCGCGGGCCGAGGTGGGCGCCGTGCTGATCGGTTGGGCGATTACCGCCGTGGGCATGTTGACCCTCGCGTTCGTGTTCCAGACCCTGGCCAACCGCAAGCCTGAACTGGACTCTGGTGTGTATGCCTACGCCAAGGCAGGTTTTGGCGACTACATGGGATTTTCGTCAGCCTGGGGTTATTGGATCAGTGCGTGGATGGGCAACGTCGGTTATTTCGTGTTGCTGTTCAGCACCCTTGGCTACTTTTTCCCGGTGTTTGGCCAAGGCAATACGCCGGTGGCCATCGGGTGTGCGTCGGTGTTGCTGTGGGCTGTGCACTTTCTGGTGCTGCGCGGGATCAAGGAGGCGGCGTTCATCAACCAGGTCACCACGGTGGCGAAGATCCTGCCGCTGCTGATGTTTATCGTGATCGCCGCCGTGGCCTTCAAGGCCGATGTCTTCACTCGCGATATCTGGGGCCTGGGCAACCCGCAATTCGGCAGCGTGGTGGACCAGGTGCGCAACATGATGCTGGTCACGGTGTTTGTGTTTATCGGCATCGAAGGCGCCAGTGTGTATTCAGCGCGGGCCGAGAAACGCGCGGACGTCGGCCGGGCCACGGTGATTGGTTTTCTCGGTGTGCTGGCGCTGCTGGTGATGGTCAATGTGCTGTCCCTGGGCGTCATGAGCCAGCCGGAATTGGCCGGTCTGCAAAACCCGTCGTTGGCGGGCGTGCTCGAGCACATCGTCGGGCCTTGGGGCGCCCTGCTCATCAGTATCGGCCTGGCGGTGTCGCTGCTGGGCGCGTTGCTGTCGTGGGCGCTGCTCTGCGCGGAGATCCTCTACGCCACGGCCCATGACAAGACCATGCCGGCCTTCCTCAAAAAGGAAAACGCCAACCAGGTGCCGGTCAACGCGCTGTGGCTGACCAATGTGATGATCCAGGCTTTTCTGGTGATTACGCTGTTCTCCCAGAGCACCTACACCACGCTGATTTATTTGGCCTCGTCAATGATCCTGGTGCCGTACCTGTGGTCGGCGGCCTATGCGGTATTGCTGAGCGGGCGCGGTGAAACCTATGAAGGTGCCCAGGGTCAGCGCATGAAGGACTTGCTGGTGGGGTTGATCGCCCTGGGGTATGCGGTCTGGCTGCTCTACGCCGGGGGCTTGAAGTATTTGTTGTTGTCGGCGCTGCTGTACGCGCCGGGCGTGATCCTGTTTGCCCTGGCCAAGCGCGAACAGGGGCAGCCGTTGTTTACCCATCTGGAGAAAGGCATCTTCAGCTGTGTGATTGCGGGCGCGGGGTTGGCGGCGTATGGGTTGTACAGTGGGGTTTTGTCGCTGTGAATGGGTTGGTTGTACTTGCTCCCGATAGCGATGGCCGGGTCACCACTGAGCCCGATGTGCCCCCAATTCCCCCGCCGGCAAATCCCACTGCAACGGCGTGCCGCTGACGGTCACCGACGCCAGCAGGCGATGCGCCTGGCCCCAGGCCGTCTGCTCAACCACCAGGCCTTGATCACTCGGTTCTTCAGCCCGCAACGCCGGCTGCTCCGGCACCTGCCCCGCATCCACCAATAACTTCGCGGTGCGCGCCAACGACAACCGTGCCGAACCGCCACGGCCGGTATTCAATCGTTCGGCCAATGCTCGGATCGCACTGGCCGCCATCATGTAACCGGTGCCGTGATCCAGTGCCTGCACGGGCAGTGGCAGCGGTTTATCCGCGTGTTTCCAGGTCATGCCCGCCTCGGCGATGCCGCTGCTCATCTGCACCAGGCTGTCGAAGCCCCGGCGATTGCGCCACGGGCCGCTCCAGCCGTAGGCGTTGAGGCTGACGTCGATCAGGCCGGGGGCGAGGGCTTGCAGTTGGCCGGTGGTGTAGCCGAGTTGTTCCAGAGCATCGGCGCGATAACCGTGGAACAGGATGTCGGTGTGTTTGAGCAAACCTTCAAAGATCCACCGGCCTTCGGGCGTCTTCAAGTCCAACCGGGCGCAGCGTTTGCCCAGGGTCATTTCCGGCACCACGCCGGGTTCGTTCCAGGTGGGGGAGTCGATACGCAGTACATCCGCGCCCAGGCCGGCGAGAAAACGACTGGCCACGGGCCCGGCCAATACGCGCGTCAGGTCCAGAACCTTGATGCCCGCCAGCGGGCGGGCCACTGAGCCGAGCCAGGGCATGTCGCGGGTTGTCTCGACAGTCTGGCGCTGGATCAAGTCCTCGGCATTCACCGCCAACCCCTGCGGATGGGTTTGCCAGGCCTGCCACGTGCACATCTGCGCCGCGCAGCCGCCGGCCTCGACAATCGCCTGCTCCAGTTCGGCGGCCTGCCAGCCGGCGACGTTTGCGGCCATTGCGGCGCGGTCCGCGACCTTGCCGAGTACCCGTTCAGCGGCGACACGGTGATGGGGCGCGTTGGTGTGCAGGCGAATCCAGCCATCGGCGCTGGCGTAGTCACCGGCCACCGGGTCCCACAGCGGTGGCACCTGCCAGCCCACCGGGCGAATCGACGAGGAGAACCAGAACGAGGCGAGGCGCCGGTCCACGCTCACGCTGGGCAAGCGCCCGGTCTGTTGCCGGATCAGTTCGGCCACGGCCTGGCCGGCGGCGCCGATGCTGGTGCTGGCCAGTTCGGTCACGGCGAAAGCCGAGGGCAGGGCGCCGGGTTCGGTAAACGTCAGGGGCGTTGGCGGTAGGTCGAGTGCGGCTTGGATGGGAGTCAGCAGGTCAGACATCAAAGGCCCTCCGTAAGAGAAGGGCCACTATAGAAGATCATCACACGGGTGTGACAACTCCAGGTTCCAACGGCAGGTCGATGCTGGCGATAAACCCGCCGTCGGGGTGGTTGGCCAGGATCAGGCTGCCGCCATGGCGTTCGGCGGCGCGTCGCGCAATCGCCAGGCCGAGGCCGTGGCCCTGGGCGGTCTGGCCGGGCGCGCGGTAGAACGGTTCGCCCAGTTGGCTCAGGTGTTCGGCGTCGACGCCAGGGCCATGGTCGCGCACGCTGATCAGGATGCGGTCGCCCTGGCGCTGCGCCTGCAATTGGATCGATTGCTCGGGCGGGTTGAAGCGTTGGGCATTGCGCAGCAGGTTATCCACAGCGCGCTCAATCATGGTCGGCCAGCCCTTCAGGTGCAGGTCGCTGTCGGTGCTCAGTTGCACCACCTGGTCCGGCGCGCTGAGCTGGGCGTCTTTCTGAAGGGTCTTGAGCAGCGCGATGAGGTCGACCTCTTCGGCGCTGGCGTTGTCGGCATCCACGCGGGCCAGCACCAGGATTTCGCTGATCAATGCTTCGAGGCGGTCGCACTCGCGGGTCAGGCGCGGCCAGAGTTTTTCGCGTTCTTCGGGGCCGGCGCGTTCGGCCAACGCCAGGGCGATGCGCAGACGCGCCAGGGGCGAGCGCAGCTCGTGGGAGACGTCGCGCAGCAACTGGCGCTGGCTGCCGATCAGGCTTTGCAGGCGCGCGCCCATGCGGTTGAAGTCGGTGGCCAGTACGCCGAACTCATCGCGACGGTTGGCCAGGCGCGCCAGACTGTTCTGTTGATAGGTGGCTTGGCCGAGGTCATGCACCGCACCGCGCAGGCGGCTGAGCGGACGGGTGATGGATAACGTGACGAACAGGCTGAACAGGGTCAGCACCACCAGCGCAATGGCCAAGGCGCTCAAGGGCCAGGTCAGGCTGCTGCGGTGCCATTGGTCGAGTTCCGGGTGCGGGATACGGTAGATCAACAGGTAGGTGTCGCCGGTTTTTTCGCTGGTGTACTCGGCGGTCAGGCGCCGCCAGGGCAGGTGGCCATCTTTGTTGTCGTTCTGCCGGGCTTCGAAGGCGGCGGCGCGGCGCGGGAAAGTACCGCGCACCACCGGCTCACCGCTTTCGTTCAGCACTTGCACGTCGATGTGGTACTGGCGCTTGCGCTGTTGCAACAGGTCCTGGGCGGCGTCCTCACCCTGGGCTTCGTAGAGTTGGGTCCACTCCTGGGCCAGGTTATTGAGACCAGGGTGACGACTGAGAATCCAGGCATCTTGGTTGAGCATGTGCCCAAGCAGGATCGACAGCCCGGCAACCAAGGCGATGGCCAGCCAGAAACTGGCCAGGATGCGCCAGAACAATGAACGCACAGGAAACCCTCAAACTGGAAAAGCCCAGTGGCGGGGGCCACTGGGCTGGGAGCATTAACGCGAGGGCATTATTGCGCTTTTTGCGGCTGTTGCGCTTTCCAGGCCTGGAATTCCTTCCACTCGGCACGCCGCTGTTCTTGCTTCTTGACGATCTCGTCGAACTTCTTCTGCTGGTCCGGCTTGAGCACGGCGCGGATATCGGCCTGGGTTTTCTGATGGCCGGCGGCGATTTCATCCTGCATGGCTTTCTGGTCAGCGGCCGGGAGTTTGTCCAGGTACTTCCTGGTCAGGTCTTTGCGAGCGTGCCACTGGTCGCCCATCAGCTTGCCGATCTGCTCGCGCTGTTCGCGGCTCAGGTCCAGCTGGCTGAAGGGGCCGCCTTTGCCGCGCGGACCGTGTTCACCGCCGTGGCCCGGGCCACCCATCATGTGGCCGGAAGGCTCGCCCATCGGGCCTGGGCCTTCGGGCATGGCGGCCATGGCAACGGTCGGCAGGGCAGCGGCGAACATCAAAGCGATAAGGGTCTTGCGCATGGTGATTCTCCTGTCTCTATTCCGGTGAGTCCGGATGTGAGTAGGTTACCCAGAGCAAGGTCAGCCGCCGTCAGTGGAGGGTAAAGGTTTGGTAAGGGGGAGGGGGCAGCGGCAAGTTTTCAGCGGCAAGCTGCAAGTGAAGAGCTTGCAGCTTGAGACTTGCAGCTGCCTCAAAGGCTGTAGTAATAGCCGCGGCTGCGCAGCGCCACGATGCGTGGCCGGCCATCCGGGTGAGGGCCGATCTTTTTGCGCAGGTTGCTCACGTGCATGTCCAGGCTGCGATCGTACAGGGTCAACTTGCGGCCCAGGGCGATCTGCGCCAGTTCCTGTTTATCCAGCGGCTCGCCGGGCTGGCGCAGCAAGGCTTCGAGCAGGCGGCTTTCGGAGACGGTGAGGGCGAACTCCTGTTCGTCGATGCTGACTACGCCGCGCACCGGGCTGAAGCACAGGTCGCCCAATTCCAGCTGGGTGGACACGGCGGCCGGGTGGCTGCGGCGCAACACGGCACGCAGACGCGCGGTGAGTTCGCGGGGGTCGCAGGGTTTGGCCAGGTAGTCGTCGGCGCCCAATTCCAGGCCGAGGATACGGTCCAGGGGTTCGCCGCGCGCCGACAGCATCAGCACCGGCAGCTCCGCGTGCTCGTTGCGCAATTGCTTGAGCAGCTCCAGGCCACTGCCGTCGGGCAGCATCACGTCGAGCACCACCGCGGCGGGCGCGCTGTCGGCCAAGGCTTTGCGCGCGCTCAGGCCATCGTGGCAGGCGCGCACCTGGAAACCTTCCTGGCCCAACCAACTGGTCAGCAGCTCACAGAGCTCCTGGTCATCATCTATCAGTAACAGCTCGCTCATGACTCACTCAATTTAGCCATTGTCGACGGCGACGGTGCCCCCCGCTGGCGAAGATCCCGCACAGCAAGGCGATCAGTGCGACCGCCCCGCCCGTGACAAACCATTGCTGTTGCTCGGTCAGCCATCGGGTCAAGACGCCGCTTTGTGAATCTTTGAGTTGCTGGGCCAGCCGTTGGTTCTCTTGGCGAAGGCGACTCAATTGCGCGCTTTCGCGAGTAGCATCCGCGCTTTGCAGTTGCTTGCTCAGCTCTTCACGTTGCCGCTCGCTGTCTTTCAAGCGTTGCTGCAACTCGGTGATCTGGGCGCCGGCACTCAAGGACAGGGGCGTGGAGCTGCCGGTGTTCGAGGTTTCTTCAGCGTGGGCCGTAGCCCCGATCATTAACACTGCCAACAGACATAACTGACGTAAGCGCATCGGAACTCCTGATTCCACACGAATATTCAGAACGTTGTCGGCAGGTTACCGAGAATAATGAGCCATTAGGTGTGCGCCGAACTCACAATAGGTTCGACGCAAACCGGATCAAGGCAGGACTTGCTTGAAGGGTTTGATCACCACGTCGGCATAGACACCTGCCGCGACATAGGGATCAGCCTTGGCCCAAGCCTGGGCATCGGCCAGTGAGGCGAACTCGGCAACGATCAGGCTGCCGGTAAAACCGGCGTCGCCCGGCTCGTTGCTGTCCACGGCCGGGTGCGGGCCGGCCAGGACGATGCGGCCTTCGGCTTGCAGCTGCTTGAGGCGCTCGACGTGGGCCGGGCGCACGGACAGGCGTTTTTCCAGCGAGTTTTCAACGTCGGTGGCAATGATGGCGTAGAGCATGTCAGTCCTCGGTTTTCGGCGTGGAAGGGTCGGTGTCATGCAGGTGGCGCGACAGGTAGATGCCCTGGCCGACCAGGAACAGCACGGTCATGCCGAGGCTGCCGAACACCTTGAAGTCGACCCAGTAGTCCTGGAAGGTAAACGCCACGAACAGGTTGGCGGCGCCACAGAAGATGAAAAACACGATCCAGGCCACGTTCAGGCGTACCCAGACCGGTTCCGGCAAGGTCAGCGCGTGGCCCATGATCCGCTTGATCAGCAGGCGGTCGCCGATGAAGTGGCTGCCGATGAACGCCAGGGCGAACAGCCAGTTCACCACAGGGGCCTTCCATTTAAGGAAGTTTCGCTGTGGAAGGCCAGGGTCAGGCTGCCGAAGACCAGGCACGCGATCAGGGTCAGCCATTGGCTTTTTTCCAGTTTGCGCTGGGAGATGAAGATCGCGCCGTAGACCACGACGGAGCTGATGATCAGCACGGCGGTGGCGCTGTAGATGCCGCCGAACGTGAGCTCATGGCCGGCCAGGTCGACGACCCGAGGGTCAAGTTTGTAAACGATGAAAAACAGCAACAGCGGGATGAAGTCGATGAATTGTTTCACAGTAAGAGCCAGAAGCTGGATGTGGCGGCATAATAACAAACATCCCTGGTTGCGATAGCGCCAGCTGACTTGAGGTTACAGATCCCCGTGAATGTTGATTTGCACTGCCACAGCACGGCCTCCGACGGCGCCCTGGCGCCCGCGGTACTGGTTGCGCGTGCGTTTGAAAAAGGCGTGCGAGTCCTGGCGTTGACCGACCACGACACCCTCGAAGGCCTCGATGAAGCCCGCACGGCGGCCCATGCCCTGGGCATGCAGTTGGTCAACGGCGTGGAATTGTCGTGCACCTGGGGCGGTGCGACCATTCATGTACTTGGCTACGGTTTCGATCAAACGGCACCGCCGCTGGTACAGGCCATCGCCGATTTGCACGATGGCCGCTGGCTGCGGTCCGAAGAAATAAGCCGCAAGCTCAGCCTTAAAGGCATGCCCAACGCCCTCGACGGCGCCCGCGCCATCCAGCAGGAACTGGGCGATAGCGGCAACGCACCGGCCCGGCCGCACTTTGCCGACTGGATGGTGCGTGAAGGTTTTGTCAAAGACCGCGCCGAAGCCTTTCGCAAATGGCTCGGCGCTGGCAAGTTAGGCGATGTGAAGCAGCATTGGCCGACCCTCGAAGACACCGTCGAGACCTTGCGGGCCTCCGGGGCCTGGGTCAGCCTGGCGCATCCCTGGCACTACGATTTCACCCGCAGCAAGCGTCGCAAGCTGATAGGCGACTATATTGGAGCCGGCGGCCACGCTATCGAAGTGGTCAACGGGCATCAACCTGCCGAACAGGTGGGCAGCCTGGCAGTTCTTGCCCGCGAATTTGGTCTGCTGGTCAGCGCCGGCAGTGACTTTCATGGCCCAGGCGGCTGGTCCGAGATCGGCGAATATCGCCCCGTCCCGGACGACCTGCCGCTGTTGTGGGGGCGATTCAAGCATGACCCCATTATTGCCACCGTCTGAACAGGTAGAACACGTGAGTCAATTCTTCCAGATTCATCCGGAAAACCCCCAGGCGCGCCTGATCAAACAGGCCGTGGAGATTATTCGCGCCGGCGGCGTGGTGATCTACCCCACCGACTCGTCCTACGCCATCGGCTGCCAGATCGGCGACAAGGGCGCTGTCGAGCGAGTCAGACGCCTGCGCCAGTTGGATGACAAGCACAACTTCGCACTGATCTGCAGCGATTTGTCCCAACTGGGCCTGTTCGCCAAGGTCGACACCGGCACGTTCCGCCTGCTCAAGGCTCACACACCGGGGCCTTACACCTTCATTCTCAACGCCACCCGCGAAGTGCCGCGCCTGTTGCTGCACCCGAAGAAGCGCACCATCGGCCTGCGCGTGCCGGAGCACCCGATTGCCCTGGCGCTGCTGGCCGAACTGGGTGAGCCGTTGATGAGCGTGTCCTTGATCATGCCCGGCGACACCGAGCCGCTGGAAGATCCGTACGAAATGCGCCAACTGCTGGAAAAACAGGTGGACCTGATCATTGACGGCGGCTTCGGCGGCGGCAAGGCCTCCACCGTGATCAACCTGGCCGACGGTGAGCCCGAAGTGGTGCGTGTCGGCTGCGGCGATCCCGCACCGTTTATGGTCGAGGCCTGAATGTCGTCAGTGGAAACCGTCGACCCCCAGGCAGGCGCCCAGCAGGAACTGCCGTTCGCCATGGTGTATGGCCAGGCGGTCATGGAAATGCCGCTGGACCTGTACATCCCGCCGGATGCCCTGGAGGTGTTTCTCGACGCTTTCGAAGGCCCGCTCGACTTGCTGCTGTACCTGATCCGCAAGCAGAACATCAATATCCTCGACATCCCGGTGGCGGAAATCACCCGCCAGTACATGGGCTATGTCGAATTGATGCAGTCGGTGCGCCTGGAACTGGCCGCCGAGTACCTGGTGATGGCCGCCATGCTTGCCGAGATCAAGTCGCGCATGCTGCTGCCGCGCTCGGAGACGGTCGAAGCCGAGGAAGACGACCCGCGCGCCGAATTGATCCGCCGTCTGCAGGAGTACGAGCGTTTCAAGGCTGCCGCTGAAGGCATCGACGGCTTGAGCCGCGTGGGCCGTGACGTGGTAGTGCCCAAGCTCGACGCGCCGGAGGCCCGTGCGCGCAAATTGTTGCCGGACGTGAGCCTGGAAGAGTTGCTGATGTCCATGGCCGAGGTGCTGCGCCGTGGCGACATGTTCGAAAGCCACCAGGTCAGCCGCGAGGCGTTGTCGACCCGCGAACGCATGAGCGATGTGCTGGAACGTCTCAAGGGCGGCGGGTTTGTGCCGTTTGTCGAGCTGTTCACCGCTGAAGAAGGGCGCCTGGGGGTGGTGGTAACCTTTATGGCAGTCCTCGAATTGGTCAAGGAGTCCTTGGTCGAGCTGGTCCAGAATGAGCCTTTTGCGGCTATCCACGTGCGGGCGCGAGCCGAATAAAGAGCTGAAACCATGAACCTGACTGAACCCCGCGAACTGGCGCCCTTGCTGGAAGCCTTTCTCCTGGCCTCGGGTAAGCCGCAATCCCTGGAGCGCCTGTTCGAACTGTTTGAAGAGGCTGAACGCCCCGAGCCGCCGGTGTTCAAGAAGGCGCTGGAGATCCTGCGCAAGTCCTGCGACGGCCGCGCGTTTGAATTGCGCGAAGTGGCGTCGGGTTATCGCCTGCAGATCCGTGAGAAATTTTCCCCCTGGGTCGGCCGCCTGTGGGAAGAGCGCCCGCAACGTTATTCACGGGCGATGCTGGAGACCATGGCGCTGATCGCCTATCGCCAGCCCATCACCCGGGGCGAGATCGAGGATGTGCGGGGCGTGGCGGTCAACAGCCATATCGTCAAGACGCTGCTGGAACGCGAGTGGATCCGCATCGTCGGTTACCGCGACGTGCCGGGCAAACCGGCGATGTTCGCCACCACCAAGGTGTTCCTCGACCACTTCAACCTGAAAAACCTCGACGACCTGCCGCCGCTCGCTGAATTGCGCGAGATGGAAGCCGAGCCGGTGCTGGATTTCGACGACGCGCCGGTGCCGCAGGGGTTGCAGGAACTGGCCGATGCCACGGCCGAGCCGGAAGAGCCGAAGGATGAAACCAGTTTCCATACCTTGCTGCTGGAACTGGATGACATGGAGCAGGGCATCAAGACCGACTTTGATGATTTGCTGCGTGATGGGGCGGCAGAGCCTGAAACCCAACCGAATGTTGAAGTTGAGCCTGAGGTCGAGCCCGAAGAAGACATCCTCGGCGTGGCCGATGCCCGCGAGAAACTCCTGGCCGCCGTCGTCGCCCTCGAACAACCGCCGCTGAGCGATGAGGAAGACGAGGCCCGCGCCTTGGCCGAGGCCATCGAAAACGAACGCCGCCAGTTCGAAGACTGACACCGCCCCACACATGGACTCAGTGATGCTCTGGGCGCCACCGGTCGGCGGAAAAACAAATGACTTGGGCTGTATCGACTACTCTGTGATGCGCAACGCTCGCCATGCGCGTATGATTCGCGACCCTTTGCCGCCGTATTCGGCCAAAGCCCCGCTTTCAACACTCTTCAGGCCACGCCTGAATCGACCCACCGGGAGGTGCTTACGATGAATGACCAAGACCAGAAAGACCAGGAAATCGGCCCAGCAGGCGAAAAGCTGCAAAAGGTGCTGGCGCGTATCGGCGTGGGCTCGCGCCGCGACGTCGAAGCCTGGATCACCCAGAAGCGCATCAAGGTCAACGGCGTCGAGGCCACCCTTGGCCAGCGCGTCGACCTGCACGATGCAATCACCATTGATGGCAAGGTCATCAAGCGTGAAGAGGCCGCCGAATCGGTGCGCCGCGTGATCATGTACAACAAGCCCGATGGCGAGATCTGCACCCGTGACGACCCCGAAGGCCGTCCGACCGTGTTCGACAAGATGCCCAAGCCCAAAGAAGGCCGCTGGATCAACATCGGTCGCCTGGACATCAACACCACCGGCTTGCTGATGTTCACCACCGACGGTGAGCTGGCCAACCGCCTGATGCACCCGTCCTACGAGATGGACCGTGAGTACGCGGTGCGTGTCCGTGGCGAAGTCGATGACGAGATGATCGAACGCCTCAAGGCCGGCGTGGTGCTCGAAGACGGCCCGGCCAAGTTCACCGACATCAAGCAGGCGCCCGGTGGCGAAGGTTTCAACCACTGGTACCACTGCGTGGTGATGGAAGGTCGTAACCGTGAAGTGCGTCGCCTGTGGGAATCCCAGGGCTTGGTGGTCAGCCGTCTGAAGCGCGTGCGTTTCGGCCCGGTGTTCTTGAACTCCGACCTGCCGATGGGCCGCTGGCGCGAAATGAGCCAGTACGAAGTCGACATCCTCAGCGCCGAAGTCGGCCTGACACCGGTCGCAATGCCGCAGATGAACGCCAAGAGCAAAGACAAGCTTGAGCGTATGCAGCGTAAGTCGTCGCGTCCTGTGGCGCGTACCGAACGTGTGGCCCGCACCCTGCGTCCGGCGCTGGATGCACCGGCCACCGGCGGGCGTATCTCGCGTCAGCCGCAGATCGAGGGTGAACGTCGCCCAACCGCGCCGTCGCGTCAGGAAGGCGAGCGTGCTCCACGTACGCCGCGTCCTGCGCCGGCCGGTGGTCGCAGCAACCGTGGTGAAGCGGATCGCCCCGCCGACAGCGCCAGCACCAAACGTCCAGCCAAGCCGGCGGCGAATAAGCGCCCCGGTCCGAAACTGGTCGCCGACGAGCCGTCAGGCAAGCGCGTGGCGCCCCGGCGGGTTCGGGTCAACGTCCGGGTTTTGGTCGCAAGAAGCCGCAGTGATGTAAGCGCTGCAATGCAATCAACTGTGGGAGGGGCGGTGCGACGATTCGACTTGCTC
>NZ_JAFHKI010000046.1 GCF_016937615.1 Pseudomonas lactucae | reverse complement strand
CCCGATAGCAGTGTGTCAGCTAGCAAATTTTTGACTGATCCACCGCTATCGGGGGCAAGCCCCCTCCCACATTTTGATCTTCATTTATTTTGAGATGTTCACAAGGCCGGGCTTCAAGCCGAACACCTCGACCCCTTGAGCCGTCGATTGGCCTGTCGTCACTTTCACCCGCTCCACCGGCTTATCCATCGCCTCGCGATACTCCACCGTCATGTCCGCCTGGATCGCTTGGCTCGGCACGACGATCGCCTGTGCATTGTTGTAGGTGACGATGGTCAGCCGCGCGCTCATTCCCAAGCGCACTCGCTGCAACTGCTGGGGCGTAAGCTTGGGAATCGACAGGGTCACCGGAAACTGCGCGCTGCCCTGGCTGTCGCTGGCCACCGCCAACCCACTGACCACACTGACCGAACCGGTCAGCCGTTCGCCATCAAAACCATCCCCCATGACTTCCACCGCCTGGCCCTGATGCAACTGGTTGATGTCCAGTTCCGAGACTTTGGCGACGATTTTCAACCGTTCGATATTCGCCAGGCCAAACAGCACCTGGCCCTGGCTGACCTTGCCGCCGGCCTGGATGGGGGCGTTGTTGTCGTTGCCGCCCTGAGAGGAATGATTACCGGGCGCGGGCACCACGATGCCGGAGAATGGCGCCTTGATTTCCTGGCCTTCGAGCAACCTGCGCAGAGCCTCGTATTTCACCGTGGCGTTGGTCAGTTCCATGTCGGCGATCTGGCGGTATTCACCCTTGCCTTGGTCGAGGGCCTGTTGCAGTTCACTGCGTGCCGCCACCAAGTCCAACTGTTGCTGTTGGGCCTGTTGCTTGAGGTCGTCCAGTTCATTGCGCGGGATGATGCCGCGCTTGAACAGGTTGTCGCTTTCGGTGAGCTTGCGCTGGGTGTTGCCGGCGCTCATTTCGGCGGTGCGCAGGCTGCGGCGTGCGCGGCTGACGGCGGGGCTGCTGTCCCAGTCCTGCATCTCTTGCACGGCGCGCCGTGCCTTGAGCTGGGCGGAGAGGGCGTCGCGCAGTTGCACTTCAAGAGTGGCGGGGTCCATGCGCAGCAGCACCTGGCCGGCTTCGACCCGTTGCCCTTGCTCGACCAGGTTGGCCTGCACATTGCCGTCGAAGGGGGCGGTGAGGGTGAGGGTGGTGTCGGGCTCGATCTTGCCCACCAGGCCGATCTGGTGCACCAGCGCATCGGGTTGCACCGCCAGCCATTGCTCGGCTGTTGCTGCCGGGCCTTCAGCGGGGCTGCGCAGGGCCAGCCCGGCGCCGGCCACCAGCAGGATCAACACAGCGCCCAGCAGGCGTTTTCGATTAGTAGTCATTGAGGGCGATTTCCCAACTTTCCAGCGTCATGCCCAGGGTCAGGTCGAGCTGGGTCTGGGCGTTCAGGTAAGCGATCAGCGCGTTGAGCTGCGCGTTTTCGGCGTTGCGCAGGTCGGTCTCGAAACTCAGCACCTGGAAGTTGGTGGAGCGTCCGGCGCTGAGTTTTTCCCGTTCGATCTCGATCTTGCGCCGCGACAACTCCACTGCGCGCTGGGAGATCTCATACTGGCGCCAGCGCGTGCCGAGGTCGCGCACCACGTCATTGACGCTGCGTTCCAGCGCCTGGCGGGCATCGGTGATGCGGATCTGCTGATCCTCTACATTCACCCGCGCACGCACTTCGGCCTGGCGCGTGCCGATGTCGCCGATGGGGATTTGCACCTGCACGCCGGCGTAGCTGTCCCAGGTGCGATTGTTGCTGCTGCCGGCGTCGTTAGTGTAGTTGTCACGTATCTGGTTCGCGCCGGCGACGAGGTCGACTTGCCAGCGCCCGGAGTCTTTGGCGATCACCAGGTTGAGGTCGGCCTGTTGGCTGCCGAGCAGGGCGGCGAGGTATTCCGGTTGCTGGGTTTGCGCCAGGTTGAAGGCCTGGCGCTGGTCGATCTGCATGGGCTTGGCTTCCAGGGCTTCGGTGGCGCGAATCGGCGTGGACAAGTCCAGGGCCAGCAGGCGCAGCAGGGCCAGGCGGTTGGTGTCCAGTTGGTTCTGCGCTTCCTCCACGCCCAGTTGTTGGGTGGCGATGTCGGCTTCGGTCTGCACGATTTCGAACTCGGCCATGCGCCCGGCGCTGATCAGGGCCTTGTTCACATCGAGCAAGGTGTTGGAACGCTGGAGGGCGTCCTGCACGATGCTCAGTTGCTCCTGGGCGCGCAGCAACTCGCGGTAGGTGGCGATGATCTGGCTGATGGTCTGGGCCACGGTGGCCTTGAGGTTCAAGCGGTTGGCCTGTTCCGACAGGCGCGACAGGCGCAGCGGTGCAGTGGTGGCGTCCCAGCCGGCGCCGCGCAGCAGGGGCTGGATAATTGCCAGGTCGAGGCCGTCGCTGCGGTAACGGCCGGCGCGGTCGGCGTTGTTCAACTGTTGGGTCCAGGCCATGCTCAGGCGCGTGCCGTACTCGCCGAGCAGGCTGCTGGACGGTGCCAGGTTGGCGTTGCGTGCACTGTCCTGGGAGCCGCGTGTGCCGCGGTAATAGCTGTTGAGGGTCAGTTTGGGGTTGAACACATCTTCGGCGACACGCAGGTCGAACTTCTGCGCCACCCGTTGCAGGTACGCACTGCGGATCGCCGGGTTGTTGCGCAGGCCCAGGTACACCGCATCGCCCAGGGTCAGGCTGGTGACCTGGACGTTCAGCGATACGCTGCGCGTGGTGCTCGGCGCCGACGGCCGGATGACTATGTCGGCCGCCATGCCGGGCAGGCTGACCAGCGTCAGCAATACCAGCCATTTATTCATCGCGCAGGGCCTCCACCGGTTGCAGGCGCGAGGCCGAGACTGCGGGTAGATGCCAAAGAACAGACCCACCAACAAGGTACTGCCCACTCCCAGGGGCAGGGCGGCGACGGCCAGGTCGAACGTCCAGCCTGACAGCCAGGCATAGAGCCAGGCGGCGGTCATGCCGAGCACCGCGCCGCACAGCGCGCCGACAGCGGTAAGGGTCACGGCTTCGATCAGGAACAGGTTACGGATATCCCGCCGGCGCGCGCCCAGGGCCATGCGGATGCCGATCTCGCGCCGGCGCTCCGAGACGTTCATCAGCATCACGTTCATCACCCCTACACCGCCGCCCACCAGGGAGATCGCGCCCAGGGCCAGCAGCAAATAGGCGAAGGTGCGACTTTGCCGGGTCATGCCGTCGATCATTTGCTGGGGCAGCTGGATGTCGACATCGTGATCGGTGAGTTGGCGTTGCAAGGCACCGGCGGCGGCTTTGGCAAGGCGCTCCATGTCCTGGCCTGGCGCGGCGCGGATGATCACATTGCTGATCTGCGGCGTGGCGTAGATGCGGCGCATGCCTTCGGCGGGAATGAACAGCGATTCGTTGGCCTGCACCGGCATCAGCATCGCCCGTGGCTGACTGCGCAGGATGCCCACGATCAGGAACAGGTAGTCGTTGATGCGCACGCGGTCGCCCAATTGCACGGGATCGCCCGGCGTGCCGAGGGCCTGGGCGATCTGATCACCGATCACGCCATAGGTGTCGTTGGCGTCGAAGCTCGACAGGAAGCGCCCCTGTTGCATAACCAGGCGCATCGCCGGCGCAATGCCCGGCGTGCTGCCGACAACATTGGCATTGACGCTGCGGCCATGGAACACGATGGGCCCGCTGAACAGCGTCAGCGCGCCGATATGCGCGATGCCGGGCACCGCCTGGCGCACCGCTTGCAGGTCGAGCTGGGTGCGCATCGGCAGGTTGGCGCCGCCCTTGGGCGGGAACTGGACGACCAGGGTGTCGGTGCCCATGTCCTTGAAAATCGCCGCGGCATCCACCGCCGCGTTATGCCCGATATTGATCAGCGCCACCACCGAGGAACTGCCGATCACAATGCCGAGCAGCGCCAGGACCGAGCGCTTGCCCAAAGTGCGCAGGCTGATTAAGGCTTCATGCAGCAGTTGGCTCAGGCTTTGTTCGACCCGCGGGCTCATGGGCGCTGCGCCTCGTGCACCACGCCATTGCGCACCAGGATCTTGCGCGCCAGGCGTTCGGCGATGTGCGGGTCGTGGGTGACGATGATCAACGTGACTTGCTGCTCGCGGTTCAGCGCCAGCAGCAGGTCCATGATGTCCTGGGCGGTCGTGCTGTCGAGGTTGCCGGTAGGTTCGTCGGCCAGGATCACCGAAGGGTTGCCGACCAGGGCGCGGGCAATCGCCACGCGTTGGCGCTGGCCGCCGGAGAGGTCGGCGGGACGATGGTGGGCGCGCTCGGCCAGGCCCACCTGTTCGAGCATGCGCAAGGCCCGCTCCACCGACTCATGACGCGACACGCCGCGATAACTCAAGGGCAGGGCGACGTTATCCAGGGCGCTCAGACGCGGCAGCAGGTTGAAGCTCTGGAATACGAAACCGATCTGCTGGTTGCGAATGGCGGCCAGTTCATCGGGGCTGGCGTTGAAAATATCGTGGCCGGCGAAGTGGTATTGGCCGTCGTTGGGCAGGTCCAGCAGACCGAGGATATTGAGCAGGGTACTTTTGCCGGAACCGGAGGCGCCGAGAATACCGCAGCTGTCACCACTGGCGATGGACAGGCACACGTCATTGAGAATGGTCAGTTCTTGCCCGGCGAGCCGATAGTGCTTGCCGATGCCTTGCAGGGAGATCAAGCCTGGGTATGCGCGGGTATCGGTCATCATGACTACGCCTGCAGTCTCGACGTTGCCCTTATGCACCCGGTAAAGCCTTGTAACAAGTTCGGGAGCTGTCTGGTACGCGTCTCGGACTGGTTTTATTTCTTGTTTTTAAAATATTGTTTGAATACTAACCGCGTTATCGGCGCTCCGCCAGCCATGGATGTAGAGCGTTTTTACCCTTTGAAATGATTTTGCCGGGCAGGTGAACGTGCGCTCGAACACCTCCAGTTGACGGCTGAGACGCCCGTATGTCGAGGCTTTCGCTCATATGGCGGAGTGTCACTACTTGCTTTAACCGAGCCGCCCCGGTATAAAAAATCAAATTATTTTTTAAAACAATATTTCCGCCGTGGAACCCTTATGGTCGCAAAGAAACTCAGCGCTCCAAACGTTACCAAGACTCGCTTGCTGGATGCGACAGAGGCCCTTTTCATCAAATATGGGTACGACGCCGTGCTGTTGCGGCAGATTACCGAGCGCGCCCAAGTCAACCTGGCCGCTGTGAACTACCACTTCGGGGACAAGGATTCCCTGATGAAAACCCTGCTGATGCAGCGCCTGGAGCCGCTCAACGAGCAGCGCCTGGAACTGCTCGCGCGTTGCGAAGCCGAAGCCGACGGCCCGCTGGATTGCGACACGTTGTTGGGCGTGCTGTTCGCCCCGGCCATGGGCCTGGAACGCAGCGACCCGGCAAGTGGGGAGGGGCGTTCATTCATCCGTTTTCTCGGCCGCGTGTACAGCGACACCTCGCCGTTTATCCAGGAATACCTGAAGGTGCATTACCAGCCGGTGTTCCAGCGCTTCTTCGAAGCTTTCGCCCTGGCCTTGCCGGACCTGCCACGCAATGAGCTGGGCGTGCGCCTGCAATTTGCCCTCAAGGCGATTTCCGGGGTGATGGCCGGCACCGAACTGCGCCTGCTCATGAACTCCATGAGCCTCGGCCGCCCGGCCACGGATGCCGAGGTCATGGCCAAGCTGATTACCCTGGTGTCGGCGGCGATTCGCGTGCCGCAGCAGAGCCCCGAAGCGCAAACCGCGTTGGCCAAGGTGCTTGATACCCAGCGGGCTATTCGTGAGCAAACCGTGGCACCCACCGCCAAGGCGTCGCGCTAACTCGAATCCAAGGCAAAAAAAAGCCCGCTGGGGCGGCGGGCTTGATATGCAACATTTGTAACGGATGAGGCTTCACCTTACGGTTGAGGATGTGAATAAAGCGTGAAAAAAATGTAAGAGGGAATGTGTAATTAATCGAAATACGTGCCGAAGCCACCCATCCGTCGATACCATTCGTCGCCACTGTCATTTCTAACAGCTAGACGCTCCTCCTGTTCAGGCATGTGATTTCCCTGTTCGGCATCCCGGCCGAGTCACCCTGTCAGGAGCCCTTCTCATGGCCTCAGTTCCCGTTTTTCCTGGTTTAGATCCTGTTCCCTCGAACGCTGACGATCTTTCGCCCCCTTACCTGAACCATGCAGTGCTCAATGTTCTGGGGGCAGAAGTCGGTGGCGGTATTCGTCATATTGAAAATTTCATGTACGTCAACATTCCGCGATGGAGCCTTGTGGAGCCGTTCGATAGTTTTGAGTTTTATATGCGAGGTCAGCTTTTTTCAGCCGCCGACGTGCACCCAGGCCAGGAGGACCAACCTCACTATGAGCTGGCAATCGCTCAAGAGCGAGTACCCGAAGGCTTTTCATTTCCGTGCTACAGCCAGGTCATACGTGCAGCTTCAGGCGCGAAAGAGCGCTCGCCTGACATGACCTGGTTCATCAAGAGCAATCGCCCGGGCGGTTCGGACATGGGCCATGACTCATTTCATCCGGCGCTTAAATTCAGTTTGCCGGCGGATCTGGCCGCGCCCGGCGCGGTGCTTGTTCCTGATCGGGCCAGTGAGGGCGCGTGGTGCACGATCGAGCCGTACCCCAACATGCGCGTGCGTGACACCGTCGAGTTTTTCTGGGATGGGCAGCGGGTCACTCTGCAATTGGATGATGACCATGTCAGCGGCGCCAAACCGATTGAAGTGTTTGTACCTGGGCACATTATTTTAGACAGCGCCAGTGGCATCATCACTATTCGGTTCAGCCTGGAGGATGAGGTGCTCAACCGGTCAGGTCCGGACCGGCGTTTTTCGCAAGCGTTTCACCTGGAAAGCGATCTCGACCCCAGCCTGCTGGACCGCAGGCCTTATTTTCGGGTGGCTGGAAAGGACGCGTTTGAGGTCAATTTTGATACGCAGGGCGCCGGGCCCTTTGACGTCGAAGTCGTGGCGCCTTCCAGACTTCCAAATGATACAGCGACGCCTGTCGGCAGTTGGATCGTCGTGACGCTGAACGGCATTCGCGCGGATGGCACATCGTTGAGTCGTTCACTGCCCCCGGTTGAAGCGAGAATCGGTCGCTCCGTCTTCATTGACGTCGACGCTGCGATTATCAAGGAGCTCATCAACGGTACGCTGAGAGTGTCCTATGAATTGCAATTTCCTAAGGGTACCCCGCTGGCGACCTCACAGCGTGTGGCCGTGACGATTTTTGGCACGGTGACGCAGATGCCTGCCGTCGAGATCGTGCAGAACGAAGGCGGCCAGATCAACCCTGAGGCCCCGTTCATCACCGTCAAATTTCCCGATTACGTGCCTTATGGCCGCGACTACAACGTGACACTGCGCCTGGAAGTGGTGTTATCCAACGGTTCGGTGGTGTCGTTCGAGCAGACCCGCTTGGCCGGCAACCCTCCGCCGCAGCCGCGCACGATACTGCGCGAAGATTTCGCACGCTTTATTGGTCTGGGTCGGGTCCGGGTCTTCTACAAGGTCGATGATGGCATCATCGAGGTCACGGATGTCGGCACTTTGACAGTGCGTGATTCCGAGTCGCTGTATGTCAGCTTCGGTGAGCAGGTGCCCCAATTGCCACGCCCTGAAATAGAGGGTGTGGATGAAAATGACAATATCGATCCTGACGAGCTCCTTGAAACGGTGGCCGTGACGTTGCCTTATGCCCTGACCAAGTACGGGGATCAGATAACCTGGATCTGGACGGGGACGGGCGGCGCCGATGGCAGTGATCGCGATTCGTTCATGATCAATGGCGCGACGGAGGGTAAGCCGCTGGTGTTTGATGTGCCAAGGGCACTGGTCGCAAACAACCGCGATGGCGAAATTCGCTTGCGTTATTACCTGGAGCGCGAAAACGAAGACACGCGGTACTCCCACGAATTGGTGGTGAGCGTGGGCAAGGCCTTGGGCGATTTTGAGGTGCCTGAAGTCATTGGCGCCACGAAAAGCCCTGATCAACTGATGCCGGAAGTGGTGACCGACGGCGCGACCATTCGGGTGACGTTCCCTGAAATGCTCCCCACTGACCGAGTCAGGGCCGAGTGGCGGGGGCTGGCGGGTATCGGCACCTGGGAGGATACCCAGAACGGCAGTGCCAGCAAGGTGCTTGACTTCAACGTCCCAAAAGAAGTGGTCGGTGCAAACATTCTTCCGGCAGGACGCGACATAGAAGTGCAGTACTTTCTGATTCGTGGGCGGGAAACTGACTCGCCGGTATTGAGGCTGCGGTTGCTGACCCTCACCACCAAGCCCATGCCCTTGATCGATGGTATCGGTGATGTCCCGGTCCTTGAACTGTTTAATCTGCTCAACACTGCCCGTACCCGCACAGCCCCCTGGCTGTTCAGTCATCGGGAGCAACGGGTCTGGATGGAGTACAGTGGGATTCGGGCCGGTGGGGCGCCGTTCATCGACACGACGTACAGTGCAAATCGCCTGGGTGAAGTGGATGAAGTGGCCGGACTCTCGCCGCCGGCGCCGGTGGACAAGCTCAAAGACTTGCGGGATGACTCGATATTGACGATCACCGTCAAGACGTCGTTTGACCGCAGCCAACATGAAGCCAATGCCGTGACCATGAACGTCAAGCAATACCGCATCCAGGCATTACCCGGTACCTTGCCGCATCCGACCCTTGAGGGGGCCGATGGAACAGGCCCGGCCGTGTCGGTCAACCCGTTGAACATCGAGCATAATCGGGTTGTTAACGTGTCTTACAGTCCGATGAGCCCGCTCGACAAAATCACCCTGGAGTGGATCCATCACGATGGCGCCATTCCCTATATTCCGCCCAAAGACGGTCTGGACGGCGGAACAGTAGCGTTCCTTATCGATATGAACATCCTGGCTCGTAGCGTGAACAGTCAAGTGCAGTTGCGGTATTCGATTGTGCGAGGCGGGCACACCATCGAATCATATATTCAGACGGTGAACGTTGGAACGATCTCACTCGATCAACTGCCGGCCCCTACACTCAACGGTCTTGCCGAAGGCTTGCTCGACCTTACCCAGTTCACCGGGGACGCGCTGGCAGCTGTGAAAAAGTGGCCACTGAGTGCGGCGGGTACCTATGCGCAAAGGGTCTGGCTGATGTGTACGAGCCCGACGGCGGAGCCTTTGTATGTATTGCGTAATCATGTACTGACGGCAACCCAGCAGGCGAATGGCTTGAGCAATGTTGCGGTGGCGCGGGCATGGCTACTCGGTTTGAAATATGGCGCCGAAGTGACTGTAACCTGCAAAGTTACATATGACGGCAGTGAGTTGGAGTCGAAGGCCATTGTCTTTCCGATGGCACGCTTTTCGGTGAAACAAGGCCTTCTGGATATTACAACCTTTACGAATAATGACATGAATGGTTGGGTCAGCTTCTGGGACAATGCGCGTGTAGTATTGGACGCCGGTAATTACTACTGGCGGTCAACGGCAACACATGGCACAGGTGTGTCCCTCTCAAAAAGTTATGTTTCACTACATGGCGGTATGTGTGTCATTTCTTTTAAATGCAGGGTGAGCAGTCTTTACGATACCGCGAATCGACGGACCAGTATCAATATTAGTGCTGGTTCGTTAACCGTTGATAAAGAACCGCGGGTTGCCAACGCTTGGGAGGAAATGGAAGTGTCGCTAGGTTCTTTGCCGGCAGGATCTTTTGACGTGCGCGTTCTCTTTAAAAACATAAGCAATAATAGAACTTACGAACTCGATGATATCAGGCTCGCGCTCTCTTCATAACGGAGTTTAAAAATGTCGACCTCCCGATTTAGCTTGTGAGGTCGACATTCAGCGGTAAATTACTTACTCGCATCTTTGTGACTGTTCGTTAAACTCCTGGCCTGCTGGGCAACTGAAAATATATTTAAGGAATATGTTGTGGACTGGACTCCATACGCACTTGTAATAGTTGCCCACTATCACTGTGCTTCTAAAAAAGCCCTCTTTCACACATTTATCAGACTGTGTTGAGATCGGAGGATGCGAGCACGCAGTAATCAATAGGGTAATCCCCAAGCCCAATAGCCGTTTAGAAAGGTGGTTTTTCTTATTGGTCATACAATTAATGTTCATGTGGGACTCCTGGTTAGTGATTGCCCACGTATTAGCGCTCCCCTTTATTAGATTGTCTACTGTCAAAAGTAACAGGTCGAATTTCAGGTGGCTAAGGTCAGTTTGCGTGAAGTGTTCTACATCGCCGCCGTTTGTCGGCGCTGTCATTTCTAACAGCTAGACGTCCTTACCGTGCAGGCGTTTGATTCCGTTGTCAGGGCGTCTCTTCTGACGTGCCTATTTCAAGGAGCATTCCCTATGTCCGGCGATATAAATGTACCTGTCTGTACCCTGAATAACCTCCGGGCAGAACTGGACAAACCTTACATCAACGGGGCAATCCGTAGCGTGGTGGGGGCCGACATCGGGGCCGGTATTGACCAGATAAAAAATGGGCTCTATGTGATTTTCGAGCGCTGGGCAGCGTTGAGCGTCGGCGATATTTATGAGTTCTACATGGGCGATGTTGCGCCCATTGCCGACGGCGAAGTGCTACTGACGCAATTGGAGCAACCTCGTTTTTATCTGTTTATCCCTGCGGATCAGATCCCGCTGGGGTTTACCCGGCCTTGTTATGGAGTGGTCCGGAGAGCCGGTGGAGGTGATGTCGACAAGTCAGTCGAGCAGACCTGGTTTATCAGGGCCGAGCGTCCAGGGGGTATTGATACAGACCCCGGGGTGCCCTATCACCCGTTGCTCAAGTTCAGCCTTCCATTGGATTTGCAGGGGCCCGACGCTGAGCTGGACCCGGCACGTGCCAACCAGGGCGTTGTCTGCACCATCAAGCCGTACCCGAATATGCGCATTCGCGACACCGTTGTTCTTGAGTGGAATGAGGAGGCGTCGACCGTTGAGCTAACGCTGGACGACGATCACTTGGCGGGAAACAAACTGATTGAGGTTTTCGTGCCGCCGGACATCATCCTGCAGGCGGGAAGTGGGCTTCTGGCAATTCGCTTTCGTGTGATTGATGAAGTACGCAATGGGTCTGGTCCCCTCTACCCTTGGTCGCAAACGACTCATCTCAAGAGCAGTCTGGACCCCTCGTTGCTGGATCGCCCCTTCTTCCTGATTGGCAAAGATGAATACACGAATGTCGACCTTGATACTCAAGGCGACGGCCCCTTCTGGGTAGAGTTTGTACCGCCCAGGCAACTTCCGGATGGTTCGCTGACACCTAGCGATAGTCGTGCCATCGTAACGTTTTCATCGACACGTGAGCTGCCCCCTGTCGACATTCTTATTGACCGCTCGGTGTTCGTTTCTGTCGACCCGGCTTATGTCAAAGAACTGCTCAATAGCTCTACAAGCATCACGTATAGGCTTGAGTTCCCTTTGGGTAACGTTATTGCGCATTCCCGGCAACTGACGATCACCGTATCCGGCACGGCATTCAACCTGCCCCCTGTGCACATTGTGCAATCACAGGGCGGTGTGATCGATGATCAGGAACCGTTCATTACCGTGGAGTTCCCCGTCTTCTCACCTTACGATGCCGGTTATAACGTCATATTGGTCATCGAACATACAACGGGGCAGGTTGAACCCTTCGTGCAGTCCCGTCTTGCTGGCCCGCCGCCACCGCCGACGCGTTTTCGTACCGTGACCCAGGAGGAGTTCCGGCCTTTTGTCGGCCTGGTCGGTGTAGAGGCGTATTACCGGGTAGATGATGGCCAGCCCGGCGTTCCCGAATCGTCAGCGATACGCGAGTCCGACCATTTGCCGGTGCAATTTGGCACCGCTATTCGGGATCTGCCTATGCCGTTGATCGCAATGACCGATGCGCGCGACAATCTTGACCCTGATGTACTGGTCGGTTCGGCGACAGTCACCTTGCCCTACGTCTTCACTGAGATTAATGACAAAGTCACATGGAGCTGGATAGGCTCCTCCGGAAGCAGCGGCAGCACGGGCAGCGCAATCACCCTCAATAGCGGGACGGTGGGGCGGCCTTTGGAGTTCGATGTCGACAGGATGTATGTGGTTAACAACCTCAACGGTGAAATTCGGTTGAGCTATATCCTGGAACGTGCAGCCAGCCGGACGTTGCGTTCCGAAGTGCTACGCGTCACGGTCGGGCCTGGTCTGGGCGAGCTGTTCAGGCCAGAAGTACGGGAAGCTTCGCGGGAACCGGACGAACTCGCACCGGAAGCGGCGGTGGCGGGGGCGACTGTGGTGGTCAGTTACCTGCAAATGCGTCCGACCGATCAGATTCGAGCTCACTGGAAAGGCTTGCCGGGCATAGGCACTTATATAGATACAAAAAATGGCACCGGTCAGGGGAGTGTTGAGTTTCTCGTGCCGGCTGAAACGGTGGGCGTCAATATCCATCGTCTCGGCCGTGCTATTTCGGTGCAATACCATGTGCTGCGTGGAGGCCGGGAGACCCCGTCGCAGTTATTGTCACTCCAGTTATTGCCCATTCGGCAGCTACCGACCCCCATTCTGGAAAAGGCCGGAGAACATCAGGTATTGGAGTTGTTCAAGCTCGACGGTCTGGAACGTACGCGCATGATCACATGGCCTTTCGCTCATGCCGCGCAGTACATGTGGTTGGAATACATGGGCACCTTCAATGATGAGTCGGCCTATTTCGAGGCGCGTTATGACGGCAACAGAGTAGGGGATGAAGTCGTCAGCCAGGGTGTTTCCGTAGCGGCGCCCGTGGACAAGATATTGGATTTGCTCGATGGCTCCGAGTTGACCATTAACTTCCGGGCCAACTTCGGGCGTAACCCGGACAGAGACTCCGCTGTGGTATTTGGTGGACGTAATTACTTGATACAGGCTTTGCCGCAAAAGTTGCCGTATCCCACCGTGGTCAACGCTGTGGGCTCTGATTCGCTGGTAACCCTTAACCCGCTGAATGCACTCGCGGGTGGTGAAGTTATCGTCGCCTACACCCCGATGTCGACGCAGCATCAAATCAGATTGGTACTGAAGGGGATCGGCGACGCTGGCTCATTCACAATGCCTCTGCCGGGAGAGGCTGACGGCAGTGTGGCCTTTGCCGTACCTGCTAGTGTGATTGCCGCCAATCTCGGAAATGGTATTGGCCGATTTACTGTCCAGTATTTTGTCACTACAGCCGGTGCAGACGGCATTCCGTCCGGAGTGGTGACCGTGATGCTGACCGTCTTGCCGGCTGCCCACCGTCCACCCGTGGTCATCAAGCAGGCCGACGCTGTTACCAAAGTTTTGGACCTGAGTGAAGTGATCAATGGAGGCACGGTGCGTGCTTCTATTTGGCCATTTATTGCTCCCTTCCAACCGGTCTACTTGAAACTGGAAGGTACCCGGACTGACGGGCAGCCCCACCACTATCAAGTATGGTTCCTTGAACGCGACGTTGTGACGCAACAGTGGGTGACTAACGGCTTCTTTGAGGCCGCTGTGCCCGCAAGCTACTTCAAGGACCTCAAGCATGGCAGCAATTTGACCACAGTGTTCAGGGTCTGCCTGGCTACCATCCCGGACTTTGATCGCGAGGTCATCGATTTTCAGCGTGAAACCTACCTGATTTCCGATGTGACGGAACGTCCATTGATCGAGTCTGCATGGGACGACGACGGAAATCGGATCCTCGACAATGGCTATACCGTAGCGATTGCAGTGACACTCAAGGGCACGGCAGCCGCTGGCCTGGATGTGGATGTTTACGATGGCGCGGTGCGCAAGGATACGGTCGAGGCCGGAACGGACGGGCGCTGGCAATTGAGGGTGACCGGTCTGTCTCAGGGCGAGCGGCGTTTTACAGCGCGTGCCCTGTATGGCGATCGGCCAATCTCGCCGATCTATAAGTTGACGATCCTTAACAGTGTGAGGCCTACCCTTGCGGTATTCGATTCACGCGGCGAAGTACTCAATAATGGATCGACGCTTGAGACTCAGGTGAGCCTCAGAGGTAACGCAACGCCTCGGTTGCAAGTGCAACTCTACGAGGATGGAGCCCCATCGACAGTATTACCTGTAACTACGACGGGCGCATGGTCGTTTATCAGAAGCAACCTGGCGCAGCGCAGATACTCTTTCAAGGTCCGGGCGCTGTACGACGATCTGGAATCCACAACGCGCTCCTTTACGGTAGACCGTACCGTGCCGTTCAACTTCCACACCTCCACGGTCGTGCGTAATCAACGTTTGTACCTGTGGCGCGATCTGAATACCAACCCTGCTTACCGTCCCCATAGCAGCGTGGATACCTTCCAGTATCAAGCCAGTGGCGGCCGCCAGCCCTATACCTATACATCCAGCAATACGGCCTGCGCTGTGGTGGACGCCAATGGTGTAGTGGTGATTCGTAATAACGGCAGTGCTTACATCAGTTGTCGTGATGCTGTGGGGACAACACTGAGTTATCTCGTGCAGGTGAGTAATGTGGTGTTCTTCCGAGACTACGGCACAGGGGGCGGCTACAAGGCGTGCCTGTTTCAGGCGTATCAGCGGGGCGGTAGGTTACCCAACGTGGATGAGCTCAGAGGGATTTACGCCCAGCATGGCGGACAACGCTGGCAAGGACAGGCGCATAATTATTTCTGGTCGAGCACGAGTTCCGGATTTTTCTTCAGGTCGGGTAAACACATGATTCACGGCGGCGAAGCCAGCCTGGGGGAATTGGGTAACCGATTGACGCTGGTAGTGTTCTGATTCGGCGACGCCTCGGGGACACGCGCACGGACTGCGTGTTCCTGAGGTCGGCGCTGGCGTAGCACTCACTAAGGAAAACCGTGAGTGCCTGTTTTATCTGCCCTCAAATCCTCCAGCGCTTCACACTTTTTGCCAGCCGGCCTCGCATGGCGTCCACGTTGCTCGCCAATTGCAACGTCAACAAGCGATACCCATCCACGGCACTATGAGCCTGAGCGTCCAAGGTGGGCTCAATGGCAGGTGTGTTGCCCAGCCGCTCCAACCGCTCCGTCCCCCCCGTTTTCAACGCCCGCGCCATCCCCACCAGTTGCACCCGAATCTGCCGATGCTCGGCCTTCAACATCACCTGCATGCGCGCCATCGCCTGCGCATCGCGCGGGTCCGGCCGGGTATTGCCAAGAATCTCCAGGGTACTGATGCACAGGCGCAGGTGTCGTTGGATCGCGTCCAGCTCGGTCATGGAGATCCGCACTTCCTTGGACACCGACGGCATCAGCGAGCGCAGTTGCACCATCGCGGTATTCAGCCGGTTGAGCAGCTTGAGGTGTTCATCGTCGGTGACCGACTGGCCGCTGATGATCCGGCCGTAGATCGCCGCGCAGTCACGCAGGGCGCTGGCCAGGTTGTAGCGCCACGAATACACGGCGTAGAGCGGCAGGGCGAAGGAAAACGCCAGGGCCAGCACGATGCCGATCAGGATATCCACGGTGCGCCACAAGCCATCCGAGATCGGATTGTCACCGTGGCCAGCGACGATAAACACCGTGATCGCCGACAGCAGCGCGATGTAGCCGCCCTTGCCGATGGCGTGATAGGAAAAGAACCCGCACACCACCGACATCAACAAATAGGTCAGCAGAGGCAGGCCGAAGTAGGCCTGCTGCACCACCAGCAACAAACCGACGCTGGCGCCGATCAAGGTGCCGTAGGCGCGCTCCACGGCCTTTTTGCCGATATTGCCATGGTGCTGCAAGCCGCCGATGACGATCAGCATGGTCACCGATGCCCATTCGCCGTGGGGCAGGTTGATGCCCGTGGTCAGCAGGATCGTCGCCAGCAAACCGATGGACACGCGCACGGCGTGGATCAGCTTGGCATGGCGATAGCGGCGGTATGGGTCGAGCAGCGGGCGCAACAGGCGCCGGGCGAAGAGTGGCAGGTTCATCAGTACTAAAGTGACCTCGGTTCAGGAGATGTACACAATCCAAATGTGGGAGGCATTGTGCTTAGAAGATGTAATCGGTGGTCAAAAAGCTCGAATCGCGGTTGCGCAGAATCTCGCTGACCAGTGCCTTGTTGCTCTCCTGGAACTTGGTCGCTACCAGCGTGCGGATCGAGAACACGCGCAGCGCGTCATGCACCGACAGCGTGCCCTCGGCCGAGTTCTTGCGCCCATTGAACGGGAAGGTATCCGGCCCGCGCTGGCACTGGGCGTTGATATTGATGCGGCCGACCTGGTTGGCGAAGGTATCCACCAGGCGCCCGACTTCCACGGCGTTGGTGCCGAAAATACTCAACTGCTGGCCGAAGTCCGAGTCGAGCACGTAATCGATCACCGTCTCCAGGTCACGGTAGGGCACGATCGGCACCACCGGACCGAACTGCTCCTCATGGTACACACGCATCCGCGGGTTCACCGGGTACAGCACCGCCGGGTAGAAGAACGAGCCCCGGCTGCTGCCGCCGTCGGCATTGACCACCTTGGCGCCATGCCGCGCCGCATCGGCCACCAGCTCGTTGAGATAATCGACCTTGCCCACCTCCGGCAACGGCGTCAGTGCCACACCGTCCTCCCAAGGCATACCGGGCTTGAGCGACGCCAGCTTGGCGTTGAATTTCTCGATAAAAGGGGCGACCACATCCTCGTGCACAAACAGGATCTTCAACGCGGTGCAGCGCTGGCCATTAAATGACAGCGAGCCGGTGAGCGCTTCGCTGACGGCATTGTCCAGGTCCACCTCGGGCAATACGATGCCGGGGTTTTTCGCATCCAGGCCCAGGGCGGCGCGCAAGCGGTGCGGCTTGGGGTGCAGTTTTTTCAGGTCGCTGGCGGCCTTGTTGGTGCCGATGAACGCAAAGATATCGATCTTGCCGCTGGCCATCAGTGCGCTCACGGTTTCGCGGCCGCTGCCGTAGATCACGTTGATCACCCCGGCCGGGAAGCTGTCGCGAAACGCCTCCAGCAGTGGACGAATCAGCAGCACGCCGAGCTTGGCCGGCTTGAACACTACGGTGTTGCCCATGATCAGCGCCGGGATCAGCGTGGTGAACGTCTCGTTGAGCGGGTAGTTGTAAGGGCCCATGCACAGCGCCACGCCCAGCGGCACGCGGCGGATCTGGCCGAGGGTGTCCTGTTCCAGCTCGAAGCGGCTGCTGCGACGGTCCAGTTCCTTAAGGGCGTTGATGGTGTCGGTGATGTAGTCGCAGGTGCGGTCGAATTCTTTCTGCGAGTCCTTGAGGTTCTTGCCGATCTCCCACATCAGCAGCTTGACCACCGCGTCGCGTTGTTCGCGCATGCGCCGTAGGAACGCTTCGACGTGCTGGATGCGCTCGACCACGCGCAGGGTCGGCCAGGCGCCCTGGCCCCGGTTGTAGGCACGCACGGCGGCGTCAAGGGCGGTGAGGGCGGTGTCGGCATCCAGCAGCGGCGTGCTGCCGATCACCACGCGCTGGTCACCCAGTTGCACCGGGCTCTGCACCTGGGCCAACGGGCCGTTCCAGACCTGCAACTGCCCATCGACCAGGTAATCACGTTGTTCAATCGGGGCTTGGAGGCGAAATTGCTCGGGAATATCGGCCTCGACGGTGGGAAACAGCTGGGCGAGCAGGTTACTGGTGGTCATGTCGCTACCCCTGAAATAGTTGCAAAACATGACTAAAGAGTCACCCATCCCAGTGCTCTATGGCAAGGCTTGCGCGCTTTCTCCTACGCACGGTGGCGTGCGCCGGGTAAACTGCGCGCCTTTCTTGAAGGAGTTCACATGAGTCAGTACCAGCCGGGCATTCTTGCCGCACCGGTGCCTTTGCAGGCACGCCATCTGTTTTTTGCCGTGGATACGCTGGCAGCCGTGCCCGCTGCGCTGGACGCGCTGGTACAGATGACGGATTCGTCGGCGGTGGTCGGTTTGGGTGAACCACTGGTACACGCCCTGGGCGCGCACATTGACGGCCTGCGCGCCTTCCCGGCACTCAGCGCTCCGGGCGCCCATAACCCGTCGACCCAGCAGGCGCTGTGGGTGTGGTTGCATGGCGTGGATCGCGGTGAACTGCTGTTGCGCAGCCGCGCCGTGGAAAAGGCCCTGGCCCCGGCGTTTCGCCTGGTGCAGTCGACCGAAGGCTTCCGCTACAAGACCGGTTTTGACCTTACCGACTACGAAGACGGCACCGAAAACCCCCACGACGACGCTGCCGTCGAGGCCGCAACCACCGACAGCGGCGCCAGCTTCGCCGCGATCCAGCAGTGGCAGCACGACCTGGATGGTTTCGCCGCGCTGCCCGCCCAGGAGCGCGACCACATCATCGGTCGCCGCCATGGCGACAACGAGGAGCTGGAAGACGCCCCCGAATCCGCCCATACCAAACGCACCGCGCAGGAGAGCTTCACTCCCGAAGCCTTCGTGGTACGCCGCTCCATGCCGTGGGCCGAGAACGGTCAGGCGGGCTTGATGTTCCTCGCTTTCGGACATTCCTTCGATGCGTTCGAAGCGCAACTGCGCCGAATGAGCGGGCTGGAGGACGGGATTGTGGATGGCTTGTATCGCATCAGTACGCCGCTGACCGGGGGGTACTACTGGTGTCCGCCGGTTCGGGACGGCCGCCTGGACCTCGGCGCGCTGGGTTAAAAGTCGTGGCCCTTTTGCAGTTCGGCTGACGCCTGTCCGCGCCGCGTTCCTAAAGGCGTATGACTTGTGAGGTTGGCGCCAGGAGAACCGGCAGCAGGTGGGTATCAGGCGCGAGAGGCTTGGTCAGGCCTGGTCCGGGTTTGTGTTGTAACGCCTCGGGTGCTGGCAAAGGCGACGGGGCAGATACGGTCTCCTTGGGCTTGGGAGTGCTGAGTGGGCTCACGTTGTCAGGCACGGGATTTTGCAAGGCTGCCCATGCCGGTTTCAGCGACTGGGGAAGGGCGGTTTTTTGCGTTTCCCCATCTGAAGCATCCGGAGAGTCGGCTGGAGCGTTCTCGTGGGTGATCGCCTCAATGGCCTTGCTGGCGCCGAACGCGGCGGCACTGCTTACCACGCCCAGGGCAGCAGCTTTTGCGACGGGGACGGCAGCGGCGGCCAATGCGGCGCCGATTGCGGCAACGATAGGGAACATGGCTGGATCCTCTTAATGGGGGCGCGATTCAGGATCGCTGGCCTTGAGTGTCTTTCCCGGCATATTCAGTTCCGCGCAGCGGCGGGCCGGTGGCCCAGTGGCATTGTGGCGATATCGCGGTTTGCGCTGGCTGCCCTCCAGGAAAAGTCGTGATAGAACGTTGTAAAGCCGGGCACGGAAGGGCTACCGTGACGACCTGAATATTTCGGGATGTTTCAGATTTATGACGAGCCAGGCCCAACGCTTCGCCGACACGACCTCGCGCCGTGCCGCGCTGACCCTGGCGCTGTGCCTGCCCAGCGATGTGCTGCTTTATCTGCTGTTGCCCATGGAGTCCCAGGCATTCGGCATCACCTTGGCCCAGGCTGGAGTATTGCTGGCGGCTAATCGGCTGGTGCGGATTTTCGGCTACCGGCATGTGCTCAATTTCTACGCGCGCAACGGCGACCGCCTGACCTGCATGATCGCTGCCGGCGCTGCGACGCTGTGCGCCCTGGGCAACTCGATGCTGTCTGGGTTCGCGGCGCTGTTGGGGCTGCGGCTGGTGTGGGGGCTGTGTTTCGCCGCATTGAACCTGTCCACCCAAGTCTTGGCCACCGCCGAGCCTGGCGGTGCCGCGCGCCGCGCCGGGCGTTCTCGGGCCCTGATCGCCTGGGGCCCGATGCTCGCGTTACCCCTGGGCGGCTGGCTGACGTTGTGGGCCGGGCCGCGTCCGATCTTTCTGATTTTGGCCGGTTGCTGCCTGGCGGGCTTGTGGGTCGCGCGCGGATTGCCGTCGGTCGGCCATGATTTGCATGGCACGCCGGGGCGGCGTTTCAAGTGGCCCGACAGTGTGGCGATGTGGTCGTTTATCGAAGGCGTGGCGCTGGATGGGCTGTTCATCTTTGGCCTGTCGATCCAGGCGCAGAAGCTCCTTGGGGGCGATGCGGTGCTGATTGCCGGCGGCTTGATGGCGCTGCGTTATGTCTCGGAAATGCTGTTGAGCCCATTGGGCGGCCACGCCGCGCAACGCTTTGGCGCCACCTCGATGCTGCTGCTGTTTTCGTTCCTGAGTGCTGTGGCCCTGACGGCCTTCGGCAGCTATTGGGTGATCGTCGGTGCGGCCGCGGTACTGGTGCTGCGCGCGCTGCAGCTGCCGCTGGTGACTACCCTGGTTGCCGAACGCAACCCTGGCTCAATGCGCGTATCGGCGCTGGCGTCGAATGCGGTGTGGCGTGATATCGGCGCCGGTCTCGGCCCCTTGCTGGCGGGCGTGCTGTTGCCGGTGGCCTCGGCGCCCCTGGTGTTTGGCGTGGCGGGGGCGGCGATTGCGGTGAGTGCGCTGTTCTGCTGGCGCGGTCGATGACTTACGCGCCTTTAAGGCCTTCCAGCCAGGCGGGGTCAAAGCGGGTTTGCTGCGTGTCGATCCCCTGCGCCTGCAGCTGTTCCTTGTGCGCCTGCATTTCTCCCAGCAGTTGCGCCTGTGCGCTGGAGTTGGCGTCGAGTTCGTGCATCTGCGTCAGCCCCAGATGATAAAAGCGCAGCATCTTCATTGCGGCAGGGTCATTCGCCCGTACCTGCTCAGTGACCTTGTGCATCACATTTGTCACGCGCATCAGGTTGCGCTTGAGCTGCCAGCCATACACCGCCGCCGCCAGCCAGGATTGCGTCCAGAACGGGCCGCGTACCAGGGCGACGGTGATCAGCGCCCCGGCGAATACGCCGCCGACGTTGAAGCGAAAATTGTCGCCGCCGGGAGAACCGAACAGCAGTACCGCCAGGCTTGAAAGCAGCATGGCTAGCACCAGAAACAGCACCGCCACGATCAACGTGCTGCGCCGAGTCTGCTGGCGGTAGGTAATGGGGTCGCAGGATTTAAGCTCGAACATCCGGGTAACGTCTCCAGAAGATGGCGGGGTGGCATCATCGCACGCTTGGGCAAACAAGTTGAACGATGGTGGTTGGCGCTTTCTCTAAAACCCTGTAGGCCACCAACCCCCGTGAGGTGAACCATCATGCCCGAGTATAAACAACCGCCCCCCGGTACTCCGGACCCCAACCGCACACCCGGCGAAGAGGAGCGCGACAACGACGCGTTGCGCCCCAACGACCCGGCTGATCGCAACGAAGATGATGATGTGGACCGGGTCGAGCAGGACCTGGAAAACCTTCACGACAAAGCCCGTCCGCTTTAGCAGAGGCCATCGACATGAATCATTCGCCTAAAGGCCCGACGTCCAGCGAGCATGCCAGCGGCAAGGACGAGCTGGGTTTCGACCCGGACTCACCGGATCTTGCCGACCCGCAGGTCGACCCCATCGGCCCCGCCATCGCGCCGTTGGACAAAGACAAAAAACAGCAGACAGAAAAAAAGCCGCCCTACGATCCGTTGGGCGACTTGAAGAAGAAGTAGTGCGGGCCCCGCCATCGAGCGGGGCCTTGGTTTATTTGGGCGGCGTCCAGCTGACGTCGGTAATACCGAATTTTTCCGCCCAGGGACGGGTGGTTTTCTTGACCTGCTCGTGGCCGACGCGGCCGATACGGCTGACATGGGCAATATCGGCATCGACCGCCGCCCAATGCCAGGCTTCGGCGTTGTTCATCACATCGGCGCGTACTACAAAGGACTTGGCCTTGCCGTGCAACTGATAGTGAATGGTGTAGATTTTAGCGGTACTCATGGTGCCTCCCTGTCTTGTTATAAGTGGATAGGGATGCGTTCTAAAAGGTTCATTCAAAATGACAACCTGCCCACCGAGCGGCATAGTGACGCCTTCGCCACGCGCTCAAGGATCGCGCCATGTCCCGGTTGACCCATAGTCATCTCTATCTGCAACGCCTGGGTTACGCTTGCGCGCCAGCGCCTACGCTGCAAACCCTGCAGGCGCTGCAACTGCGCCACGTGTGCACGTTCCCCTTCGAAAGCCTGTCGACGCTGCTGCGCCTGCCGGTGCCGATCGACCTGCCCAGCGTCGAGCAAAAGGTCTTGTTCGATGGGCGCGGAGGCTATTGCTATGAGTTGAACCAGATGTTCCTGGCGCTGTTACAGGCGCTGGGTTTCGAGGCGCGTGGAATCACCGGGCGTGTGGTGATGGGGGGGCCGGCGGATGCCCATACCGCTCGCACCCATCGCCTGAGCCTGGTGACCGTGGACGGTGTGCGCTACATCACCGATGTGGGCTTTGGCGGCATGGTGCCCAGTAGTCCGCTGCGGCTGGACACGCAGGCGGCCCAGCCCACCGCCCATGAACCGTATCGTGTGACCGGCGACGGGCAGGGCAGTTATACGCTGTGGGCCCAGGTCGCCGAAGAGTGGCGCGGCTTATATGTGTTCGACCTGCAAGAACAGGCGGATATCGACTACGAAATCGGCAACTGGTACGTCTCGACACATCCGGGCTCGCCATTCCTCGGCCAGTTGAAAGCCGCGCGATTGGCACCGGGGGTGCGCCATACCCTGAACAATGCCAATTACGCGATTCATTACCTCGACCGGCCAAGCGAGAAGCGTGTATTGAAGAGTGCCGATGAACTGCTTGAGGTGCTTGGCGCGGTCTTTGGTATTCACCCACCCCTTCATCCAACGCTCGACGTCGCGTTGGACGCGTTAGTCGCGGTTGAGGCGTAGACGCTTGGTCTAGAGCCCTGGCTGAACCGTTTTATCTCAAAAAAGGTACAAATTTTTTCGAACCTTTGGCGCAAACCTGCGCTCGAACCGGTTCCTGAATAATTTGCCACCTGACAAGGAGATGTAAACGATGTCCAAACTATTCGGAAAATTCCTCAAGAGTTCCTCATTGCTGGCGCTGGTCGCCGCGCCGGCGGTGGTGTTCGCTGCACCGTCTACCGACCCGATTTCCACCTTCGGGCTTCTGGGCAGCTACAACGACTTCAAACTTGAGGGCGGTAGCGAAAGCGATAAGGATCATATGCCGCAGGCGGGCCTGTTCTATAACTTCGGCAACAAGCTCACCGCCGAATCAGGCTTCATCTACCAGGCCGGTATCGAAGCCAAATATGGCAAGAAGAACGACAATAAACTCAAGGAAGGCCAAGCCGACCTCGACCTCGGCTGGCGTGCCGCGCTGGATGCACGCAACTTTGTCGACGTGATCGTGGGCGGCGGTTACAGCTGGACCCGTTACGAGCTGGACTCCAATGACAACGACCTGGAGCTCACCAACAAATCGCCATTCGCCAAAGCCGCCCTGGGATACAACCACCAGTTCGACGACATGACCCTGCGCGTCGAAGCCGGTGCCCGGCGTACCCTCGATGGCCGCACCAGAATCAAGGTCGATGGCTTGGGCAGCGACACCGTGGACCTCAAGGACCGCACCAACCCGTATGCCGAAGTCAGCCTGCTGATGAACCAGAAGGGCGACCTGCCGGTGATGGCGGGGCTGTATTACACACGCACCGAGTACAAGCTGGATGACGACTCGGAAGTGGCCGATAATACCCGGCTCAAACGTGATGAGTATGGGGTCAAGGTAGGTATTGCGTTCTAAGGTAGCGCGCTGAAAAAAAAACGCCCCGACGTGATTCGGGGCGTTTTTTTTGCCGGAGCTGTGTCAGCTCAAGGCCGCCAACTGCGCTATGGTTTCCGGGAAGCGCGCCACCAGGCGGATCAAGGTGGTGGCCTGGGCATTGGGCTTGGCCCGCCCTTGTTCCCAGTTTTCCAGGGTGCGGGTGTTGGTGCGCAGGTACAGGGCGAACACCGAACGGGAGAGGTTGAGTTGCTGGCGCACGGCGATGACTTCGTCGGCGGACAAGGGCGCCAGTTTGTGGAGATGGACCTTGTGGGTGCGCAGGGTGACTTTGCCCTGGCGTTCGTCCGCAAGCGCCTCGAAGCCTTCGGCCAGTTCGGAAAAGATTTCACGTTTCATGCATTGCTCTACGTAGTTCGCGTATGAACAGCAACCTTACGGTGTAGCCAGTGTGGGTGATATCAGGCGCTAGCTATGTCTTGCGTCTGAAAGTTCTGACGCAGATTCATGCTGGCGGTGACAACGTTGTGGCGAGGGAGCTTGCTCCCGTTGGGCTGCAAAGCAGCCCCAGGCAGGGCGCCGCTCCGTCTCAGACTGATCTCGGTCGGCGGGTTTGGGGGTTGCTGCGCAACCCAGCGGGAGCAAGCTCCCTCACCACAGGGTTATCTTTGCCTGAAAGAGTGTTCTTCAGAATGCAAAAACGGCGCCCGAAGGCGCCGTTTTGTTTACTGCATCAGCTATTCGATCAAACACCCAATACCGCGTGCTGCACCAGGGTGAGCAACGGTTGTGGGTACACACCCAGGAAGAACGCGAGCAGGGCGATAGCCAGCAGCATCACGCCGCCGGCTTTCTGTTCCCAATGCAGCTCGGCATCCACGCGGCGCAGGTTTGGCTCGATCAGGTACAGGGTGACCATCACACGCAGGTAGTAGAACACGCCGATGGCGCTGCCCAGCACCAGGGATGCAACCAGCCACCATTCGTGGGCTTCGACACCGGTGGCGACGATGTAGAACTTGCCGATAAAGCCGGCCGTCAGCGGGATACCGGCCAGGGACAGCATCATCACGGTCAGCACGGCGGTCAGGTACGGACGGCGCCAGAACAGGCCGCGGTATTCGTACAAGGCGTCGGCGTCACGGCCTTTGTAAGGCGAGGACATCAAGGTGATCACACCAAACGCGCCGAGGCTGGTGATCACGTAGGTGACCAGGTACACGCCGATGGCTTCCACGGCCAGGCCTTTGCTCGCCACCAGGGCGATCAGCAGGTAGCCAAAGTGCGCGATGGACGAGTAACCCAGCAGACGCTTGAGGTTGTTCTGGGTCAGGGCCAGCAGGTTACCGAACAGGATCGACGCAATGGCGATCACGGTCAGTACGTTGCTCAACACGCCGGTGTTGGCGGCGGGGGAGATCTGGAACAGACGCACCATCACCGCAAACACCGCAACCTTGGACGCCGTGGCCAGGAACGCGGCCACCGGCGCCGGGGCGCCTTCGTACACGTCCGGGGTCCAAAGGTGGAACGGCACCAGGGAGAGCTTGAACGCCAGGCCGATCAGCATCATCGCCAGGCCCAGTTGGGCGATCGGCGCAGGGCTGTTGGTCGCGGCCAGGGCATGGCCGATACCGGTGAAGCTCAGGCTGCCGGCTTCGGCATAGAGCAGAGCCATACCGAACAACAGGAACGCGGAACCGGCGGCCGACAGCACCATGTACTTGATGCCGGCTTCCAGCGAGCGCTTGTTGAAGAAGGCATAGGCCACCAGACCGTAGGTCGGGATCGACAGCAGTTCCAAACCGATGAACAAGCCGGCCAGGTGCTGCGCGCTGACCAACACGATACCGCCAGCCGCAGCCAGCAGGATCAGCAGGTACAGCTCTTCGCGGTTGCCCGGGTAGCCGGTGCCGCCTTCGCCGAGGTAAGCATGGGCGAGGGTGACGCAGGCCAGGGTCGCGACCAGGATCAGCGCGATATACAGCAGCGCGAAGTCATCGATCATCATCAAAGGCGTTACCGCCAGTGGCGCGACCTTGAGGGCCGGGATGATCGACAGCAGGGCCAGGTTCAAACCGGCACAGGACAGCAGGAACGTTTGCGAGTGATTGCGGCGCCAGGCGATCGCCAGCATCACCACCACGATGGTGAGGCTGGTGATCAGCAGCGGCGCAAGCGCGATAAAGTGTTGGATCGTGAATTCCATAGCGCTCTTACCGGGCCGAAGCGAGTTGAGAGAAGGCGGTGCCGAACCACTGCTGCACGCCATGCATCGTTGCGGCAGAAGTGTCCAGGAACGGCTGCGGGTAGACGCCGATGTAGATCAGCAGTACCGCCAGGCCGAGCACCATGATCAGTTCGCGCGCATCCATCCCTTTCAGGACAGTGTCGGACTTGGCCGGGCCGAAGTAGGCGCGGTGGATCATGATCAGCGAGTAGACCGAACCGAATACCAGGCCGGATGTGGCGATGGCGCTGATCCACGGCGTCTGCACGAAGGCACCCATCAGGATCAGGAACTCGCCGATGAAGTTGCCGGTACCCGGCAAGCCCAGGGATGCAGCGGCGAAGAACAGGCTGATCGCCGGCAGATACGCGATGCGCGACCACACGCCGCCCATTTCACGCATGTCACGGGTGTGCAGGCGCTCGTACAGCTGGCCGCTGAGGATAAACAGCGCGGCGGCCGAAACACCGTGGGCCAACATCTGGATAACCGCGCCCTGCAACGCCAGCTGGCTGCCGGAGTAGATGCCGATCAGGACGAAACCCATGTGGGAAACGGACGAGAAGGCGATCAGACGCTTGATGTCGGTTTGGGCGAAGGCCAGGAACGCACCGTAGAAGATCCCGATCAGACCCAGGGTCATGGCGATCGGCGCGAACTCGGCCGAGGCATTCGGGAACAGCGGCAGGGCGAAACGCAGCAGACCATAGGCCGCCGTCTTCAACAGGATACCGGCGAGGTCGACGGAACCGGCGGTCGGCGCCTGGGCGTGAGCATCCGGCAGCCAGGAGTGGAACGGCACCACCGGCAGCTTCACCGCGAAGGCGATGAAGAAGCCCAGCATGAGGATGTACTCGGTGGTCAGGGACATCTTGGTTTTCAACAGGTCGGCGTAGTTGAACGTAATCACGCCTGTGCTGTTGAAGTTGACCAGTACCAGACCCAGGATCGCCACCAACATGATCAGGCCGGAAGCCTGGGTGAAGATGAAGAACTTGGTCGCCGCGTAGATCCGGGTTTTCTTGCCGTCCGAAGAACTGTGACCCCAGAGCGCGATGAGGAAGTACATCGGCACCAGCATCATTTCCCAGAAGAAGAAGAACATGAACAGGTCGAGGGCGAGGAACACGCCGACAACGCCGCCCAGGATCCACATCAGGTTCAGGTGGAAGAAGCCCACGTGACGCTGAATTTCTTTCCAGGAGCAGAGTACCGAGAGGATACCCAGCAGGCCGGTCAGCAGGATCATCAACAGCGACAGGCCGTCGAGGGCCAGGTGCACGTTGATGCCGAAACGCTGGATCCACACGTGCTTGAATTCAAGCGCGAAGGTCGGATCGACGCCCGGTGCCGGAGCGAATGAATAGTCACCATGGGCCCACAGCCAGAGGCCGAGCGCGAGTTCCAGGGACATGGTCAGCAACGCAATCCAGCGGGGGAGGGTGGCGCCGAAGCGTTCACCCATCCAGCAGAGCAGGCCGCCGATAAAGGGGATCAGGATTAGCCAGGGCAGAATCATGACAGGCTCGTTTCCTTTCGCAGGTTTGCAAAGTTCGCAATGTACGCAATGTGCATGGACATAGTCAGACCGCCACGACAACGATGGCGCCGATCACCAGCACGGCACCGACCGCCATGGACGCTGCATACCAACGCAGTTGGCCGGTCTCGCTGCGGCTCAGGGCGGTATGACCGGCCTTGGCGGCACGCGGGATCAGACCGATGGTCTGGTCGAGCGGGTCTTTGCGCAGTACATGGCTGATGGCGAGGTAAGGCTTGACGAACAGTTTGTCGTAGATCCAATCGAAGCCCCAGGCGGCGAACCACCAGGCCGACAGGAAACGGCCAATGCCACTGTTGGCCACGGCGGTCACGAAGCGACGCTTGCCGAGGAACAGCAGGGCCGCCAGCAGGATACCGGCGATGGCAATGGCGCCCGAGGCGATTTCCAGGCTGTGCTGGGCTTCGCCGCCGGCATGGCCGACGCTTTGTGGCAACACACCGTGCAGAGGCGGGGTGATCATCGCGCCGACGAAGGTCGACAGGATGATCAGCACCGACAATGGCAACCAGTGGGAGATGCCGTGGCCTGCGTGCGCTTCGGTCTTGGCTTCACCGTGGAAGGTGATGAAGATCAGGCGGAAGGTGTACAGCGAGGTCATGAACGCACCCACCAGGCCTGCGTACAACAGGTTCTGGTTACCGCTGGCAAAGGCTTCCCAGAGGATTTCGTCCTTGGAGTAGAAACCGGCGGTCACCAGCGGCAGGGCGGCCAGGGCGGCACCACCGACGATGAAGCTGGCGTAGGCCAACGGCAGTTTCTTCCACAGGCCGCCCATCTTGAAGATGTTCTGTTCGTGGTGGCAGGCGACGATCACCGCACCGGAAGCGAGGAACAGCAAGGCCTTGAAGAAGGCGTGGGTCATCAGGTGGAAGATCGCCGCGTCCCAGGCGCCAACGCCCAGGGCCAGGAACATGTAGCCGATCTGGCTCATCGTCGAGTACGCGAGGATACGCTTGATGTCGGTCTGTACCAGGGCGGCGAAGCCGGCCAGTACCAGGGTCACGCCGCCAACGATGCCTACCAGGTGCAGGATGTCCGGCGCCAGGGTGAACAGGCCGTGGGTACGGGCGATCAGGTAGACACCGGCGGTGACCATCGTTGCGGCGTGAATCAGTGCCGACACCGGCGTAGGGCCGGCCATCGCATCCGCCAGCCAGGTTTGCAGCGGCAGTTGCGCGGATTTACCCACGGCGCCGCCCAGCAGCATCAGGGTCGCCAGGGTGATCCAGAAGTCGCCGACCTGGAATTTCTGCGGCGCCAGCACCAGCAGTTCCTGGATGTTCAGCGTGCCCACCTGTTGGAACAGGATGAACAGGCCGATGGCCATGAACACGTCGCCGATGCGGGTGACGATAAACGCCTTGAGTGCCGCGTTACCGTTGTTGCGGTTGCTGTAGTAGAAACCGATCAACAGGTACGAGCACAGGCCCACGCCTTCCCAACCGAAGTACAGGAACAACAGGTTATCGCCCAGCACCAGAAACAGCATGCTGGCGATAAACAGGTTGGTGTACGAGAAGAAGCGCGAGTAGCCCGCTTCACCGCGCATGTACCAGGACGCGAACAGGTGGATCAGAAAGCCCACACCCACCACCACGCCGAGCATGGTGATCGACAGGCCGTCGACGTAGAGGGCGAAGTTGGGCTTGAAGCCTTCCACCGCCATCCACTGCCACAGCACCAGGGTGTAGTGACCGCCTTCCGGCGGCGCCACGTTGAATTGCCAGATGACGTAGGCGGCCACGATGGCCGACAGGCCGATCGAGCCCACGCCGACCAGGGCAGACAGGTTTTCCGACCAGCGTCCACGGGAGAACGACAGCAGCAGGAAACCGATCAGGGGAAATACGAAAGTCAGAAAGATCATGTTCATCCGCGCATCTCACTGGCAGCGTCGATATCAAGCGTGTGGAAGCGACGGTACAGCTGCAGCAGGATCGCCAGGCCAATACTGGCTTCGGCGGCTGCCAGGCTGATGACCAGGATGAACATGACTTGTCCATCCGGCTGGCCCCAACGTGCGCCCGCCACGATGAACGCCAGTGCCGCGGCGTTCATCATGATTTCCAGGCTCATCAACACGAACAGAATGTTACGGCGAACCATCAGGCCGACCAGGCCAAGGCAGAACAGGATGCCGGCGACCGCCAGACCATGCTCCAAAGGGATAGCAGGCATCGTCATTGCTCCTTGGCTTCGTTGCGGCCCAAGTGGAAGGCGGTGATGGCTGCGGCGAGCAGCAGCATCGAAGCCAGTTCGACCACCAGCAGGTACGGGCCGAACAGGCTGATGCCCACGGCTTTCGCGTCTACGGTGGTGTGGCCGATGGCCTGGCCGCTCTGGTGAGCGAACAGCACATACAGCAGTTCACCCAGCAGCAGGGCGGCGAGGACAACCGGGCCGAGCCAGATGCCGGGCTTGAGCCAGACGCGTTCCTGGGCGACCGAAGCCGGCCCCAGGTTGAGCATCATCACTACAAACACGAACAGCACCATGATGGCGCCGGCGTAGGCGATCACTTCCAGCACGCCGGCGAACGGTGCGCCGAGGCTGAAGAAGGTCATGGCCACGGCGATCAGCGAAATGATCAGGTAGAGCAGGGCGTGCACGGGGTTGGTGTTGGTGATCACGCGAAGCGTGGACACAACCGCGATACCCGATGCGAAATAGAAAGCGAATTCCATCTTTCTTCCTTAAGGCAGCAAGCTCTTCACGTTGATCGGCTCGGCTTCGTTTTGTGCGGCGCCTTTGGGCTTACCGGCAACGGCCATACCTGCAACACGATAGAAGTTGTAATCAGGGTTTTTACCGGGACCAGAGATCAGCAGATCTTCTTTCTCGTACACCAGGTCCTGACGTTTGAACTCGGCCATCTCGAAATCCGGCGTCAGCTGGATCGCGGTGGTCGGGCAAGCTTCCTCGCAGAGGCCACAGAAAATGCAGCGCGAGAAGTTGATGCGGAAGAAGTCCGGGTACCAGCGACCGTCTTCGGTTTCAGCTTTCTGCAGGGAAATGCAACCCACCGGGCACGCCACGGCGCACAGGTTGCAGGCTACGCAACGCTCTTCGCCGTCGGGGTCGCGGGTCAGTACGATGCGGCCGCGATAGCGCGGCGGCAGGTACACCGCTTCTTCGGGGTATTGCAGGGTGTCGCGTTTGCGAAAGCCATGGCCGAAAACCATCACCAGGCTTCGCAATTGGGTACCGGTACCCTTAACGATGTCGCCAATATATTTGAACATGGGTCAAATCCTCACTGAACCGCGGCCGCGGGCGTGTTCAACAACACGACGGCAGCCGTCACCAGCAAATTGATCAGGGTCAGCGGCAGGCAGAATCTCCAGCTGAAATCCATCACCTGGTCATAGCGCGGGCGCGGAATCGAGGCGCGCAGCAGGATGAACAGCATGATGAAGAACGCGGTCTTCAGGAAGAACCAGAAGAAGGCCAACTGCGGCAGGATGCCGAACGGACCGTGCCAGCCGCCGAAGAACAGCGTGACCAGCAGGGCCGAGATCAAGATGATGCCGATGTACTCACCGACGAAGAACATGCCCCATTTCATGCCGGCATATTCAATGTGGTAACCGTCGGCCAGTTCCTGTTCCGCTTCCGGCTGGTCGAACGGGTGACGGTGAGTCACGGCCACGCCAGCGATGAAGAACGTACAGAAGCCAAAGAACTGCGGAATGATGAACCACAGGTTCTGTGCCTGGTACTCGACGATATCGCGCATGTTGAACGAACCAACCTGCACCACGATGCCCATCAGCGCCAACCCCATGAACACTTCATAGGATACGGTTTGCGCCGAGGCACGCAAGCTGCCCAGCAGGGCGAACTTGTTGTTGCTCGACCAACCGGCGAACAGCACCGCATAGACCGACAGGCCGGCCATGGCGAAGAAGAACAGCAGGCCGATGTTCAGGTCCGCCACGCCCCAGGTCGGGGTGATCGGGATGATTGCGAAAGCGATCAGCAAGGCGCTCATGGCCACGACCGGTGCCAGGGTGAAGATCACCTTGTCGGCAAACGGCGGGGTCCAGTCTTCCTTGAAGAACATTTTCAGCATGTCGGCGGCGATCTGGAACATGCCGAATGGGCCAACGCGGTTCGGACCGTAACGGTCCTGCCACCAGCCCAGCAGGCGACGCTCGACAAAGCTGAGCAGGGCGCCCGCCACGACCACGGCCAACAGGATAACGATGGCCTTGACCACCGAGATGATCACGTCAATTACTTCCGGCGTGAACCAAGTCATTGCGCTGCCTCCTGCAGACCGTCAACGGTAAGGCCTGCAATCGCAGGCGGGATGCCGGCGATGCCTTTTGGCAATGCAACCAGGCCGGCGCCCAACTCATCGTTGATGCGCAGCGGCAGACGCAGGGTCTGGCCGGCCACGTTCAGGCTGAGCAGGGCACCGTCGTTGACGCCCAGGCGATCGGCTTCGGACTGGCCAAGGACACGTAAGCGGCAGGAATGCGCTCTTGAACCGGTGCGGCCTTGGAAGAGGTTTCTTCGCTGCCGAACAGGTGGAAGAACGGCACGACCTGCCATGTGCCCGGTGCCGGGTTGAACGGGCGCGGTACGGCGCAGAACCAGTTCAGCGAGTCACCGCTGGTTTCGATCAGGCGGGTGCCTGGGTCGCCTGCGCGGATATGCCCACCGACTTCGTCCTGGAACTTGTTCCAGGCCTGCGGCGAGTTCCAGCCCGGCGACCAGGCGAACGGCACCTGCTGACGCGGTTCGGCCGAACCCGAGTAACCTTCCATGGAGAAGGCGAACGCGGTGTCGTTGTCTTGCGGGGTACGCGGTTCGTGCACGCTGATGTCGGCGCGCATGGCGGTCCGACCGGAATAGCGCAGCGGCTCACGCGCCAGCTTCAGGCCCTTGATGCGGAACGCCGCGGACGGCGCGGCATCGACGATACGCGCCAGCTGCGGGGCACTGGAGGCCACGGCAGCGGTCACGTGGTCGAGCTGGGTCCAGTCGATCGGCTGGTTCAGCAGGGTTGCGCGCAGGGCATGCAGCCAGCGCCAGCCTTCGTGAACCAGGATGCTGGCGTCCATGTACTTCGGATCGAACACCTGGAAGAAGCGCTGGGCGCGGCCTTCCTGGCTGACCAGCGTGCCGTCGCCTTCGGCGAAGGTGGCGGCTGGCAGGACCAGATGGGCACGGTCGCTGGTGGCGGTCTTCTGGTGGTCGGCCACGATCAGCACCTTGGCGGCGTTGAGCGCAGCGTCAACCTTGGCCGCAGCGGTGCGGGTGTACAGGTCGTTTTCCAGCACCACGATGGCGTCGGCACGGCCGTCGGTCACTGCTTGCAGCGCAGCGTCCACGGACTCGCCACCGAGCATGGCCAGGCCAAGGCTGTTGGCTTCCGGCACCACCAGGCTGATGGAGCCGTTCTTGTCGCGCAGCTTCAAGGCCTTGGCGATGTTGGCGGCGGCTTCGATCAGTGCTTTGGAACCCAGGGAGGTGCCGGCGATGATCAGCGGGCGTTTGGCCGCCAACAGAGCGTTGGCAATGCGTTGGGCCAGTTCGACGGCTTCAGTGTCCAGGCCTTCGACGGCAGGTGCGCTGGCGTCGAGGGCGTGGGCCACGGCGAAACCGATGCGCGCCAGGTCGTCCGGGGCGGCGTGCACGCACTCTTCGGCGATGTCGTCGAGCTTGGTTTCAGCCAGGCTTGCGATAAACAGCGGGTTCAGCGCGTGCTGGCCGATGTTCTTCACGGCGGCGTCGAGCCAAGGCTGTACGCGCATGGCATCGGCCATTTCTTCGGCCTTGCCTTTGACCGACTGACGCAGGGACAGCGCAATACGCGCGGCGGTCTGGGTCAGGTCTTCACCGAGCACGAAGACGGCATCGTGGTCTTCGATGTCGCGCATGTTCGGCACGGGCAGCGGGCTGTCGTTCAGTACTTGCAGGACCAGACGGATGCGTTCCAGCTCACCGGCTTCGATGCCGCTGTAGAAGTGTTCGGCGCCCACCAGCTCGCGCAACGCGTAGTTGCTTTCGAGGCTGGCGCGTGGCGAACCGATGCCGACGATGTTGCGGCCGCGCAGCAGGTCGGCGGCTTTATCCAGCGCCTCGTCCAGGCTCAGCTTGGCGCCATCGGCCAGCAATGGCTGGCGTGGACGGTCTTCACGGTTGACGTAGCCATAGCCGAAACGGCCACGGTCGCACAGGAAGTACTGGTTGACCGAACCGTTGAAGCGGTTTTCGATACGGCGCAATTCACCGTAGCGCTCGCCCGGCGAGATGTTGCAGCCGCTGGAGCAGCCATGGCAGATGCTCGGTGCGAACTGCATGTCCCACTTGCGGTTGTAGCGCTCGGAGTGGGTCTTGTCGGTGAACACACCGGTGGGGCAGACCTCGGTGAGGTTGCCGGAGAATTCGCTTTCGAGCACGCCGTCTTCAACGCGACCGAAATACACGTTGTCGTGGGCGCCGAATACGCCCAGGTCGGTACCGCCGGCGTAGTCTTTATAGAAGCGCACGCAACGGTAGCAGGCGATGCAGCGGTTCATCTCGTGGGAAATGAACGGGCCGAGGTCCTGGTTCTGGTGAGTACGCTTGGTGAAGCGATAGCGGCGCTCGTTGTGGCCGGTCATCACCGTCATGTCTTGCAGGTGGCAGTGACCGCCTTCCTCACAGACCGGGCAGTCGTGGGGGTGGTTGGTCATCAACCATTCGACAACGCTGGCGCGGAACGCCTTGGATTCTTCATCGTCGATGGAGATCCAGGTGTTGTCGGTGGCTGGGGTCATGCAGGACATGACGATACGACCACGGGTGTCGTTTTCGTCGGTGTATTGCTTGACCGCACACTGGCGACAGGCACCGACGCTACCGAGCGCGGGGTGCCAGCAGAAATACGGGATGTCGAGGCCGAGTGACAGACACGCCTGTAACAGGTTGTCCGCCCCATCGACTTCGAGCGCTTTGCCGTCTACGTGGATAGTGGCCATGGTTCAAAGTTCTTCGTTGGCCCGTTGTCAGCGGGCGTGGCTAATGGAATCTTGTTATTCATGTGCATCTACACAGCCTTTACGGCGTCAGCACATGAGCAAGGCGAAGAGCACGGGCCCTTCGCCTGTTTAAGCGTTACGCGCCGACTACGATCGGCCTCGCCAGAGGCGGGACGGCGGCGCTGGTTGGCGCGATGCCGGCTTCGAACTCCGAGCGGAAGTATTTGATTGCGCTGCCCAATGGCTCCACGGCGCCCGGTGCGTGAGCACAGAATGTCTTGCCTGGGCCAAGGAAGCCGACCAGGCCGAGCAGGGTTTCGATGTCACCCTCGCGGCCTTCGCCGTTTTCCAGGGCCATCAGCAGCTTGACGCTCCACGGCAAACCGTCGCGGCATGGGGTGCAGAAACCGCAGGACTCGCGGGCAAAGAACTGCTCCATGTTGCGCAGCAGCGAGACCATGTTCACCGTGTTGTCGACCGCCATCGCCAGGCCGGTACCCATCCGGGTGCCCACCTTGCCGATACCGCCGGCATACATTTGTGCGTCCAGGTGCTCGGGCAACAGGAAACCGGTGCCGGCGCCGCCTGGCTGCCAGGCTTTCAGGGTGTAGCCGTCGCGCATGCCGCCGGCGTAGTCCTCGAACAGCTCGCGAGCGGTCACGCCGAACGGCAGCTCCCACAGGCCAGGGTTCTTGACCTTGCCGGAGAAGCCCATGAGCTTGGTGCCCATGTCTTCGCTGCCTTCACGGGCCAACGATTTGTACCAGTCCACGCCGTCGGCGATGATCGCCGGCACGTTACACAGGGTCTCGACGTTGTTCACGCAGGTCGGCTTGCCCCACACGCCGACGGCGGCAGGGAAGGGCGGCTTGGAACGCGGGTTGGCGCGGCGGCCTTCGAGGGAGTTGATCAGTGCGGTTTCTTCGCCGCAGATATAACGCCCGGCGCCGGTGTGCACGAACAGTTCGAAGTCGAAACCGGAACCGAGGATGTTCTTGCCCAGCAGGCCGGCAGCCTTGGCTTCTTCCACGGCACGGTTGAGGTGCTTGGCGGCGGTGGTGTATTCGCCGCGCAGGAAGATGTAGCCGCGGTAGGTCTTGAGCGCACGGGCGCTGATCAGCATGCCTTCGATCAGCAGATGGGGCAGTTGCTCCATCAGCATGCGGTCTTTCCAGGTGTTGGGCTCCATTTCATCCGCGTTGCACAGCAGGTAGCGGATGTTGATGGATTCGTCCTTGGGCATCAGGCCCCACTTCACGCCCGTGGGGAAGCCTGCACCGCCGCGGCCCTTGAGGCCGGCGTCTTTCACGGTCTGGACGATATCGTCCTGGGCCATGTCGGCGAAGGCTTTGCGCGCGGCGGCGTAGCCGTTCTTGGCCTGGTATTCGTCGAGCCATACCGGCTCGGCATCGTCACGCAGGCGCCAGGTCAGCGGATGGGTCTCAGGCGAACGCTTGATCAGGTTGGCCGGGCCGAAAGAAGTCAGGGTCATGGGTAGCCCTCGAGCAATTGGGTCACGCCAGCAGGCTGTACGTCACCGAATGTGTCGTCGTCGATCATCAACGCCGGCGCCTTGTCGCAGTTGCCCAGGCAGCACACCGGCAGCAGCGTGAAGCGGCCATCCGGGGTGGTCTGGCCGAGGCCGATGCCCAGTTTGTTCTGGATCTCGCTGACCACGGACTCGTGACCACCGATGTAGCAGACCATGCTGTCGCATACGCGAATGATGTGGCGGCCGACCGGCTGGCGGAAGATCTGGCTGTAGAACGTCGCCACGCCTTCAACGTCGCTGGCGGGGATGCCGAGGATCTCACCAATGGCGTAGAGGGCGCCGTCGGGCACCCAGCCACGTTCCTTCTGGACGATCTTCAAGGCTTCGATCGACGCGCGCGCGGGTCTTCGTAGTGATGCAGCTCGTGCTCGATGGCCGAGCGCTCGGTTTCACTCAAGGTGAAACGGTCTGTCTGGATAAGCGTGCTGTTCATGCTTAGCGGTCCACGTCGGCCATAACGAAATCGATACTACCCAGGTACGCAATCAAGTCCGCGACCATCTCGCCTTTGATCACCGAAGGGATCTGCTGCAAGTGGGCGAAGCTTGGGGTACGAATCCGGGTGCGGTAGCTCATGGTGCCGCCATCGCTCGTCAGGTAATAACTGTTGATACCCTTGGTCGCTTCGATCATCTGGAAGGATTCGTTGGCCGGCATCACCGGGCCCCACGAAACCTGCAGGAAGTGCGTGATCAGGGTTTCGATGTGTTGCAGCGTGCGCTCTTTGGGCGGCGGCGTGGTCAGCGGGTGATCTGCCTTGTACGGGCCGGCCGGCATGTTGCGCATGCACTGCTCGATGATCTTCAGGCTCTGGCGCATTTCTTCGACACGCACGATGCAGCGGTCGTAGGCATCGCCATTGGCCGCCAGCGGCACTTCGAACTCGAAGTTCTCGTAGCCGGAGTACGGACGCGCCTTGCGCAGGTCGAAATCACAACCGGTGGAACGCAGGCCGGCACCGGTGACGCCCCATTCCAGGGCTTCTTTGGTGTTGTACTGCGCGACGCCGATGGTACGACCCTTGAGGATGCTGTTGTCCAATGCAGCCTTTTGGTACTCGTCCAGACGCTTGGGCATCCAGTCGATGAATTCCTTGACCAGGCGCTCCCAGCCATTGGGCAGGTCGTGCGCCACGCCGCCGATGCGGTACCAGGCCGGGTGCAGACGGAAACCGGTGATGGCTTCGATGACCTTGTAGGCGCGCTGACGGTCGGTGAAGGTGAAGAACACCGGCGTCATGGCGCCGACGTCCTGGATATAGGTGCCCAGGAACAGCAGGTGGCTGGTGATCCGGAAGAACTCGGCCATCATGATGCGGATGGTGTCGACGCGGTCTGGCACTTTAATGCCGGCCAGCTTCTCGACCGAGAGCACGTACGGCAGGTTGTTCATCACGCCGCCGAGGTAGTCGATACGGTCGGTGTACGGGATGAAGCTGTGCCAGGATTGACGCTCGGCCATCTTCTCGGCACCACGGTGGTGGTAGCCGATGTCCGGTACGCAGTCGACGATTTCTTCGCCGTCCAATTGCAGGATGATACGGAAGGCGCCGTGAGCCGAAGGGTGGTTCGGGCCCAGGTTGAGGAACATGTAGTCCTCGTTGGTGCCGGAACGCTTCATGCCCCAGTCTTCCGGACGGAAGCGCGCGGCTTCCTCTTCCAGCTGTTGCTTGGCCAGGTTGAGGCTGAACGGGTCGAATTCGGTGGCGCGGGCAGGGAAGTCCTTGCGCAGCGGATGACCTTCCCAGGTCGGCGGCATCATGATTCGCGTCAGGTGCGGGTGGCCCGGGAAGTCGATCCCGAACATGTCCCAGACTTCGCGCTCGTACCAGCTGGCGTTCGGCCAGATACCGGTCACGGTCGGGACGCTCAGGTCGCTTTCGCTCAATGCGACCTTGATCATCACGTCGCTGTTACGTTCCAGCGACATCAGGTGGTAGAACACGGTGAAGTCGGCGCCGCTCGGCAAGCCCTGGCGCTTGGTGCGCAGACGCTCGTCCACGCCATGCAGGTCATAAAGCATGACGTACGGCTTGGGCAGGTTGCGCAGGAAGGTCAGGACTTCGACGAGCCTGGCACGCGCCACCCACAGCACCGGCATGCCGGTGCGTGTGGCCTGAGCGGTGAAGGCGTCAGGGCCAAAACGGTTATTGAGTTCGACAACCACATCCTGGTCGTCTGCCTTGTAAGGCGGGATGTACAGAGCACTGCCTGTAGTCATGGTTTTTTATCGCTTTCGGTCAACGTAAAGAATGAGGCCAGGTTTTCGTTCTATAAAAGAAGCGGGGCTGGATCAGACTTCGTCGGGGCTGCGCAGGTTGGTGACTGCGATTCGCTGTTCGCGGCGCTGTTCCTTTTGGGACGGCATCTCGGCGCGGTAAACGCCTTGATCGCCGACGACCCAGGACAGTGGGCGACGCTCCTTGCCAATCGATTCCTGCAGCAGCATCAAGCCTTGCAGGAATGCTTCAGGGCGGGGCGGGCAGCCAGGCACGTAGACGTCCACGGGCAGGAACTTATCCACCCCTTGAACGACGGAGTAGATGTCGTACATGCCACCGGAGTTGGCGCACGAACCCATGGAGATAACCCATTTCGGCTCGAGCATTTGCTCATAGAGACGCTGGATGATCGGCGCCATCTTGATGAAGCAGGTACCGGCGATAACCATGAAATCCGCCTGACGCGGCGATGCCCGGATAACCTCGGCGCCAAAGCGCGCGATGTCGTGGGGCGCCGTGAAGGCGGTGGTCATTTCCACGTAGCAGCACGAAAGGCCGAAGTTGTACGGCCACAGGGAGTTTTTACGCCCCCAGTTGACCGCACCACTCAGCACGTCTTCCAGCTTGCCCATGTAGATGTTTTTGTGGACTTGATCTTCTAACGGGTCGGAAACGGTTTCCCGTTCGCCGATGGGGTACTGCTCGTTAGGAGCATTCGGGTCGATCCTGGTGAGATTGTATTGCATCGCCAAAGCCTCATTGTTTCAGCTTCGCTTGCCGCTTACGACGAGCTTCCGGAGCCCAGTCAAGGGCGCCCACTCGAAATAGGTAGACAAGGCCTGCCAACAGAATTGCTATGAAAACGAGGGCTTCGACGAATCCGGTCCAGCCGCTTTCGCGGACGGACACAGACCAGGCAAAGAGAAAAAGGGCTTCGATATCGAAGATCACGAACAGCATCGCGACCAGATAGAATTTGGCTGAGAGCCGCAGACGGGCGCCACCTGTAGGTAGCATGCCGGATTCGAACGGTTCGTTTTTGCTGCGGCCCCAGGCTTTTGACCCAAGGAGGCTGGAAACGCCGAGCATGAAGGCACAGAGGCCGACAACACCGAGGAGGAAAATGGCAAAGCCCCAGTTGTGGGCCATGAGTCCTGTCGCTTCGGTCATGCTGGAAATCCTTAACAGAGAGCAAAGGTCTCTGAGCTCGAAAAAGTAATGATGCAGTGACGATATGTCGCAGCGCAGTCAATCGCGTTGATTTTATGGCTAAACACCGGGCAAGTAAAATTGCGATAGCGAAATTATTCGTTGGAATAAGGACATAGTGCACCTCGATGGGGCTGCAACCCTTGCATGGTGGGCATTAGCGGGCATTTGATCAAATGTGTTTTGTTTAACCGGTAACGAAGCTTTTAAGCGCCAAATGATAATGACTATTGTTTGTGCGGAGGTTTAAGCGAATGTTTCTCGTGTGGCGCGGGAAGTTGCCGTTACTTGCTTGATGGTCGCTAGTTGCCGGAGCGGATCTTTTAACTGATTTGTCTGCAGTGAATACCGCTCTGGATCAAGGTTTGCGCAAAATTTTCAGGCAGATCATATTTCCCACATTGGGCCCTCGCTGAATCAGTCGGACAGGTACAGGCAAAAAAACGCCCCGAACCAGTCGGGGCGTGATTGTTGTGCAGCACGGCGGTTAGCTTTTTAACGGGTCCGCCGTGGCCGTGTACTCAGTGCTTAGTGGAACTGTTCTTCTTCGGTCGAGCCGGTCAGCGCGGTCACGGACGAGGTGCCGCCCTGGATCACGGTGGTCATGTCGTCGAAGTAGCCGGTGCCTACTTCCTGCTGGTGCGCCACGAAGGTGTAGCCCTTGGCCGCGTCAGCGAACTCCTGCTCCTGCAGCTTCACGTAGGCGGTCATGTCGTTGCGGGCGTAGTCGTGCGCCAGGTTGAACATGCTGTGCCACATGTTGTGAATGCCGGCCAGGGTGATGAACTGGTGCTTGTAGCCCATGGCGGACAGTTCGCGTTGGAACTTGGCGATGGTCGCGTCGTCCAGGTTCTTCTTCCAGTTGAAGGAAGGCGAGCAGTTGTAGGACAGCAGTTGGTCCGGGTATTCCTTCTTGATCGCTTCGGCGAAGCGACGGGCCTCGTCCAGGTCCGGCTTGGCGGTTTCGCACCAAATCAGGTCGGCGTACGGTGCGTAGGCCAGGCCGCGAGCGATAGCCTGGTCCAGGCCGGCGCGTACCTTGTAGAAACCTTCCTGGGTGCGCTCGCCTGTCACGAACGGCTGGTCGTACGGATCGCAGTCCGACGTCAGCAGGTCAGCGGCGTTGGCATCGGTACGCGCCAGGATGATGGTTGGCGTACCGGCAACGTCAGCGGCCAGACGGGCGGCGGTGAGCTTCTGTACGGCTTCCTGGGTTGGAACCAGTACTTTGCCGCCCATGTGGCCGCATTTCTTCACGGAAGCCAGCTGGTCTTCAAAGTGAACGCCGGCGGCGCCCGCTTCGATCATGCTTTTCATCAGTTCGTAGGCGTTCAGTACGCCACCGAAACCGGCCTCGGCGTCAGCCACGATCGGTGCAAAGTAGTCGATGTAGCCTTCGTCACCTGGGTTCTTGCCGGCTTTCCACTGGATCTGGTCGGCGCGACGGAACGAGTTGTTGATGCGCTTGACCACGGTCGGAACCGAATCCACCGGGTACAGCGATTGGTCGGGGTACATGGATTCGGCGGAGTTGTTGTCCGCCGCCACTTGCCAGCCGGACAGGTAGATCGCCTGGATACCGGCTTTCACCTGTTGGACTGCCTGGCCACCGGTCAGGGCGCCCATGCAGTTGACGAAATCTTTGTCGGGACGGAAGGAAGGCTTGGCACCTTGGGTGACCAGGTTCCACAGCTTCTCGGCGCCGAGTTTTGCAAAGGTGTGCTCGGGTTGAACCGAGCCACGCAGGCGGACGACGTCAGCAGCGGAATAAGCGCGGGTCACGCCTTTCCAGCGTGGGTTTTCAGCCCAGTCTTTTTCGAGGGCTGCAATTTGCTGTTCGCGTGTCAGTGCCATGGGAAAAACCTCGTCGCATAGGTCTAGGTGGAGAAATCCTTTTGCCAGCCGCGCAATCGTTGCGGTGCATGGCGGCTCGCTGACCAGAAGCAGAGGCGGTCAAGTCAGGTTCGACGGGGGAGGCGACGGGATGAACGAAGGGCTCAAGGGAGAGGCGAGCAGGTAAAGGCGGGCCAAGAACAGTCTTCGGGCGTCGTGGGCCCTTGGGCATTCTGCAGCGTGTTGCCGGGTTACCTGGTTAGCTTCCGTCCCTCGGGACAACTTCGTTCCAGTCGCAACCAAAGTCAAACACACCTTGTGGGCGGTACAGACACGAATCGGCTCGGGTGGGTAGCTTGGAGCGACGATCCGAAGGCCCTTGCCAGGGCCCCTGATTAGCGGGAGCGAGGCCATCATGCCCATGCTTTTTTGGATCGTCAAATGGTTTGTAGTGCTTTTTTTGTGGCACTACATCTTTAGTCTAATACGACTCATCAGTCAGTTTTTGGTGCTTCAGTTCAGGGTGTCGACTTTGACCCGCACAGTCAGGTCATCGCGGCCCTGAGTAGAGTAGCTGCGGGTTGTAGAGGATTTGTCGGCCTGGGTCTGACGATTGATGCCGGCCAGGGGGATCCATTCGCCAAGACGTCCGCTGACGGTTGTGTCGGTGCTTTGCACATTCACTACATCGGGACGTTCCTGGCTCATGCGGTCACGGTTGGTACTGATCGCCAGGTGTACGGTCTCGCCGGTGACGCTGGCGGTGACGTAAAAACCTTGGGTCACGTTGCGATACTGGGTCTGGTTTTGTGGGCGGCCGTAGGCATCGGGCTGAGTGGTGGTCAATGGCACGCTCTGGCCGACCTGAATCAGCGCAGGTACGCCTTCGCTGGCCTGGATCTGCTGGATGCCGCCGTCACGGCTCTCGGTGCTGTAGGTGATCACGTGGCTGTTGGTTTGTTGGTTGTTCTCGTTGGTGTCGACAGTGATCAGCAGGCGCCTGGCCGGCGTGTCGAGTTGGGCGAGCAAGGCGCGCAGATCTTCGATCTTGCCGGGCTCTGCTTTAACAATAAGCTGGTTGCCATAAGCGCTGACGGTGCCGTCCTTGCCGATGAAGTTCTGCGCCACCGGCAGCAGGTCGGCGCTGGTGCGGTTGCTCAGGTTGACGACTTCGGTGTCGGCCATTGCCGAGCAACTGGCAGTGAGGAGGAGGGCGGTGAGCAGGGTGCGTAGGGACATGTCCGTTATCTCTGCGAGTCATTTGGGTTTGATAGTGCCAGTTTGTCGGCCTGGCAGGTCGCAAATTGAATCGTAGACGGCAAAATGCCCTGGCATAGCAGGGCATTGTTGGTGTTGCTGAAATAGCTATCGGGCAAGCCCCTCCCACATTTTGACCGAGTACATCCTTGGGAATGCAGTCAAGTGTGGGAGGGGCTTGCCCCCGATGGCGGCGACTCGGTC
>NZ_JAFHKI010000045.1 GCF_016937615.1 Pseudomonas lactucae | reverse complement strand
CCCTCCCACCTTTGACCGAGTTCCAGCATGAAAACGCGCTCGAGTGTGGGAGGGGGCTTGCCCCCGATTGCAGGCGACTCGGTCTCAGGTAATCGGCGCCGGGTTGAACAAGGTGATGTCGTTGTGCAGCTTGTGATGCTCCGCCCAGGTCTGCTTCTTGCCGCTGGCCACATCCAGGTAGAAGTGGAACAACTCCCAGCCCAGCTCCTCGATAGTCGCCCGCCCGGTGGCGATGCGCCCGGCGTCGATATCGATGAGATCCGGCCAGCGCTGCGCCAACTCCGTACGCGTCGAGACTTTCACCACCGGCGCCATCGCCAGCCCGTAAGGCGTGCCACGCCCGGTCGTGAACACATGCAGGTTCATCCCCGCCGCCAGTTGCAAGGTACCGCACACAAAATCACTGGCCGGCGTGGCGCAAAAGATCAAACCCTTGCCCTTGAACCGTTCGCCAGGGCCGAGCACGCCGTTGATCGCGCTGCTGCCGGATTTGACGATGGAGCCCAAGGACTTCTCGACAATATTCGACAACCCACCCTTCTTGTTGCCCGGCGTGGTATTGGCGCTGCGGTCCGCCTCGCCCTTGGCCAGGTAACGGTCGTACCAGTCCATTTCACGCACCAGCTCTTCGGCAACTTCCTTTGTTTGCGCGCGAGAAGTCAGCAGGTAGATGGCATCGCGTACTTCGGTGACTTCGGAAAACATCACCGTCGCTCCGGCCCGCAGCAACAGGTCCGAGGCGTAGCCCAGCGCCGGGTTGGCGGTGATGCCGGAAAACGCATCACTGCCGCCACATTGCATGCCCAGAATCAACTCGGAGGCCGGCACGGTTTCGCGGCGGCGCTGGTCGAGTTTTTTCAGGCGGGTTTCAGCCAACGCCATGATCTGCTCGATCATCTCGGTAAAACCGTGGCTGGAATCCTGCAGCCGGTACAACCACGGCTCGCTCAGGTCGACCGAGCTGTCGTTGTCATGCATCACCTGCCCGGCCTGCAATTTCTCGCAGCCCAGGCTGATCACCAATGCTTCGCCTCCCAGGTTCGGGTTGCGCGCCAGATTGCGCACGGTGCGGATCGGAATGTAAGCGTCAGTGGCGGTGATCGCCACCCCGCAGCCGTAGCTATGGGTCAGCGCCACCACGTCATCGACATGCGGGTACTTGGGCAGCAACTCGTCCTTGATGCGCTTGACCGCATGGTCCAGCACCCCGGTCACACACTGCACCGTGGTGGTGATACCCAGGATATTGCGCGTGCCCACAGTACCGTCGGCGTTGCGATAGCCCTCGAACGTGAAGCCTTCCAGCGGCGCCTGACGCTCCGGCACTTCGGTGGACAGTGGCAGGCTGTCCAGAGGGGGCGCGGTGGGCATGCGCAGTTGATCTTCCTGGACCCAACTGCCGCGCGGAATCGGCGCCAACGCGTAACCAATGGTCTGGCCGTAGCGAATAATCTGACCACCTTCGGGGATATCTTCCAGGGTCACCTTGTGGCTCTGGGGGATGAAATCCACCGTCACCAGGCCGTCCGGGAACTCGGTCCCGGCCGGTACGCCCTGGTCATTCACCACGATCACTACGTTGTCGCGCTCGTGCAAACGAATGGAGCGTGGCGAGTCGGCATGTTCAATCAACTGCATCACGGTGCCTCTCAGGAATGCGCTTGGGTTAGGTTGTTCAACTCCGGCCCCTTGCTTGGCGGCTCTTTGAGTACTACACGCTTGATCGGGCCGACGATGACCAGGTAGCTGAACACCGCCACCAGCGCGTTGGCGCCGACGAACACCAGGGCCCATTTGAACGAGCCGGTGGTGCTGATGATATAGCCGATCACGATCGGGGTGGTGATCGAGGCCAGGTTACCGAAGGTGTTGAACAGGCCGCCACTGAGGCCGGCGATTTGTTTCGGCGAGGTGTCGGATACCACCGCCCAACCGAGTGCGCCAACGCCCTTGCCGAAGAAGGCCAAGGCCATGAAACCCACCACCATCCACTCTACGTCGACGTAGTTACACGCAATGATGCTGCTGGACACCAGCAAACCGGCAATGATCGGCGCCTTGCGCGCGAAGGTCAGCGAATGGCCCTTGCGCAGCAGATAGTCGGAAATCACCCCGCCCAGCACGCCGCCAATAAACCCGCAAATCGCCGGCAAGGAGGCAATGAAACCGGCCTTGAGGATGGTCATGCCACGGTCCTGCACCAGATACACCGGGAACCAGGTCAGGAAGAAGTAGGTGATGCCGTTGATGCAGTACTGGCCCAGGTAAACACCCAGCATCATGCGGTTGGTCAGCAGTTGACGGATGTAATCCCACTTCGGCCCGTCGGTTTTCTTACCCTTGCCCTTGTCCTGATCCATATCGACCATCGCGCCATTGGCGGCGATGTGATTGAACTCGGCTTCGTTGATCATCGGGTGCTGGCGCGGGCTGTGGATAACTTTCAGCCAGACCAGTGAGAACAGAATGCCGATCACGCCCATCACGATAAACACGTGCTGCCAGCCGAAGCGGTAGACGATCCAACCCATCAGCGGCGCGAACAACACCGTGGCGAAGTATTGCGCCGAGTTGAAGATCGCCGATGCCGTGCCGCGTTCAGCGGTGGGGAACCAGGCGGCGACAATTCGCGCATTACCCGGGAAGGACGGCGCTTCGGCCAGGCCCACCATGAAACGCAGCATGAACAGCGCAACCACTGCGGTGGAGACACCGAACTCACCGACATAGCCTTGCAGCACGGTGAACAGTGACCAGGTGAAGATGCTCAGGGCATAGACCTTTTTCGAGCCGAAACGATCGAGCAGCCAGCCACCGGGAATTTGCCCGGCCACGTAGGCCCAACCGAATGCGGAGAAGATATAACCGAGGGTGACCGCGTCGATGCCGAGGTCTTTTTGCAGGCTGGAGCCCGCGATGGCGATGGTGGCCCGGTCGGCGTAGTTGATCGTGGTCACCAGGAACAGCATGAGCAGGATCAAATAGCGGACGTGGGTCGGCTTGGTCGCTTGCATGTAGATGTACTCCCACTAATTATTTTTTTTGCGGGTAATGGTTTTCTGTTTTTGTTGTGGGAACCGGCAGGCATCCGGCTCCCACTGGGTAGTGCGTCTTACGAACCGATGTAGCTGGTTTTCACCACGGTGTAGAACTCTTGCGCATAGCGACCTTGCTCACGCGACCCGTAGGAGGAACCCTTACGGCCACCGAATGGAACGTGATAGTCCACACCGGCGGTCGGCAGGTTGACCATTACCATCCCGGCCTGGGAGTGGCGCTTGAAGTGGTTGGCGTATTTCAGCGAAGTGGTGGCAATGCCCGCCGACAACCCGAACTCGGTGTCGTTGGCCATGGCCAGCGCCGCCTCGTAGTCCGCCACGCGCACTACGTTGGCCACCGGGCCGAAGATTTCTTCACGGCTGATGCGCATCTCGGCTTCGCTGTCGGCAAACAGCGTCGGCGCCAGGTAGTAGCCTTCGGTGTCGCAGGTCACCAGGCCGCCACCGCTGACCAGCCGTGCACCTTCGCTTTGGCCGATGTCGATGTATTTCATATCCTGGTCAAGCTGGGCCTGGGACACAACCGGGCCAATGTCGGTACCGCTTTTGAGCGCGTGACCAACCTTGATCGACTTCATGCGCTCAGCCATGGCCGCGACGAACTGGTCGTGAATACCGGCGGTGACAATCAAACGGCTCGATGCCGTGCAACGTTGGCCGGTGGAATAGAACGCGCTCTGTACCGACAGCTCGACAGCCTGCTTGAGGTCGGCGTCGTCGAGAATGATCTGCGGGTTTTTGCCGCCCATTTCCAGCTGCACCTTGGCCTGGCGCGACACGCAGCTGACAGCGATCTGACGCCCCACACCGACGGAACCGGTGAAGCTGATGCCGTCGACTTTCGGGCTGTTGACCAGCACATCGCCGACTACACGGCCGCTGCCCATCACCAGGTTGAATACGCCGGCCGGGAAACCGGCGCGGGAGATGATTTCCGCCAGGGCCCAGGCACAGCCCGGTACCAGTTCGGCCGGCTTGATCACCACGCAGTTACCGTAGGCCAGGGCCGGGGCGATCTTCCACGCAGGGATGGCAATCGGGAAGTTCCACGGGGTGATCAAGCCGACCACGCCGAGGGCTTCGCGGGTCACTTCGACATTGACACCCGGACGCACCGACGGCACGTAGTCACCGGACAGACGCAGGCACTCGCCGGCGAAGAATTTGAAGATGTTACCGGCACGGGTTACTTCGCCGATGGCCTCGGGCAGGGTCTTGCCCTCTTCACGGGCCAGTAGGGTGCCGAGTTCTTCGCGGCGCGCGAGAATTTCGCTGCCGACTTTATCCAACGCATCGTGGCGAGCCTGAATCCCGGAGGTGGACCAGGCCGGGAACGCGGCGCGGGCAGCATCGATAGCGGCGTTGACCTGTACGACGTCGGCCTTGGCGTACTCGCCGATGACATCGGACAACTCCGATGGGTTGATATTGGCGCAATAGTCGGCGCCGGCCACCCACTGACCGTTGATATAGTTTTCAAAACGCTTGGCTTGGGACACGAATCTTCTCCTGACGCAAAAGGCCGCTGATTACTCAGCGGCCTTGTAGATAAGTTATTGCGGGCCTTGCTTGTCGATCAGCGCGGCCAGGGCTTCGTATTCTTCCGGCAGCAGGTCGGTCAACGGCGTGCGCACCGGGCCTGCGTCATAGCCGACGATTTTTGCACCGGCCTTGACGATGCTCACCGCATAACCGGCCTTGCGGTTACGGATGTCCAGGTACGGCAGGAAGAAGTCATCGATGATCTTGGCAACGGTGGCGTGATCGTCCTTGGCAATCGCGTGGTAGAAGTCCATCGCGGTTTTAGGGATGAAGTTGAACACCGCCGAGGAGTACACCGGTACGCCCAGGGCCTTGTAGGCAGCGGCGTAAACCTCTGCGGTCGGCAGGCCGCCGAGGTAGCTGAAACGGTCGCCGAGACGACGACGAATCGACACCATCAACTCGATGTCACCCAGGCCGTCCTTGTAGCCGATCAGGTTCGGGCAACGCTCGGCCAGGCGTTCCAGCAGCGGCGCGGTCAGGCGGCACACGTTGCGGTTGTAGACCACCACGCCGATGTTTACCGATTTGCAGACCGCTTCAACGTGGGCGGCAACGCCGTCCTGGCTGGCTTCGGTGAGGTAGTGCGGCAACAGCAGCAGGCCCTTGGCGCCGAGGCGTTCGGCTTCTTGCGCGTATTCGATCGCCTGGCGGGTAGCACCGCCGACACCCGCGAGGATCGGCACGCTGGTGGCGCAGGTATCAACAGCGGTCTTTATCACTTGGGAATATTCGCTGGCGGCCAGGGAGAAAAACTCACCGGTGCCGCCGGCAGCGAACAGAGCAGTGGCGCCGTAAGGGGCTAGCCACTCAAGGCGCTTGATGTAGCCCGCCTGGTGGAAGTCACCCTGGGCATTGAAATCGGTCACGGGGAAAGACAGCAGACCGTGGGAAAGGATGGACTTCAGTTCTTGTGGATTCATTATTCGAACACCCTGGGTAAAGACTTTCTGTCGAAAGATTGTTGTCGGTTTTGGTGATGTCGTACGTCATCGTACAACTATAAAAAAATTCGTCAACTGCAATTCATCGACCTTCATCTTCAGACTTGTTGATAAGCGTGTCCTTGACGTAGGAATTTCCCGACATATACTCGAATCAACTGTATATACATACAGTTATCAAGGAAGATTCCTACGACATAGCAAGGAGCTAACATGTCAGGTCTTGAACTCGCAGCCCCCGAGAAGAACCCACCTACCCTGCGTTTCGAAGGTGGTGAACACACCGCCATCGGCGACGATACCCTGTTGCGCTTCGCCAAGGACGCCCCGGCGATTCCCGCACGCCAAATCGAGCTGCACCTGCTCAACGGGCTGGCGCTGACCTACGGCCAGGTGATCGCTCTGGGCGGTGATTTCTATGGCATTCCCGGCCAGCCCATCAGCGATGGCGCCTCCCCCGCCGAGCGCGTACAACGCTTCACCGCCGCCTTCAGCTCGTTGGCGGCATTGCCGGCATCACGGACGGAGGCCGGCAAGATTCTCGCCGTGATGCAAACGGAGATCAACGCGGTCAACCAGGCGATCAAGGCTGGCAAACAACCCCACGAAGCCTACGATGCCCTCGGTGATACGTTGTCCGAGGAATGGAACCGCATCACCGGAGGCGGCAGTGCGGTCTCGGCGCTGATCCCCTTGGGGCGCTACCTGAAACTGGCGGCGGACAATGCCGATCACTTCGGTGAATGGGCCTTGTCGGCGTACCTCGCAGGGCATACCGCAGCGCTGCAACAAGCAGTGGTGGCGCACCAGACCGGCACCGACCAGGCATTGGAGCTGGCCTACGCCATGAACGGCTTTGCTGATCACTTTTTGACCGACCTGTTTTCCGCAGGCCATCTGCGCGTGCCGCGCAAGCAATTGGCCGCAGTAGTGACGCCCAGCGACCTCGGTTCGCTGATCAGCCGCTTCATGCACGACGAAGACAGCAAATTCGGGCTCAAGGTGCAAAATGCCATGGGCGATAAGTGGCACGCCTATGGGGACAAACGCTACTTCGACACCCTCGATGCGGCTAATCGGGCACAGGTCAAACGTGCGGTTCAAGCGTCCGCCGACGAAATCTTCGAAACCTTTATCAGCGGTGCAACGCCCTCACCGGCCAATTTCAAGGCGCCGCTGTATGTACCGGACTTGAACGCCGCGCAAAACCCGGCGAACAACTTTTCGCCGTTGTTCAAAGTGGAGGGTGACACGGTGCTGCGTCGCAAGGACGTGAATGACCTGAACGACAAGCGCTGGACCAATGACTGGTGGGGGTGGAGTACGTATTTGTTGCTCAAGGACTACAAACCAAACAACCCTGCGTAGGTAATACCGCTTGTCGCCACTGTAACTATTGACAGTTACGCACGAGAACTCCTCGGCGGATAACACTCTTCAGGGCCAAGCCGTTGGCTCTTGAAGAGACACATGCTGCTATACCTGTCCGGAGGAACCTAATCATGGCCTTACCACTCCCCACCTTGAATCCGCCCGCCACCGGTGCCGGTGATCAAGGAACAGCCGCCGTTGCGAAACTAACCGAGGCGTTGGAACTGAGCGTTCCAAGCTCGAAGCAGTTACCTCAAGTCAATGGATCAGTGTATGCGATGATCTGCGAGCGTCCGGAAGACCCGGAAGATACAAGCTGGTCAGGCAGTCGACATTTTTCGATTGATACAGGCGAGTACCGCGTCGCACCTGGTGAGAGTACGGAAACCTGGCATCCATTCAGCGGCCTTATGGTCAAAATCCCCAAAGAGGCGCTGGAACCCTATGCAGGCAACACAATATATGTCGGCTATTCAAGCAGTGGAGAGTCTGGCCCAAACTACTCCGATATGATTGCGCTGACCGTGACCCTCCAGTAACTACCCCCGCTGCGCCTGCGCCTCTTCATGTGCATGGCGCAGCGCTCGCGGCTGTTGGTCAAATGCAACCGCATCGCCGCGCGCGCCGCGTCCGAATCCTGGCGCGCGATCGCTTCATAAATCTCTTCGTGTTCGCGGCTCAGGCGGCCCATGTAGTGCTGCTGGTCGTCATGGGCCAGGCGCGCCGAGTTCAGGCGGGTTCGCGGAATGATGCTGGTGCCCAGGTGAGTCATGATGTCAGTGAAATAACGGTTGCCGGTGGACAGCGCAATTTCCAGGTGGAACGCGAAGTCTGACGCGACCGCATCGCCCGCATGCGCGGCGCTCTCATTCAAGGCATCCAGCGCCGCGCGCATGGCCGCCAGTTGTTCGTCGCTGCGACGCAGCGCAGCCAGACCGGCCGATTCCACTTCCAGGCTGATGCGCAGCTCCAGGATCGCCAGCACATCACGCAGTGTGACCACCGTGGCCGGGTCGATGCGAAAGCCGCTGGGGCTCGGCGTATCCAGTACAAAGGTGCCGATGCCGTGACGGGTTTCCACCTGCCCCGCCGCCTGCAGCCGCGAAATGGCTTCGCGTACCACCGTACGACTTACCCCATGGGCTTGCATGATCGCCGACTCGGTGGGCAGTTTATCGCCCCGTTTAAGCTCGCCATCACGGATCTGCTCGGACAACACCGTGACCAATTCCTGGGCAAGGCTGCGGCGCTTGCGGGGAAGACGAGGGGCGGTGTTGGCTTTTTCCATGATGGATCATCTTTCTCGGTGAACTTGAGCACGCATCATAGCCCATGGTGGTTGTACGATCACCGTCTGGGCACGACTTTCATCCATATCCTGCGCGCAAAAAAATGCCCCGACATCAATCGAGGCATTTTTCAGGCAGGTCTGACGGAAAAACCGCTTATTTGACCACTTTCAAACTCGGCCGGCGCTTGGACGCGGTGGCTCGGAATCGGGCGGCGTCAGATCATCACCGTCTTCATTTTCGATCGTTTCGTCATCCTCGAAAGGCGACTCCAGATCGAACACCATGCCTTGGCCGTTCTCCCGGGCGTAGATCCCGAGGATGGCGCCAATCGGTACGTACAGCGTGTGCGGCACACCGCCGAAACGCCCTTCGAAGCTGACCGCTTCATTGTCCATGTGCAGGTGGCGCACGGCACTGGGTGATACGTTCAGCACAATCTGCCCGTCACTGGCAAAACCCTGCGGTACCTGAACCGCAGGAAACTCGGAATTGACCAGCATGTGCGGGGTGCAATCGTTGTCCACAATCCACTCGTAGAGCGCGCGGACCAAGTAGGGTCGACTGGAGTTCATCAGCGGCTCCTTAAGCCTTAGCGCATATCGCGTTCGACACCAGACAGACTCGCCTGGAAAGCCTCACGCGCAAATTGGCGCTCCATGTAATCAAGCAACGGCTTGGCCGGCCGTGGCAGTTCAATGCCCAGGATCGGCAAACGCCAGAGTATCGGCAATAGGCAGCAATCCACCAAACTTTGTTCCTCACTGAGAAAAAAAGGTTTATCGGCGAACAGCGGCGAAACGCCGGTCAGGCTCTCGCGCAATTCCTTACGCGCCACGACACGGGCCGCCTCTTTGCTGCGCGAATCGAGTATCAGATCCACCAGCCCACACCAGTCACGCTGGATCCGATGGATCAGCAGACGGCTGTTGGCGCGCGCCACCGGATACACCGGCAGCAAAGGTGGATGCGGGTAACGCTCATCCAGGTATTCCATCACCACGGTCGACTCCCACAACGCCAGGTCACGATCGACCAGGGTGGGCAAGCTGCCGTAAGGGTTCACTTCGATCAGCTTCGGCGGATGACGACCCACCTCCACACTGATGATCTCGGCGCTGACACCCTTCTCTGCGAGCACAATACGTACCCGGTGGGAATAGTGGTCGGCGGGGTCGGAGTAACAGGCCAACCGATTGGTCACGCCCATGGCGGTCCTCCTCGCTTGTTGAAATTATCGAAAGCTCAAAAACGAGCGCGCCCAGAGAGCATCTCTGTAGGACCCGATAACCAGGTCGCTACGTGTTCAGAGATGCCGCTGGGCGCGCAAGATTAACAGCAATTGCTTACGGTTGGATCAATGCACATCCTTCCAGTATTCGCGCTTGAGCAGATAAGCGAATACGAAGAAGAAAGCCAAGTACAGCAAGACGTACGTACCGATGCGCTGATGTTGCAGTTTGACCGGGTTGGCCGAGTAGGCCAGGAAGGTCACCAGGTTCTTGACCTTCTCGTCGAACTGCTCTTCGTTCAGCGTACCGGTCTTGGGTACGATGGTCAGTTGATCGCATGCTTCATGAGTCAGAGGCGTACCGGTCAACGGATCATATTGCTTCTTGCCGTTATCAACGACCTGAACCTGCTTGCATCCTACCACTTGGCGACCCTGCAGGCCGACCAGAACGTTAGGCATGCCGACGTTCGGGAATACCTTATTGTTCACACCCCAAGGACGCGCCGGGTCTTCGTAGAAGGACTTGAGGTAGCCGTAGAGCCAGTCGGTGCCGCGCACGCGGGCTACCAGGGTCAGGTCGGGCGGTGCAGCCCCGAACCAGGCCTTGGCGTCCGCCGGCTTCATGCCGATGTTCATGTGGTCGCCAATCTTGGCGCCGGTGAACACGAGTTTATCCAACATCAACTCGTGGGGGATGCCCAGATCATCGGCCACACGCTCATAGCGCTGGAACTTGGCGCTGTGGCAGCCCATGCAGTAGTTGGCGAAGGTACGCGCGCCGTCTTGCAGGGCAGCCTTGTCAGACACGTCGATGTCGACTTTTTCCAGTTCCGGGCCACCGTGCTCGGCGGCGAAGGACAGTAGCGGCAGCGCCGCAAGCATCAATGCAACAAATAATCTTTTCATCAGCCAGTCACCCTTTCCGGAACCGGTTTGGTCTTCTCGAGCCGGGTGTAGAACGGCATCAGAATGAAGTAGGCGAAATACAGGAAGGTGCAGACCTGCGACAGCAACGTACGCTCAGGGGTTGGCGCCAGCACGCCCAGCACGCCCAGGATCACGAATGCAATGCAGAACACCCACAGCCAGATCTTGCTCAGCCAGCCTTTGTAGCGCATGGACTTAACCGGGCTTCGGTCGAGCCAAGGCAGTACGAACAGCACCGCAATGGCCGCGCCCATGGCGATCACCCCCATGAGCTTGTCGGGGATCGCCCGCAAGATCGCGTAGAACGGCGTGAAGTACCAGACCGGAGCAATATGCTCAGGTGTCTTGAAGGCGTTGGCTTGTTCGAAGTTAGGCTTCTCCAGGAAATAACCGCCCATCTCCGGGAAAAAGAACACGATCGAGCAGAACACGAACAGGAACACCACGACGCCGACAATGTCTTTCACGGTGTAGTACGGGTGGAATGGAATGCCATCCAGCGGGATGCCGTTCTCGTCCTTGTGCTTCTTGATGTCCACGCCATCCGGGTTGTTGGAACCCACTTCGTGCAGCGCCAGGATGTGCAGCACCACCAGGCCCAGGATCACGATAGGCAGGGCCACGACGTGCAGGGCGAAAAAGCGGTTAAGGGTAATGCCCGAGATCAGGTAGTCACCGCGGATCCACTGGGTCAGGTCATTGCCGATCACCGGGATAGCACCGAACAGCGAGATGATCACCTGGGCGCCCCAGTACGACATCTGGCCCCATGGCAGCAGATAACCCATGAAGGCTTCAGCCATCAGCGCCAGGTAGATCAGCATGCCGAAGACCCACACCAGCTCACGCGGTTTCTGGTAGGAACCGTAGAGCAGGCCACGGAACATGTGCAGATAGACCACTATGAAGAACGCCGAAGCGCCGGTGGAGTGCAGCAGGCGCAGGATCGAGCCGTACTCGACGTCACGCATGATGTATTCGACGGAGGCAAACGCCTCTTCCGCCGACGGGGTATAGCTCATCGTCAGCCAGACGCCGGTGACGATCTGGTTGACCAGCACCAGCAGGGCCAGGGAGCCGAAGAAGTAGAAGAAGTTGAAGTTTTTTGGTGCGTAATATTTGCTGAGATGGTCTTCCCACATTTTAGTGGCGGGAAAGCGCGCATCGACCCAATCCATGAACTTGCTCATCACGCGTTCTCCTTATCGAGGCCAATGACAATAAGGTCGTCAGTTTCGTAGGTATGCGGGGGCACGGGCAGGTTCAATGGAGCAGGCTGGGACTTGTAGACGCGACCGGCGAGGTCGTAGTGAGAACCGTGGCACGGGCAGAAATAACCGCCAACCCAGTCCTTGCCCAGGTCGACAGGCGCGACCTCCGGGCGAAACGTGGGCGAGCAACCCAGGTGGGTACACAGCCCGACCAGCAACAGAATCTCTGGCTTGATCGAACGTGCTTCGTTTTTGGCGTAGGCGGGTTGGTCGGATTTCTCGGATTTCGGGTCAGACAACTGACCTTCGATCTTTTTCAGATTTCCCAGGATTTCCTCGGTACGACGAACAATGAATACCGGCTGGCCGCGCCATTCAGCAATCATCTGCTGGCCTGGCTCGATCTTGCTGACATTCACCTTCACCGGTGCACCTGCGGCTTTCGCCTTGGCACTGGGAAACCATGACCCCACGAACGGGACCGCAGCCCCCACCGCTCCTGCAGCACCCACCACGGATGTGGCTGCTACCAAGAAGCGACGCCGGCCTGCATTCACGCCGTCATTGCTCATTCAGTCCTCTCCCATCAGCTTTTTGGCCTGTTAAATCAGGCGTCTACTAAGTGTTGAATCTTTACTTATAAAAATTTTGACGGATGGTAATGAAAAGCCCCACGTATGACAAGGGAATTGCCCGGACCACTACCCCCAGGCCTTGTAGTATAGGGGGTCTACGGATGTGGCAAGTTGTCACGGTAAAAAATGTGCATAATCGCAGGCAATAAAAAACGCCCAGCTCCGTGAGGAGGCTGGGCGTTTTTGTGGAACGTAAAGCGAATTAACGCTTCGAGTACTGCGGACGCTTACGCGCTTTACGCAGACCGACTTTCTTACGTTCAACTTCACGGGCATCGCGAGTCACGAAGCCAGCTTTGCGCAGAGCGCCACGCAGGGTTTCGTCGTACTGCATCAGAGCGCGAGTGATACCGTGACGGATTGCGCCAGCTTGACCACTTACACCACCACCGATAACGGTGACGTAGATGTCGAACTTTTCAACGGTCTCGGTCAATTCCAGCGGCTGACGAACTACCATGCGGGCAGTTTCGCGGCCGAAGAAGTTGTCCAGGGTGCGGTTGTTGATCGAGATGTTACCAGTGCCCGGACGCAGGAAAACGCGAGCGGTTGCGGTTTTGCGACGGCCAGTGCCGTAATTTTGAGTCGCCGACATAATGAACTATTCCGTTAAAACTTCAGTTCTTGGGGCTGCTGAGCAGCATGAGGGTGTACAGCGCCCGCATAGACTTTCAGCTTGCGAAACATATCGCGACCCAGAGGGCCCTTAGGCAGCATACCTTTGACCGCGATTTCGATCGGGGCTTCAGGCTTCTTGGAGATCAGGCCTTCAAAGTTCGAAGACTTGATACCGCCTGGGAAACCGGAGTGACGGTAGTACATTTTGTCTTGCGCTTTGTTGCCGGTAACACGTACCTGCTCAGCGTTGATGATCACGATGTAGTCACCGGTGTCAACGTGAGGGGTGTACTCAGGCTTGTGCTTGCCACGCAGACGGCTGGCGACTTCAGTGGCCAGACGACCCAGGGTCTGACCAGCGGCGTCGACGACAAACCAGTCGCGCTGAACTGTTTCCGGTTTTGCAGTAAAAGTTGTCATTCTTTAATAGCCTCAGGGGCCGCCCTGTAAATTAGACGGCGGATCTTACTGAATAGTGCGTACTTTGACAAGTCAAAGGCAGCCGGATACAGACGCTATCGGGGGCTCGGGTCGGCGCGTCCGTTCAACGGCAAGATTCTTCGGCAGACGGCGCATCACTTCCACTGCAGAAAGAGGTGGGCAATTATGCAGATTGCGAAAAAAAAATTCAACCTGCTTTTATGATTGTTTTCCCTGAAGGAGTACCCGATGGATTATCGACAGCTGGGCCGTACGGATCTGAACGTGAGCGCGATAGCCTTGGGCACCATGACCTGGGGCGAGCAGAACAGCGAGGCAGAGGCCTTCGCGCAGATCGAGCGGGCCAAGGCCGCGGGGATCAACTTCCTCGATACGGCGGAAATGTACCCGGTGCCGCCCAAGGCCGACACCTACGCCACCACCGAGCGCTACATCGGCAATTATTTCAAAAGCCGTGGTGATCGCGCCGACTGGATCCTCGCCAGCAAGATCGCGGGCCCTGGCAACACCATCGACTACATCCGTGACGGCCATCTGCGCCACAACCGCAAGCACATCGCCCAAGCCCTGGATGCCAGCCTCAAGCGCCTGCAAACCGACTGGATCGACCTCTATCAACTGCACTGGCCGGAGCGCAGCACCAACTTCTTCGGCCAACTGAGCTACAAGCACAAGGACGAAGACGATCTGACCCCGCTGGAGGAAACCCTCGAAGCGCTGGACGAGCAGGTCAAGGCCGGGAAAATCCGCCATATCGGCCTGTCCAACGAAACCCCATGGGGCACCATGAAGTTCCTGGCCCTGGCCGAAGCCCGTGGCTGGCCGCGCGCGGTGTCGATCCAGAACCCCTACAACCTGCTCAACCGCAGCTTTGAAGTGGGCCTGGCGGAAGTCGCCATTCGCGAGCAATGCGGCCTGTTGGCTTATTCGCCCCTGGCGTTCGGCATGCTCAGCGGCAAGTACGAGGGTGGCGCACGTCCGGCCAAGGCGCGCCTGACCGAATACAGCCGCTTCAGCCGCTATTTCAACCCGCAGTCGGAAGCGGCCTGCAGCCGTTATGTGGCCCTGGCGCGCGAACACGGTTTGGACCCGGCGCAGATGGCGTTGGCGTTCGTGACGCAGCAGCCGTTCGTGACCAGCAATATCATTGGCGCCACATCGCTGGAGCAGTTGGACAGCAACATCGCCAGTGCCGAACTGAAACTCTCGAAAGAGGTGCTGGAGGGGATCGAGGCGATTCAGAAGGATCACCCGAATCCGGCGCCTTGATTGATTTGTAGACCACTATCGGGGGCAAGCCCCCTCCCACACTTGGAATGCATTCCAATGTGGGAGGGGGCTTGCCCCCGATAGGGCTCTCACAAACAACACAGCACTCAAAGCGCCCGCGCAATGATCTCCTTCATGATCTCATTGGTCCCTGCATAAATACGCTGCACCCGCGCATCCGCCCAGGCACGGGCAATCGGGTATTCCCACATGAAGCCGTAGCCGCCGTGCAGCTGCACGCACTCATCGAGCACTTTGCATTGCAGGTCCGTGGCCCAGTACTTGGCCATCGCCGCCGTGGGCACATCCAGCTTGCCTTGCAGGTGCAACGCCATGCACTGGTCGACAAATACGCGGCCGATCTGAATTTCGGTGGCCATCTCCGCCAGCTTGAAGCGCGTGTTCTGAAAGTCGGCAATCGCCTTGCCGAATGCCTTGCGCTCGCGGGTGTAGTCCAAGGTCCATTGCAACGCAGCCTCGGCCGATGACAACGCGCCGATCGCCACCGTCAGACGCTCCTGCGGCAGCTCCTGCATCAAATACGCGAAGCCCATGCCCGCCTGGCCCAGCAGGTTTTCCTTGGGCACGCGCACGTCCTGAAAGAACAACTCCGAGGTGTCCTGGGCCTTCATGCCCACCTTCTCCAGGCGCTTGCCCTTGGCGAAGCCCGGCGTATCGGCCTGCACCAGGAACAGGCTGGTGCCCTTGGCGCCCGCCTTGGGATCGGTCTTGGCCACCACGATCACCAGGTCAGCCAGATAGCCGTTGGTAATGAACGTCTTGGAGCCGTTGATCACATACTCATCGCCGTCCAGCACAGCGCTGGTCTTGACCCCTTGCAGGTCGGAGCCGGCACCCGGCTCGGTCATCGCAATGGCAGTGACCATGTCGCCGGCGATCAATTTGGGCAGGTACTTGTGCTTCAGCGCCTCGCTGCCGTAATGCAGGATGTAAGGCGCGACAATATCCGAATGCAGGGAAAAGCCGATGCCAGTCAGGCCCAACCGGCTGATCTCCTCGATCACCACCGCACTGTAGAGAAAGTCCGCCCCCAGGCCGCCATATTCCTCCGGCAGATGGGAGCACAGCATCCCGGCCTCCCCCGCCTTGCGCCACAGTTCGCGGTCGATATAACCCTGCTTTTCCCATTGCCCATGGAAAGGCGCGGCGTCTTTTTCGAGGAAGGTGCGCACGCTCTCGCGAAAGAGCTCGTGCTCCGGACTGAATAAAGTTCTGGGAATCATGGGTCACCTGTGTGGATTGTCGGACAAAGACCAGCCAACAGAGCCTAGGCCGCGAAAGCGTCACGGGACACTGGACACATGCGACAAAAAATAAGACGATCCAGCCGTCTGGTGACCACTTTCCCCTATAAGAATAAATGAAATTATGTCTAACCAAATCTCCACGCCCTTGCGGCGCGTCAGCATTTTGGCCATTGATCGGGTATTCGCGTCCACCCTCATGCAAGCCAAGGATTTCTTCCATCTGGCCAGCCTGCGCCATGGCAAACAACTCGGCCAGGGCCTTACGCCCGCGTTCGAAACGCGCCTGGTCAGCCCCGACGGCAAGTCTGTGCGCAGTTTCAGCGACGTGATCATGCCGGTCGACGGTGGCCTGGAAGACGCCGACATCATCGTACTGCCGGCCTTCTGGGATGACTTTGACGCGCTCTGCGTACGCTACCCACAAGTGCTGCCATGGTTACGCGAACAACACGCCCGCGGCGCCGTACTCTGTGGCGAAGCGACCGGCGTGTTCTGGCTGGCCGAGGCGGGATTGCTCGATGGCAAGGAGGCGACCACCTACTGGCGCTTCTTCAACGCCTTCGCCGAACGCTTCCCCAAGGTGCAACTCAACCAGGACAAGCACCTCACCGACGCCGACAACCTGTATTGCGCCGGCGGTACCACCTCGGCGTGCGACCTCTACATCTACCTGATCGAACGATTCTGCGGCGCCAACATCGCCCAGGCCGTGGCCCGCGATATTCTCTACGAAGTGCAGCGCAACTATGCGCCGGGGCGTATCGGGTTTGGCGGGCAGAAACTGCACCAGGATGTGATCATCCTGCAGATCCAGCATTGGCTCGAAGAGCACTTCGCCGACAAATTCCGCTTCGAAGACGTCGCCCGCGAACACGGCATGAGCATCCGCAATTTCATGCGCCGCTTCCAGACCGCTACCGGCGACAAGCCGCTGCACTACCTGCAACGCTTGCGTATCGAGACAGCCAAGGGCCTGCTCTCGGGCAGCCGCAAGAGCATCAAGACCATCAGTTATGAGGTGGGTTACGACGATGCGAGCTTCTTTGCACGGTTGTTCAGGCAGCACACGGAGCTGTCACCGAACCAGTATCGGCAGCAATTCCAGCAGGCCGCGTAGCCCCAGCCAAACACAGTAAAAAATGTGGGAGGGGGCTTGCTCCCGATAGCGGAGTGTCAGTCACTGAAGATGTTGACTGATCCACCGCTACGGGAGCAAGCCCCCTCCTACATTTTGATCTGCATTTGACCTAGGGCTTGTGTCCGCGCGACAGGAACTCGTGGGACTGCATTTCCAGCAAACGGCTCAGGGTACGCTGGAACTCGAAGTTCAAGCGGCCACCGGTGTAAAGATCCTTGAGCTCAACTTCCGCCGAGATGATCAGCTTGACGTTGCGATCGTAGAACTCGTCGACCATGTTGATGAAGCGGCGCGCAATGTCGTCGGTGGTGACGCCCATTTGCTCGACGCCACTCAAGATCACCGCGTGGAAAATCTTGCCCAGTTCGATGTAGTCGTTCTGGCTGCGCGGGCCGTCGCACAGTTGGCGGAATTCGAACCAGGCCACGTCATCACAGGTACGCAGCGCGATCATCTCGCGGTTTTCGATCATCAGCTTGTCGTTTTCCACTGCCTGGGTGCATTCCGGCGTGAGGGCACGGAAGCTCTTGCGCAGGCTATCGTGGGCCGCCTCGTTCAGCGGATAGTGGTACAGCTCCGCTTGCTCGAGGTGACGCAGGCGATAGTCGACGCCGCTGTCGACGTTGACGATGTCGGTGTTCTGCTTGATCAGCGCGATGGCCGGCAGGAAGCGCGCGCGCTGCAGGCCGTCCTTGTACAGGCCGTCCGGCACGATGTTCGAGGTGGCCACCAGGGTCACGCCGTTCTTGAACAGCTCTTCCATCAACGTGCCGAGGATCATGGCGTCGGTGATGTCGGACACGAAGAACTCATCGAAGCAGATGACCCGCGCCTCGTCGGAGAAACGCTTGGCGATGATGGTCAGCGGGTTTTTCTCGCCCGGCAAGGTCTTCATCTCTTCGTGCACGCGCTTCATGAAGCGGTGGAAGTGTGTGCGGACCTTTTCCTTGAACGGCAGCGCTTCGAAGAAGGTGTCGACCAGGTAGGTCTTGCCACGGCCCACGCCACCCCAGAAGTACAGGCCCTTGACCGGCGTGCGGTCTTTCTTGCCAAACAGCTTGCTGAGCATCCCTGGCTTGCTTTGCGAGGCCGCGACCAGGTCGTCATACAGGCGCTGCAGATGACGCACCGCCGTTTCCTGGGCCGCGTCATGGAAGAATTCAGGGCGTTTCAGATCAGCTTGATATCGTTCTAGGGGCGTCATAATTTCGTTAGCAAGGCAACAAAAACGGGCCGACACTGTAACGACGGCCCTGGATAATGGCAATCAACCCTTGGTCGGGTTAATCCTCGATGGGGGTCAACGCAGTGCGCAAAGCTTCGATCCCAGCATCTCGCTGCGCATCATTCGTATAAATTGCGGAGCTTTGCGCTACGCATTCACCGTCGAGCCAAACGGTGAAGCCATTCTTTTCGGTGCGAATGTCCAAGGTTTGACCTGACTGCAGTTCCTTAATCACCGCGCCAGCCTTTTTGCCATCAGCAAACTCGCTCGACAGCAACAATTGCGAACCATCGGCGGCAAGCACACGGAAGCGGAAGCTATTACCTTCGCGGAAACTGAGCACACGAGAAGACTTCGCAGCTTTCTTCTTGCTGGCGACCGGCGCCGCAGCCTGGTTGACGAACGAACGCAGGCCCACCGCTTCACGCAGCTCGGCCAGGAACGGCGCGGCCACGGCACGGGCTTTTTTGGCGCCAACCAGCAACAGGTCTTCCATGTCCGATGGGCGCGACATCAGTTGATGGTAACGCTCGCGGGCTTCCCCCAACTGGCCGTCCAGCAGTTGGAACAGACGGTTCTTCGCCTCGCCCCAGCCCAGACCTTGCAGGAGTTCGGCGCGGAATGCTTCTTCCTGGGCCTTGCTCGCAAACGCCTGGTACAGGGTGAACAGGTGTGAGTTATTCGGGTCCTTGGCTTCGCCGGGGGCGCGCGAGTCGGTGACGATGCGCGAGATCGCGTCCTTCATGTCCTTGGCGCTGGTGAACAACGGGATGGTGTTGTCGTAGCTCTTGGACATCTTGCGGCCGTCCAGGCCCGGCAAGGTGGCGACGCTTTCTTCGATCAATGCCTCAGGCATGGTGAAGAATTCTTTGCCATTGCCGAACAGGTGGTTGAAACGCTGGCCGATGTCGCGGGCCATTTCCACGTGCTGGATCTGGTCGCGCCCCACCGGCACCTTGTGCGCGTTGAACATCAGGATGTCCGCCGCCATCAGTACCGGGTAGCTGTACAGCCCATGGTGATACCCGCGTCCGGGTCTTCGCCGGTTTCCACGTTCTTGTCCACCGAGGCCTTGTAGGCGTGGGCGCGGTTGAGCAAGCCCTTGGCGGCCACGCAGGTCAGCAGCCAGGTCAGTTCGGGGATTTCCGGGATGTCGGACTGACGGTAGAAGGTCACCCGGTTCACATCCAGGCCACCGGCCAGCCAGGTCGCGGCGATTTCCATGCGCGAGCGCTGGATGCGCTGCGGGTCATCGCATTTGATCAGGGCGTGGTAGTCGGCCAGGAAGTAGAAGGAATCGGCATTGGCGTCCTGGCTGGCGAGGATCGCGGGGCGGATCGCACCGGCGTAGTTGCCCAGGTGCGGCGTGCCGGTGGTGGTGATGCCGGTGAGGATACGGGTACGCGTCGTCATGGGGTAATCGCTTATCAGACTGCTATCAATTCGAGAGGCGCGGCAGCACCAGATCCTTCAGATCGGTGAGCTTGCCATGAAAAAAGTGCCCGCATTCTGCCACTTTCAGCAGCTCATGGGGGCGTTTCAGGGCCGCGGACCAGTCGTAGACGAGTTGCGGGTCGACCACTTCGTCGGTTTCCGGCTGGATCAGGGTCAACGGGCAGCCTTGAGGCAGCGCATCCGTGTCGCGCAGGCGCATCACGGCGGCGGCGACCATGAACAGGTGCGCGAGTTTTTCGCCCCTGGCTTCCAGACGGCCACCGAGGCTGGCGGCCACGTAGCCACCGAAGGAAAAACCGAGCAAGGTGATCGGCAGGTCCGGGTGTTTTTCGCGCAACCAGGCGATGGCTGCTTCGGCATCGTCGACTTCGCCGGTGCTCATGTCGTGGCTGCCGGCACTTGCACCGACGCCACGGTAATTGAAACGCAAGGTAATCAAACCGGCATCGCGGGCGGTGCGTTGCAGGGTCGAAACGACTTTATTGAGCATGGTCCCGCCCTGCACCGGGTTGGGGTGGCAGATCAACGCCAGGCCACGTGGCTCGGGGTGATCGAGGTACAAGGCTTCCAGTTGGCCCACCGGGCCATCGATCAAAACGGGGGTTTCACGCATGAGCAAGGATGAACTCCGTGACCTCTCAAAGGGTCGACTCGTCTAGCTAAAAGTCTGTGCATGGCATCATTGCGAGCTTAATCGCGGTATACAGCGCAGGTCCGAGCCGTTAACGTAAAGCAAAGCCGTTTATAGAGGAAGGACTCGTGGAACACTCGCTCTTAGTTTGGTTGTTGCCGACTCTTGCCCTGGTTGCCGGTGTCGCCATTGGATTCCTGGTTGCTCGCCTGCTGCCGAACGCCGCGCCTAACCGCACGCAGCGTCAGCTGGATGACATTCAGGAACGTTTTGACAGTTATCAGAACGAGGTTGTTACCCACTTCAATAGCACCGCGACCCTGGTCAAGAAACTCACCCAGAGCTACCAGGAAGTACAGGATCACCTCGCCGATGGCGCAAACCGCCTGGCCCTCGACGACATCACCCGTCAGCGCCTGCTGGCCGCGCTGCATTCCGATGCACCGCAAGCCCCACGGGAACGCCTGACCCCACCCCGGGAAAACCAGGAGCCACCACGGGACTACGCACCCAAAACGCCAAATGCCCCTGGCATGCTGGATGAGCATTACGGTTTGAAGAAGTAAGTTATTTTCAAGCGACACAAAAAAGCCCGGCTGATCGATGATCAGCCGGGCTTTTTTTGTTGCCGCTAACTTGCGAAAACACTGAGGTCAAATGTGGGAGGAGCCTTACCCCCACATTGACCGAGCAAGGCTTTAAACCGGCTGCTCCTGAAGCCAGCCACCCTCGATCCGCACATGCCGGCCGTGGAAACGCTTGAGACTGCTGCGATGCCCGACGCTGACGATGCTCAGCCCCGGCAGTTCATTGATCAACGCCTGGTACAGCGTCGCCTCATCCTCTTCATCCATGGCCGAGGTAGCCTCATCCATGTACAGCCATTGCGGCGCGTACAGCAAGGCGCGGGCGAACGCCAAGCGCTGTTGCTCGCCCGGCGAGAGCATGCGTTGCCAGTGATTGGCTTCGTCCAGGCGCGCGACCAGATTTGGCAAGCGGCAAGTTTCCAGGACCTGTGCATAACGTTCCGCCGAGTAGACGCTGTCGTCCTGTGGATAACTCAATACGGCCTTGAGTGTGCCAATCGGCAGGTAGGGCTTCTGCGGCAGGAACAGGTAACGTTTGGCCGGCAGACGAATGCTGCCGTGACCCGCGGGCCAGAGATGGCCCATCGCGCGCAACAGCGTACTCTTGCCGCTGCCGGAACGGCCGCTGAGCATGACCCGCTCACCCGGTTCCACGCTCATGTTGGCGTCCGTCAGCAAGTGGCGGCCATCGTTCAGGTTCAAGCCCAGGCCCTGCACCACAAGACGATCCCCCTGCGCCTGCACCTCAATCGCCGCCGGGAGCTGCTCGTTTTCGGTCATGGCCTGCTGAAAGCTCAATAGACGATCACTGGTCGCACGCCAGCCGGCCAGATCGGAGTAGGCGCTGATAAACCAGCTGAAGTTGCCCTGCACATTGCCGAACGCCGAGTTGATTTGCATCAGCTCGCCCAACTCGATCTTGCCGGAAAAGTAGCGCGGCGCTGCCACGACAAACGCAAAGACGGTCGCAATCTGCTCGTAGCCCGCGGTGAAGAATGTCAGGCGCTTGGAGACTTTCATGATGTCCCAGTAGTTATGCCAGACCTTGCCGAAACGCGCGCTCAGACGCTGATTCTCGTTGGGCTCGCCGTTGTACAGGGCGATGCTCTCGGCATTCTCCCGCACCCGCACCATGGAGAAACGCAGGTCCGCTTCGAAGCGTTGCTGCTGGTTGCTCAAGCCGATCAAACGACGGCCGATCAGGTGGGTCAGCCAACTGCCGACGGCGGCGTAGAGCAACGCACACCAAAACATATAACCGGGAATGGTGATGCCGAACACGTCGATACTGCCCGACACGCCCCACAGGATGACGGAAAACGACACCAGGCTGACGACATTGCGCAACAGCCCAAGGCCCAGGCTCAAGGTATTGGAAGTGAAGCTGTTAAGGTCTTCGGAGATCCGCTGGTCCGGGTTATCGGTATAGCCGCCCTGCTCCAGTTGATAGTAGTTTTTGTGCCCCAGCCAGCGTGCAAAGTGCTTTTCGGTGAGCCATGCCCGCCAGCGGATGGTCAGCATCTGGGTCAGGTACAGGCGGTACACCGCGCCGAGAATCGCCACCGTCGCGATCCCACAGAAATAGAGGATCTGCTGCCAGAACGCTTCGGTGTCCTTTTTCTCCAGGGCGTTGTAGAAGTCCTTGTACCAATGGTTGAGCCACACGGAAATGGCTACGCTGAACAGCGACAAAGCAATCACCACGGCCAGCAGCAACCAGGCCTTGCCCTTCTCTTCACTGCGCCAGTACGGCGTGATCATCGCCCAGGTTCGGCGCAGGAATTGCCCACGCACCGCGTCGTTGACCGCGGAGTACTCAGCGTTCTGATTCATCGTTCAGGCTCGGTAGGAAATAGGTGACAGGCGTTTGAACCGATCATAGTTGATCGGTTCAGGGCTCCGTGCGGCCTGAGGCGGGTCGTTCAGCCTAGGTTCAGCGTCGTACCGGGCGCTTTTGCAACTTGCGTTGCAGGGTCCGGCGGTGCATGCCCAGGGCGCGGGCGGTGGCGGAGATATTGCCTTCGTGCTCGGTCAGCACGCGCTGGATGTGTTCCCACTGCAGGCGGTCCACCGACATAGGGTTTTCCGGCACCAGGGTGTCGAGGTCGGCGTGCTCGGAGAGCAACGCCGCCAGCACATCGTCGGCGTCCGCCGGCTTGCACAGGTAGTTGCAGGCGCCGCGCTTGATGGCCTCGACGGCGGTGGCGATGCTGGAGTAACCGGTGAGGATCACCACGCGCATTTCCGGGTCCAGTTCCAGCAGCTTGGGCAGCAGCACCAGGCCGGAATCGCCGTCCATTTTCAGGTCCAGCGCAGCGTAGTCCGGCAGGTCGGCCTGGGCGATGGTCAGGCCCTCCTCGGCGGAGCCCGCGGTGCTCACGCGGAAACCGCGACGGCTCATGGCGCGCGCCATCACCGGGTAAAGGTAGCATCGTCGTCTACCAGCAACAGGTGCGGCAGTTCTTCGCCTTCGACTTGGATCTCGTCACTCATCGATATCTCCTCGTGCGACACGGGGCAGGCGCAGCTCGGTGAGCGTGCCACCTTCCTCATGACTATAGAGCTTCACTGAGCCGCCCGCGCGGGTCACGCTGGCCTTGCTCAAGAACAGGCCCAGGCCGAAGCCTTTGCCCTTGGTGGTAAAGAAAGGTTTGCCGATCTGCTCGGCAATGGCCAGTGGCACGCCCGCGCCGTGGTCGCGAATGCTGATGGTGACGTGCTCCAGATCCCAGTCCAACTGTACGCCCAAGCCTTCTGGGCAGGCGTCGGCGGCGTTGTTGAGCAGGTTGAGCAACGCCTGGGTCAGATCCGGAGGCGGCGCCATGCGCGGCACGGTGCCCTGCCCCAGCAGATGGAAGCGGTAGCTGGCTTCGGGACGCATCAGGTGCCAGCGATTCAGGGCTTCATCGAGCCACTGGGTCACGTCCTGCATCTCCACCGCCAGGCGGCGATTGGCTTCGGCGGCGCGCACCAGTTGTTGCAAGGTCTGCTTGCACTGCTTGACCTGTTCGCGCAGTACGCCGAGATCTTCCTGCAGTACCGGGTCGTGATGGTCCTGCGTCATTTCGTTGAGCAAAACGCTCATGGTGGCCAGCGGCGTGCCCAACTCATGGGCGGCACCGGCGGCCTGGGTGGCGACGGCCAGCAATTGCTGGTCGCGCAGGCCTTCTTCACGGCGAATGGCGCGCAGTTCCTCTTGGCGGCGCAGCTCTTCGGCCATGCGCGCGGCGAAGAAGGTAATGACCGCGGCGGACAGTGCGAAACTCAGCCACATCCCGTAGATCTGCAGGTTTTCGCGGGCGATGGGAAAGGTCTGCAATGGGTAGAACTGCGCAAGCAGCAGGGTGTACAAGGTCAGCGCGATGCCCGACAGCACCACCGAGTAGCGCCACGGCAACGTCACTGCGGCGATGGTCAACGGCACCAGGTAATAGGAAACGAACGGGTTGGTGGAACCACCGGAGAAATACAGCAACACACTGTGGATAAACAGGTCGCAGGCCAGCTGCAGGGCATATTCCAGCTCAGTTACCGGCCAGGTGGTGCGCAAGCGAATCGCGGTAAACACGCAGAGCACGGTGGAGAAACCGAGGGTCACGCCCAGTGGCAGCCAGGGCAGCGGCAGCAGGTCGAACCAATAGGCAAGCCCTACCGAACCGGCCTGGGCGGCCAGTACCAGAGTACGAATGAACGTCAGGCGCCAGAGGTTCTGGCGGGTGGCGGAAGTCAGTTTTACGGCGGCGAGCATGAGCTCTCCCGGTGGGCGCTGCTGGCGGATCGGCAGGAGTATAAACGAAGCAGACACGCCGGCACGGCGCGTGTGGCTCTTTGACGCAGTCCGCGCAAATGACCGCTCGTCGGCACCACGACATTTTGTAGGTGATGTGTAAACCCGAAGAACCCACTCCCACCGTCTACAGTCATACCGATACGAATAACCTCAAGGAGCTTCCATGTCTCGTTTCACTCGCAGCGCAGCCGTTATCGCCTTCAGCATCGGCACCCTGACCAGCCTTCCGGCATTGGCCGCCGATGAGCTGCATTACAACCAGATATCTCTGCGCGCCGAAGTCAGCCAGGAAGTGGCCCGCGACAAGATGATCGTCACCCTCTACACCGAGTCGCAAAATGCCGACCCGGCCAAGCTCGCCGCCGAAATCACCACCGCGATGAACCAGGCCCTGGGCCAGGCCCGTGAAGTCAAGGGCGTGACCCTGCGCCAGGGCAGCCGCAACAGTTATCCGATCTACGACAACAAGAGCCAGAAGATCACCGGTTGGCGTGAACGCGCCGAACTGCGCCTGGAAAGCGCGGACTTCCCGGCGCTGTCCAAACTGACCGGCGAACTGCTGAACACCCTGAAAATGCAAAACATGGACTTCGCCATCGCCGACGCCACGCGCAAGGCCAGCGAAGATGCGCTGCTCAAGGACGCGGTTGCCGCGTTCAAGGCTCGCGCGCAACTGGCCACCGATGCACTCGGCGGCAAGGGTTACAAGATCGTCAACCTGAACTTCAATAGCAATGGTTACCCGCAGCCCTATGAGCGCGGCGCAATGATGATGAAAGCCGCGGCGATGGATTCAGCGCCGACGCCGGACGTGGAAGCCGGTACCAGCAAGGTAAACATGACCGCTGATGGCGTGATTGAAGTGCTGCAATAGTCTTTTTTTAATAACAAACGGCGCAACCTCGAAGGTTTGCGCCATTTTTTTTGCCCCTCAACTCTCCTATTAGTCTTCAAGTAAAATTTACCACATTAAATTTAACGCCTATTGCCTGTGTTAAGCCGGAACTTTCCACCCTGAACAACCACTCAGTAATGCGCACTAAGTTAGCCCCACTAGTTAACGTCGCACCTACCCCATGGCAACGGATTAAAACGGAGCGAAATCAGAGTACGGACACCCAACATTATTGCGCTTAAATGAACGAATGATTGTTATGAATCCATATTAATGAGCTCACAATGAATATAATGCCACTTTCCTCGCCCCTCTCTGCAACCGCCACTCAAACGCCCGCGCCTAATCGCCACCTTCACGTCCTTGATACCTCGTCTCCTCATCAAAAAACTTTGTCGCAAGCGCAGAGCAACTCGAACACCTCAACGGTTGACGCAGGACACGCCCGATCTTCCACGCGGTCAGACACCCCCGTAGGCGATGCCTATAAAGCGACAATCTATGGAACAAACCCTCCCTCCCTACCGACCTCGAGCTATACCATACGAGAGCGGGAGCAACGTATCGACGCCTACGCCAATCGCGTAAAGTCGCTGGTCGGTAACATCGAAAGCGGCAGCGAAGGCGAGAGAAACGTTAAATTTCAAAACGCACGTCAGTTCATGGAGCCCTCTGGCTACTTCAGTGGTGGTCTATTGGCCGCCGGATACGATCCTAATGAAACATTCACGGTAACCTTCAACACCGACGTCGGCGGAGTTTCGAACTCTCTTCACTTGAGCGACCAAACCACGCGCACCTACGCCGCATGGGAAATTGCAGCGGGTGTACTTGAACACGACAAGCCCTTCCGAGGCGGCCCGATCAATTTCAATTTCATGCATATCGAGTCAAAAGACGCGAGTAAAATCCGGGATCTGGGCGCACTGGGCAAGAAACTCCAAGGCCGTTGGGAGTCTGAAATATCCTCGCCAATGCGCGAGACTTCGGGGGAACTGGCACAACGCTCGGGCAAAGCAGACGCCTATGTCTTAAGGGGAGCTTTGCAAAATTTCCGGGAAAATCGCGAAAACGTTGAGCAACTAAGCACGGCAGCTCAAGATGCAATCAATCGTACACTCGAAAACAACGGGCAAGTCATCATTCCCAACATATATGGCTATCCGTTGGCAGGGTACGCATTTATTCCGTTCTTCCCTTATAAGGGCGATTACAATCACCGCCCCAACGAGGGGGTGATGATCGACTTAAAGAACGGCGCCATCAGTGAAGTAACAGGGGACAACAGTTTTGCCGACTGGGCCAAAAATAATCGCAATAATTTGCTAAGCAGTTTCAATGCCTCAGATACGCAGGGAGGAAAGGACAGTCATTGGCCAGCCGCACACTACGTTCTCGACAACCTGATAGCCAGCAATGCAGCCACTTACCCTGGCTATCAAAACTTTCTAAAGGATCAAGACGTACATGTTCGTCAAACTTTCAACTACACGAACGCGCGCGGTAGCGCGTATCGTTTAAAGTATGACAATCTGAGCAACATTGCCTCACAGTTCCAGAAACAAAACGCTAAAAACGCTACATGGTCTGACCAAACCCAGGTATTTGGCGCCGGCCCGCAACGCTGGAAAGCCGCCGAGGGCGTTTGGAACAAAACCTTCGGTTATGTGCCTGTAGTGGGCTCTGCAGGCAATATAGTCTTCGGCGTTCATGACGCTCTCTACGGCATGACAGCTCAAGATCGAGTTGGAGGCGCTTCCGGGGCGGTACTGGCGGGGCTGCAACTGGCGCACGAAATTGCGACGGCGGGTATTGACGCTGGGCTCGGAGAATCTTCCGTCCTGCATCCCGCCCCCCAAAGCTATGGCTGGAAATATAATCCGCAGACCGCCGATTTTGAATTCGTACGCACACCCAAGGTTTCTCCCGACTCTGGTGAAGTTCAAGCACCAAAGGAAGGCGGCGGCACCCATCAGAGCAAGCCCCCGTTAGTAGAGCCTTTAGTCAACCCGCTACGCCCCAGCCAGGCGGGGAATATCAGCGGGTACGCAGTGCCGAACGGCGAGGGGCTCATCAAAGATGTCAAACCCAACGCGAAAGGCATTTACCAGGTCAAGGATCCGCTCTCCCACGAAGATAAATGGTTTATCCGCTACACCGACACCACTGGCGCCAGCAATGTGTATGAGATCAGAAGTGACTTCAAACTCAGTGACAATTACACGCAAATTATCGCCCCAAAAACCCGGAAGCCGGTACTGACGGTCCATACCAAAGGTAATGGGCAGTGGAAGGCGGTCAGTGGCGACGGCGGCATAAAATGGCCAGGGAAGCGCCCGGTGTCGCCAACGCCCAGTGACGCCCCGAAGACACCACCAAAAATGTCAGACGGGTTTGTAACCCTGGACAATAAAAAAATGGATGGCGCCGAGAAATTTGACGAGGTCTTCCGAGACAACAATAACAATACCGCCTATGAAACATCAGTGAGCAACTTTGAAGACGCCGGCCGCCTCAAAAGCAAACTGACCGCTTCCTGGACCGTCCAGGAAGACAACTTCGAGGTTTATCCAAGTGAGAAAGCACAACCCAACGAACACAGCACCACGGACTACTCGCCCAATTTTATCAAGGATTTGAACCGTGACCGTTATACCGTGCGGATAAAACAACCTGATGGTTACACCACACTGGAGTTGGACGGTACCGGCAGCGCTGATGGCGAGACGTTGCACAAGCGTTTGAAGCAGTTCGAGGAGGCGATTCCCAACCCTGCATTGCGTTCGCGCATCTCCGAAGTCGCTCACCAGGGCAGTGTCGCCCCCACATCGGTTGAGTTGAAAATGAACCAACTGCAAGATCATGTGGGCTTCAAAGGCAAGGACACGCACTACGTCATCACCTACGATCCGCTGACCAATGAGGCCCACGTCCAATTTGATGCTCAGATGACGTTGCTCGACCTGGACAAGGACGCCACCGTGATTCCCGATATGGAGATCACTGCGCAAAGAAGCTTCCGGATTACCGAAAGCAACGTACTGGACGGCGATGCCAACCCTTACACCATCGAGAAAAAAGCCCCCTTTACGCTGAGCGCTTCGGTGATTACTGACCTGAAATAAAACCCCGACTACCTGACGAACCTGAACGGCGGTACCCTCGGTAACCGCGTTTTCGTTTGGGCAGCTTTATACATGCCTGCCACTTCAGGGGTCTTTATGGAAAGAATCGCCTTAAAACCGCTCATCCTCGCTGCCGGCCTGTTGGCTTTCATGCCGATCGCCCAGGCAGCGAGTACCCTGGTCTACTGCTCCGAAGCCAGCCCCGCCGGCTTGACCCCAGCCAGTACACCAGCGGCACCGACTTCGATGCCTCCGCCGAAACCGTGTTCAACCGCCTGACTCAGTTCAAGCGCGGCGGCACCGAGGTCGAGCCTGGCCTGTCGACGAACTGGGAGGTGTCCAACGATGGTCTGGCGTATACCTTCCACCTGCGCGAGGGCGTCAAGTTTCATACCACCGACTTCTTCACCCCCACGCGCGACTTCAACGCCGATGATGTGCTGTTCACCTTCAATCGCCTGCTGGATGCTCAAAGCCCGTTTCGCAAGGCCTACCCGTCCGAGTCGCCGTACTTCACCGATATGGGCCTGAACACTACGATCAAGAGCGTCGAAAAACTCGACGAGCACAGCGTGCGCTTCAACCTCAACAACGTGGATGCCTCGTTCGTGCAAAACCTGGCCATGAGCTTCGCCTCGGTACAGTCCGCCGAATACGCCGCCCAATTACTGCGCCAGGGTAAAGCCGAAGACATCAACCAGAAGCCGGTAGGCACCGGCCCCTTCGTGTTCAAGCGTTACCAGAAGGATTCGCAGATTCGCTACGTCGCCAATAAACAGTATTGGAAACCCGAGGATGTGAAACTCGACAACCTGGTGTTCGCCATCACCCCGGACGCCGCCTCGCGCCTGCAAAAACTCAAGGCTGGCGAGTGCCAGGTCAGCGGTTATCCACGCCCGGCCGACATCGAGGTGATGAAACAGGACCCCAACCTGCGCGTGCTGCAACAAGCCGGCTTCAACCTGGGCTTTTTGGCCTACAACGTGACCCACCCGCCGCTGGACCAGCTCAAGGTGCGCCAGGCCCTGGACATGGCCATCGATAAACCGGCGATTATCAAGGCGGTGTACCAAGGCGCCGGACAATTGGCGCAGAACGCCCTGCCACCGGCGCAGTGGTCTTATGACCCCAGCATCAAGGACGCGCCCCACGACCCGACCAAGGCCAGGGCGCTACTAAAAGAAGCAGGGGTTGCACCGGGAACCACCATCAACCTGTGGGCAATGACCGTACAGCGCGCGTCCAACCCGAATGCACGCATGTCGGCGCAGATGATCCAGCAGGACTGGGAAAAGGTTGGCATCAAGGCCAACATCGTCAGCTATGAGTGGGGCGAATACATCAAGCGCGCCAAAAACGGCGAGCATGACGCCATGATTTACGGCTGGACCGGCGACAACGGCGACCCGGATAACTGGCTCGGCGTGCTCTACAGTTGTGCCGCGGTCAAGGGCAGCAACTACGCCAAATGGTGTAACCCGGCCTACGACGCACTGGTGCAGCAGGCCAAGCTCGGCAGCGACCGCGAGCAGCGCATCAAGTGGTATCAACAGGCGCAAAAAATCCTTAAGGAACAAGTGCCTATAACGCCTATTGCGAACTCGACGGTTTTCCAGCCGTTACGAAAGGAAGTGAAAAATTTCAAAATCAGCCCCTTCGGGCTGACGCCGTTCTATGGAGTGAGTCTGGAGAAGTAACAAGAACGCCCCAACCGAGTGCGCCAGACGCCTCGGTCGGGCCGTTTTGGTGCGACCATTGCACCTAAAAAACCCTCAAAATATATGTAAATATGTCGAAAGTTTCATAATTGCGACATTCCTGTACGTTCGTACCACTCTTTGAGCCTTGCAGCGGTTCAGCATCTTGCAATGGGTATGGCGCCTGCATAAGTATCCGCAGGCCGACTCACGAGGTCGCCCTCACCACCAAAAATGACAACAAATCATGAGGCCAACATGCTTAAACACGCAGTCCTTCCGTTATTAGTGAGCGCGGGCCTTTTGGCCGCGGCCCCTTTTGCCCACGCGGCAACTAACCTGGTGTTCTGCTCCGAAGGGAGCCCGGCCGGTTTTGATCCAGGCCAGTACACCACCGGAACAGACTTCGATGCCTCGGCCGAAACCATGTTCAACCGCCTGAGCCAGTTCGAACGTGGCGGCACCGCCGTGGTTCCTGGCCTGGCCACCCGCTGGGACGTATCTCCGGATGGCCTGACGTACACCTTCCATCTGCGCGAAGGCGTCAAGTTCCACACCACCCCGTATTTCAAGCCGACTCGTGAATTCTCGGCTGACGACGTGCTGTTCACCTTCAACCGAATGATCAACAAAGACGATCCATTCCGTAAGGCATACCCCACCGAGTTCCCGTACTTCACGGACATGGGGATGGACACCAACATCAAGAACATCGAGAAAGTCGATGCCCACACCGTCAAGTTCACCCTTGGCACCGTGGACGCCGCGTTCATCCAGAACCTGGCCATGAGCTTCGCGTCGATCCAGTCGGCCGAATATGCCGCCCAGCTTCTGAAAAACGGCACGCCGCAGGACATCAACCAGAAGCCGATCGGCACCGGCCCGTTCGTGTTCAAGAGCTACCAGAAAGACTCCAATATTCGTTACACCGGCAACAAGGACTACTGGAAGCCTGAAGACGTGAAGATCGACAACCTGATCTTCGCCATCACCACCGACCCGTCGGTGCGCATCCAGAAGCTCAAGAAAAACGAATGCCAGATCACCCTGTTCCCACGTCCGGCCGACCTGAAGGCGCTGGGTGAGGACAAGGACCTGAAACTGCCGAACCAGGCCGGTTTCAACCTGGGCTACGTTGCCTACAACGTCATGGACAAGATCAAGGGCAGCGACCAGCCAAACCCACTGGCTGACCTGCGCGTACGCCAGGCGCTGGACATGTCGGTGAACAAGCAGCAAATCATCGATTCCGTGTACCAGGGCGCCGGCCAACTGGCCGTCAATGCCATGCCACCGACCCAATGGTCTTATGACACCACCATCAAGGACGCCAAGTACGACCCTGAAAAAGCCAAGGCGCTGCTCAAGGAAGCCGGCGTCAAGGAAGGCACCGAGATTGTGCTGTGGGCCATGCCGGTTCAGCGTCCGTACAACCCGAACGCCAAGCTGATGGCTGAAATGCTGCAGAACGACTGGTCCAAGATCGGCCTGAAGGTCAAGATCACCAGCTACGAATGGGGCGAGTACATCAAGCGCTCCAAAGGCGGCGAGAACCAGGCCATGATCATTGGCTGGAGCGGCGACAATGGTGACCCGGATAACTGGCTGAACGTGCTGTTCGGCTGCGACTCGCTGGCCGGTAACAACTTCTCCAAATGGTGCGACAAAAAATTCGACGGCATCGTGAAAGAAGCCAAGGCTACGTCGGATGTCGCCAAACGCACCGAGCTGTACAAGCAGGCGCAACATATCCTCAAAGATGCAGTCCCGATGACACCTATCGCGCACTCGACGGTGTATCAACCCATGCGTAACACCGTGCAGGACTTCAAGATCAGCCCGTTTGGCTTGAACTCCTTCTACGGCGTCAGCGTTAGCGGCAAGTAAGGATCATTGGCGGCGACGTTTCATAAACGTCGCCGTTATTGCATCCGCCTTGACCGTAGGAAACGGACCACACTCGCAGTAGCTGCGTCCTACAGCAACGAACTGCGACAAACGGTCCCGTTGCCTACAAGGTCAATCCATTTTGGCGCATTTACTGCGAAGTCCACGACTCCTAACGTTGTAGGACAGCAGAGGAGCCAACTTAGGAAAGGCACTTGCCGTGCGTGGGATCAGTGATGTCGCCCTGTCCGAAAGGCAGGGTGATTGCTCACTGATGACAACTACAAACAAGGATCGGGATCGTCATGCGCCATACCTCCGTTCTATCCGCTATTTTTGGCACCAGCCTGCTGGCCGTGGCCACCCTGGGCCAGGCCGCCGACAAAAAGAGCCTGGTGTTCTGCTCCGAAGGCAGCCCGGCGGGCTTTGATACCGCGCAGTACACCACCGCCACCGATAACGATGCGGCCGAGCCGCTGTACAACCGCCTGGTCGAATTTGAAAAAGGCGCGACCAACGTGGTGCCTGGCCTGGCGACCCAGTGGGACATTTCCGAAGACGGCCTGACCTACACCTTCCACCTGCGTGAAGGGGTGAAGTTCCACAGCAACAAGGAATTCAAGCCGACGCGGGATTTCAATGCCGACGACGTGCTGTTCACCTTCAACCGCATGCTGGACCCCGATCATCCGTTTCGTAAGGCCTACCCCACCGAGTTTCCGTACTTCAACGGGATGAGCCTGAACAAGAACATCGCCAAGGTCGAGAAGACCGGCCCGTACACCGTGGTGATGACCCTCAACACGGTGGACGCCGCGTTCGTGCAGAACATCGCCATGAGCTTTGCGTCGATCCTGTCGGCTGAATATGCCGAACAGTTGCTCAAGGACGGCAAGCCCAGCGACATCAACCAGAAGCCGATCGGCACGGGGCCGTTCGTGTTTCAGCGCTACCAGAAAGACTCGCAGATCCGTTATGCGGGCAACAAACAGTACTGGGACCCGAGCCGAGTCCAGCTCGATCAGTTGATCTTCGCCATCAACACCGACGCTTCGGTGCGCGTGCAGAAACTCAAGGCCGGCGAATGCCAGATCACCCTGCATCCGCGCCCGGCTGACATCGACGCGCTCAAGGCGACCCGAAGCTGCAACTGCTGACCAAGCCCGGCTTCAACCTTGGCTACATCGCCTACAACGTGCGCCACAAGCCTTTCGACCAGCTCGAAGTACGCCAGGCGCTGGACATGGCGGTGAACAAGCAGAGCATCCTCAATGCCGTGTACCAGGGCGCGGGGCAACTGGCGGTCAACGCCATGCCGCCGACCCAGTGGTCCTACGACGACACCATCAAGGACGCGGCCTACAACCCGGAAAAAGCCAAGGAACTGCTCAAGGCGCCGGCGTGAAGGAAGGCACCGAGATCACCCTGTGGGCGATGCCGGTACAACGCCCCTACAACCCCAACGCCAAGCTGATGGCCGAGATGCTGCAGAACGATTGGGCCAAAATCGGCCTGAAAGTGAAGATCGTCAGCTACGAGTGGGGCGAGTACATCAAGCGCACCAAGAACGGTGAGCACGACATCAGCCTGATCGGCTGGACCGGCGACAATGGTGATCCGGACAACTGGCTGGGCACCCTCTACAGCTGCGACGCCATCGGCGGAAACAACTACTCCATGTGGTGTGACCCGGCGTACGACAAGCTGATCAAGCAAGCCAAGGTCGTCACCGACCGCGAACAACGGACTGTTCTCTACAAACAGGCGCAGCAATTGCTCAAGCAGCAAGTGCCGATCACGCCTGTCGCCCACTCAACGGTCAACCAGCCGTTAAGCGCCAAAGTCGAAGGGTTCAAAGTCAGCCCCTTCGGCCGCAACGTGTTCTCGGGCGTCAGTATCACCCCATAAGAAAATAACCGGATTGCGCAAGGTTTAGCCGCCTTGCTGCAAACGTGCAGGCTTTTATTAGGATTTTTCCTACAGCAAACGTTTGCAACAGCTTGAACGAGTTACACACCCAATAGCCGGTTCACCTAAAAAGACCGGCATAAAAAAGAGAACCAAAGGAGCTCCACCCATGAAACTGAGCAGCAAAGCGCTTCTGGCCCTGGCCATCAGCAGCATCACGGCCACCGCTTTCGCGGAAACCCAAAGCCAGGACTTCGTTCCTACCACACTGGCCGGCACCAGCGCGCAAAGCGAGGCCAAGGGCTTTATCGACGGCCAGAGCCTGGGCGGTACGACCCGCAACTGGTACTCCAATGAAATGAAATTCCGCGGCAACAAGTTCGGTTACTACAAAAATGCCGCCGATAAGGCAGCGGATGTAAAAACCAACGTCTCTCGCCGCTACAACTGGGCCCAGGGCACTATCCTCAACTACACCTCGGGCTTCACTCAAGGCACCGTTGGTGTGAGCACCGAAGTGGCGGCCTATAACTACATCGCGCTGATCGATGATCAAAAAGACATCGCAGGCGGCTCCAACCGCACCCTGGCCCACACCTACGGTGATGCGGTAGGCCAGTGGAGCAAACTGGGCCTGGCCAACGTCAAGTTCCGTGTCTCGAACACCACCCTGACCGCCGGCCGCCAAAACTTCAGCAGCGCCATCATGGACACCATCGGCAACCGTGCGCTGCCTTCAAGCTTTGAGGGTGTAAGCTTCAACAGCGAAGAGTTCAGCAACCTGTCGTTCCAGGGCGGCATCTTCGATCGCGTTTCGCCGCGTACCGAGCAGAGCCTGTCGAAATTCCGCAGCGAATACAGCAGCAGCAGCGTTGAGACCGACAAGGTCTACACCCTGGGCTTCAACTACCAGCCATTCAAAAGCCTGAAAACCAGCGTCTTCGCCGCCAACGTCAAAGACTTCTGGAACCAGTACTACTTCGGCGCTACCCATGAACTGGGCGACAGCCAGACACTCAGCCTGACCACCGGCCTGAACTACTACAAGACCGTCGACGAAGGCAAAAAGTTGATGGGCGAAATCGACAACGATACCTACTCGCTGTCGCTCGGCCTGACCCACCAGGCTCATAGCCTGACCTTCTCGTATCAGGAAGTGAACGGCAACGAGTACTTCGACTACCTGCACGAAACCAACGGCATCTACCTGGCCAACTCCCTGACCTCTGACTTCAACGGTCCGAACGAGAAGTCCTTCCAGGTGGCCTACGGCATCAACATGGCCGAGTACGGCGTTCCAGGCCTGAAGTTCAATATCTACTCGGCTCGCGGCTGGGGCATCGACGGCACCCATTACCGTGGCGACAATGGCGTCAAAGACTTTGCCTACAACGGCATTCAGTCCCAAAACGGCGAACACCATCAGGAATACGGCATCGGCACTTCGTACGCCATCCAGAGTGGCCCTCTGAAAGCCTCGACCGTTCGCGCCACTTACGTGACACACCGCGCCAGCGAAAACCAGTCTGACGGCAACCTGCGTGAGTTCCGCCTGGTCACCACCATTCCATTCAACATTCTTTAACTAGCACCTGGTAGACGGCGGGCTCATGACGACGCCGCGTCTACGTTTGTCTGGTCCCATCGATCGCAGAGGGTTATGAATGAAAATGCTTCCGTTACAAGCCGCCATGGCGGCTGCGCTGTTGAGCGTGGCTGTCGGCATTTCGGCCAAACCACTGGTGGTCTGCACCGAAGCCAGTCCTGAAGGTTTTGACCCGGTGCTGTACACCACCGCCGTCACCGCCGACGCCGCTGCTGAAACCATGTTCAACCGCCTGGTCGACTTCAAGCCCGGCACCACCGAAGTGGTACCGGCCTTGGCCAAGGATCTGCCAGAAATCAGCGCTGATGGGCTGACCTACACCTTCCATCTGCGCGATGACATCAAGTTCCACACCACCGACTACTTCAAACCCACGCGTAACCTGAATGCCGACGACGTGCTTTGGAGCTTCCAGCGCCAGCTGGACCCGAAACACCCGTGGCACGACAAGTCCAACGTGGGCTATCCGTACTTTGAAAGCATGGGCTTCAAGGAACTGCTCAAGAGCGTGGAGAAGACCGACGATCACACCGTCGTCTTTACCCTTACCCGCCCTGAAGCACCGTTTTTGGCCGACCTGGCCATGGCGTTCTCCTCGATCCACTCGGCCGAATACGCCGATCAGTTGCTCAAGTCCGGCAAGACCGATGACCTGAACGCCAAGCCGATCGGCACCGGGCCGTTCATCTTCACCCGCTATGCCAAGGACGCTCAGGTGCGCTTCAAGGCCAACCCGGAGTACTTCCGTGGCAAGCCGCCGGCCGATCCGCTGATCCTGGCAATCACGACCGACAACAACGTGCGCCTGCAGAAGCTCAAGGCCAACGAGTGCCAGGTCGCACTGTATCCAAAGCCGGATGACATCCCGAGCATCAAGAAAGACCCAAACCTGAAAGTTGATGAACTGGCGGCGATGACCACCGCGTACACCGCCCTGAACACCACCCACAAGTACATGAGCGACGCGCGGGTGCGTCACGCGATCAACATCGCGTTCGATAAAAAGGGTTACAACGAATCGCTGTATGGCAAAGGCAACGCCGTCGACGCCACCGGCCCCTACCCGCCGACCCTGCTGGGCTTCAGCGACAAGCTGAAAAACCCGCCCCGCGACCTGGACAAGGCCCGTGCCCTGCTCAAGGAAGCCGGCGTGCCGGAAGGCACCGAGTTCACCCTGTTCACCCGTAACGGCGGTGGCCCGACCAACCCCAACCCGATGCTTGGCGCCCAGCGCATGCAGGCGGACCTGGCGCAGATCGGCCTGAAAGTGAACATCAAGGTCATGGAATGGGGCGAGATGCTCAAGCGCGCCAAAGCAGGCGAACATGACATGGTGTCTGCGGGCTGGGCCGGTGATAACGGCGACCCGGACAACTTCCTCACGCCGAACCTGAGTTGCGATGCAGCCAAAAACGGCGAAAACTACGCCCGCTGGTGTAACAAAGAGTTCCAGGACCTGATCGACAAGGCTCGCGCCGATGCTGAACCCCAGCAGCGGGCCGCACTCTATCAACAAGCCATGGACGTTTTCGAGAAGGACCAACCGTGGATTCCCATGGCTTACCCGAAAATGTTCACCGCCATGCGTAAAAACGTCGAGGGTTATACCCAAAGCCCTCTGACCACCAATAACTTCGCCACTACCCAGGTGAAGTAAATAAGAGAAACGCGCGGCACCGCCCACCAGGACGGTGCCGGACCTGCCTAACCGGCTGATTGAGGTACACACCAAGATGTTTAGTTTTATTGCCCGCCGACTGGGGTTATTGATCCCCACGTTCTTCGGCATCACGTTGCTCACGTTTGCGTTGATACGCATGATCCCTGGCGACCCCGTCGAAGTCATGATGGGCGAGCGGCGCGTCGACCCCGAGATGCACGCACAGGCAATGGAACGCCTTGGCCTTAACAAGCCGTTGTATGCGCAGTACCTGGACTATGTCGGCAAGCTCGCCCAGGGCGACCTTGGCGAATCGCTGCGTACCCGCACCAGCGTGTGGACCGAGTTCACCGCCCTCTTCCCCGCGACCCTGGAACTGTCCATAGCCGCCCTGTTGTTCGCCGGTATCCTGGGCCTGTTGGCCGGGGTGATCGCGGCCTTGAAGCGAGGATCCCTGTTCGACCATGGGGTGATGGGCATCTCCCTGGCGGGCTATTCGATGCCGATCTTCTGGTGGGGCCTGATCCTGATCATGTTCTTCTCGGTCAGCCTGGGCTGGACCCCGGTTTCCGGGCGTATCGACCTGCTCTACGACATCGAGCCGCGCACCGGCTTCATGCTCATCGACACGCTGCTGGCTGACGAGCCGGACGCGTTCTGGGACGCGCTGCACCACTTGATCCTGCCGGCCATCGTGCTCGGCACCATTCCGCTGGCGGTGATCGCACGGATGACCCGTTCATCGATGCTCGAAGTGCTGCGCGAAGACTACATCCGCACCGCCAAGGCCAAGGGCCTGTCGCCGGCCCGCGTGGTGTTCGTACACGGCCTGCGCAACGCGCTGATCCCGGTGCTCACCGTGGTCGGTCTGCAAGTCGGCACCCTGTTGGCCGGTGCGGTACTCACCGAAACCATCTTCTCGTGGCCCGGCATCGGCAAATGGCTGATCGAAGCCATCGGCGCGCGGGACTACCCGGTGGTGCAAAACGGCATTCTGCTGATCGCCTGCCTGGTGATCCTGGTGAACTTCGTGGTGGATATCCTCTACGGCTTCGCCAACCCACGCATCCGTCACCAGCGCTGAGATCATGACCATGACCACACCTACACAAGCGTCGGCAGTCGATCAAAGCCTGCTGTACCCGTCCCCGTACAAAGAATTCTGGCAAGCCTTCTCCAAGAACAAAGGCGCGGTCGCCGGCCTGCTGTTCATGTTGCTGATCGTGTTCTGCGCGATCTTTGCGCCCTGGGTGGCGCGCATAACCCCAGCGAGCAATACCGCGACTTCCTGCTCACGCCGCCGTCGTGGCTCGAAGGCGGGCAGATCCAGTTCCTGCTTGGCACCGACGAACTGGGGCGTGACCTGCTCTCGCGCCTGATCCAGGGTTCGCGCCTGTCGTTGCTGATCGGTTTGTCGTCGGTGGTGATGTCGCTGATCCCGGGCATCCTGCTGGGCCTGTTCGCCGGGTTCTTCCCGCGCTTGCTCGGCCCGACCATCATGCGTCTGATGGACATCATGCTGGCCCTGCCGTCGCTGCTGCTGGCCGTTGCCATTGTCGCGATCCTCGGCCCTGGCCTGATCAATACCGTGATCGCCATCGCGATCGTGTCGCTGCCGTCCTACGTGCGCCTGACCCGTGCCGCGGTGATGGGCGAACTGAACCGCGACTACGTGACCGCCGCACGCCTGGCCGGTGCCGGCCTGCCGCGCCTGATGTTCGTCACCGTGCTGCCCAACTGCATGGCGCCGCTGATCGTACAGGCGACCCTGAGCTTCTCCTCGGCGATCCTCGACGCCGCGGCGCTGGGCTTCCTTGGCCTTGGCGTACAACCGCCGACGCCTGAGTGGGGCACCATGCTGGCTTCGGCCCGTGACTACATCGAACGCGCCTGGTGGGTCGTGAGCCTGCCGGGTCTGACCATTTTGCTCAGCGTGCTGGCAATCAACTTGATGGGTGACGGCCTGCGCGATGCGCTGGACCCGAAACTCAAGAACGCCGCCTGAGGAGATTCCCATGTCACTGTTAGAAATCAAGAATCTCAATGTGCGCTTCGGCGACAAGACCGCCGTGCCGGTGGTCGATGGCCTCGACATTTCTGTCGACAAAGGCGAAGTCCTGGCCATCGTTGGCGAGTCGGGTTCGGGTAAATCCGTGACCATGATGGCGCTGATGGGCCTGATCGAGCACCCCGGCATCGTCACCGCCGACGCGCTGACCTTCGACGGCAAGGACATGCTCAAGCTGAGCAACCGCCAGCGCCGCCAGATCGTCGGCAAAGACCTGGCGATGGTGTTCCAGGACCCGATGACCGCGCTGAACCCCAGCTACACCGTGGGGTTCCAGATTGAAGAAGTGCTGCGCCTGCACCTGAAAATGTCCGGCAAGCAAGCGCGCAAGCGCGCCATCGAACTGTTGGAAAAAGTCGAGATCCCGGGCGCCGCCAGCCGTATGGACGCCTACCCGCACCAACTGTCCGGCGGTATGAGCCAGCGCGTGGCAATCGCCATGGCCATTGCCGGCGAGCCGAAACTGCTGATCGCCGATGAACCGACCACCGCGTTGGACGTGACGATTCAAGCGCAGATCATGGACCTGCTGCTGGCCCTGCAAAAAGAGCAGAACATGGGCCTGGTGCTGATCACCCACGACCTTGCCGTCGTCGCGGAAACCGCCCAGCGCGTGTGCGTGATGTACGCCGGCCAAGCCGTGGAAGTCGGCCAGGTGCCGCAGCTGTTCGACATTCCGGCCCACCCCTACAGCGAAGCGTTGCTCAAGGCGATTCCGGAGCACAGCCTGGGCGCCACGCGCCTGGCCACGTTGCCCGGCATCGTGCCCGGCCGTTATGACCGCCCGCAGGGCTGCCTGCTGTCGCCGCGTTGCCCGTACGTGCAGGAAAACTGCCGTCAGAGCCGTCCGGGTCTCGACCCTAAATCCAACAGCCTTGCGCGCTGCTTCTACCCCTTGAACCAGGAGGTGGCGTAATGGCCGTCGTTCTTACCGCCCGCGACCTGACCCGTCACTACGAAGTGTCCCGTGGCCTGTTCAAGGGCCATGCGCTGGTACGCGCGCTCAATGGTGTGTCATTTGAACTGGAAGCCGGCAAGACCCTCGCCGTTGTGGGCGAGTCGGGTTGCGGCAAATCCACCCTGGCCCGTGCGCTGACGCTGATTGAAGAACCGTCGTCGGGCTCACTGAAAATCGCTGGCCAGGAAGTCGCCGGTGCCGACAAGGCCCAGCGCAAGCAATTGCGCAAAGACGTGCAGATGGTGTTCCAGAGCCCGTATGCCTCGTTGAACCCGCGCCAGAAGGTCGGTGATCAGTTGGGCGAACCGCTGCTGATCAACACCAACCTGTCCGCCGCCGAGCGCCGTGAGAAAGTGCAGGCGATGATGAAACAGGTGGGCCTGCGCCCCGAGCACTATCAGCGCTACCCGCACATGTTTTCCGGGGGGCAGCGCCAGCGTATCGCCCTGGCCCGCGCCATGATGCTGCAACCGAAAGTGCTGGTGGCGGACGAACCGACCTCGGCGCTGGACGTGTCGATCCAGGCCCAGGTACTCAACCTGTTCATGGATTTGCAGCAGGAATTCAACACTGCCTACGTGTTCATCTCCCATAACCTGGCGGTGGTGCAGCACGTTGCCGACGACGTGATGGTGATGTACCTCGGCCGCCCGGTGGAAGTGGGCCCCAAGCAAGACATCTACGCGCGTCCGCTGCACCCCTACACCCAGGCGTTGCTGTCGGCCACCCCGACCATCCACCCGGATCCGAATAAACCGAAGATCAAAATCGTCGGCGAGTTGCCCAACCCCCTGAACCCGCCGCCTGGCTGTGCGTTCCACAAACGCTGCCCGTACGCGACGGCACGCTGCAGTACCGAGGAGCCGCAACTGCGGGCGCTGGATAACCGTCAGGTGGCTTGCCACTACGCGGAGCAGTTCGTGGCCTGACACCCCGCCTCGTAGCAGTTGCCTCGCTAAAGCTCGACAGCTGCTACGGGCATTACATGGAAGTTTTACAGTGTTCTACAGCCCTTCCCGTCAGGTTGCGCATCAGCCTGGCGGGAGGGGCTTTCTTTTATGGGCGGTCTCGCTGTCTTCACCTAAATAAACAGATCTATTTGAAGGAGGTCTTTATGCGTAAGGACTACCTCGCCTTTTTCACCTCGCTGTTTCTCTCGAGGCTGGCGGATCAAATCTTGTTGTTCATGGTTCCGCTGGTGGTGTTCCAGACCACCAACAGCGCCTCGTGGGCCGGGCTGGCGTTTTTCGTTGAATCGCTGCCGCGGTTTCTCGCGTTTCCGTTGTGCGGCGCGCTGTGCGACAAGTACTCGCCGATCAGGATCCTGCATATCAGCCAGATCTATCGGGCATTGCTATGTGTGCTGGCGATGGCGTGCTACGCAGCAGTGGGGGGCATCGCCTGGTTGGTGGTGCTGTCAGCCGTGTGCGGGGTGCTGACCACGCAAGGCATCATGGCTCGCGAAGTGCTGATGCCGACTGTCTTCGAGCATTACAGTTACACCAAGACCCTGTCCTACTCCCAGATCGCCGACCAGACCGGATTGGTCCTCGGCCCTCTGGTGGCGGCGCTGATGCTGGAGGTGTGGGCCTGGCATTGGGTGGTGCTCTGGGTCGCCGGGCTGTTCCTGCTGGCAGACCTGAGCATGCTGGCGTGGCAGCGCCTCAGCCGTATGACGCTACCGGTGTTCGAGCAGCATCAGGACCTCTGGCTGCAGCCCTTGCGTATCGCTTTCGCGCATATCCGTGATTTGGCGCAGTTGAAAAAAATCATCGCTCTGGCGGTCGGCGTCAATCTGATCGTCGGCGTAACCCTGGCCACTTCGGCGGCCATGGTGATCGGCCAGTACAGCGCCGACAAGGATGCTTATGCAGGACTGCAAGCGGCCGGTGCCGTGACAACCATCCTGATCCTGTTTTTTCTCGCTCGGGTGGAGCTGCCGCTGCGGGTATTGGGTTGCGTTGGTTATTCACTGATTGCCATCGGCGCATTCATCAGCGCCCTGAGCCCGAATTTGATCGGCTATGGGCTCGGTTTTTTGTTGATCGTTGGCTTCGATAAAATGTTCAACGTCTACATGCGTACGATTCGGCAGCGGGTGATTCCGCCTCAAGACTTCGGCAAGACCGTGGGCGTGATGACGTTGCTGAACAACCTGTCGCAGCCTTTGGCCGGTTTACTGGTGGCCTTGCTGGCAGCGCCTTTGGGCACGCAGCGGGTGATCCTGATACTGGCCGTGCTGACAACCCTGCTTGGGGCCGTAACGCTGTGGTGGTTTGCAAAAAAACCAAACCCACACCCGAACTCGAGTGTTGAACCTGACCAGGGAACGGCTCCTTGAGGTGAAATTCACGCCCAAAAAAAGGGCGAAGCCCTTATCGCTTCGCCCTTCTCTGTACCGCTCAGACCTTAATGGTGCTCGCGGGTCGCGCGGAATTTCACATCCGGCCAGCGCTCTTCCATCAACGCCAGGTTCACCCGCGTCGGCGCCAGGTAGGTCAGGTGACCGCCGCCGTCCACTGCCAGGTTTTCCACAGCCTTGTTGGAGAACTCCTCCAGCTTCTTCTTATCGCTGCACTCGATCCAGCGCGCGGAATACACGGTGATCGGCTCGTAGGAGCATTCGACCTTGTATTCCTCTTTCAGGCGGCTGGCGACCACGTCGAACTGCAGCACACCGACGGCGCCGAGGATGATGTCGTTGCTGCGCTCGGGGAAGAACACCTGGGTGGCGCCCTCTTCCGCCAACTGCTGCAAGCCCTGGCGCAGTTGCTTGGACTTGAGCGGGTCGCGCAGGCGTACGCGGCGGAACAGTTCCGGGGCGAAGTGCGGGATACCGGTGAAGCCCAGCACTTCGCCTTCGGTGAAGGTGTCACCGATCTGGATGGTGCCGTGGTTATGCAGACCGATGATGTCGCCGGCAAACGCCTCTTCCAGTTGCTCACGCTCGGACGAGAAGAACGTCAGGGCGTCGCCGATGCGCACGTCCTTGCCGGTGCGCACGTGGCGCATCTTCATGCCTTTTTCGTATTTGCCCGAGCAGATGCGCATGAACGCGATTCGGTCGCGGTGCTTGGGGTCCATGTTCGCCTGGATCTTGAAGATAAAGCCCGAGAACTTCTCCTCCACCGGTTCCACGGTGCGTTCGTTGGCGACCCGAGCCAGGGGTTTCGGCGCCCAGTCCACAACGGCGTCGAGCACATGGTCGACACCGAAGTTGCCCAGGGCCGTCCCGAAGAACACCGGAGTCAGTTGACCGTCGAGGAATTCCTGCTGGTTGAATTCATGGCAGGCGCCCTGCACCAGTTCCAGCTGGTCGACGAAGCGGTCGTACTCGTCACCCAGGTGAGCGCGGGCTTCATCCGAGTCGAGTTTCTCGATGATTTTCACATCGGTGCGTTCGTGGCCGTGGCCGGCGGTGTAGACAATGATGTAGTCGTCGGCCAGGTGGTACACGCCCTTGAAGTCGCGATAGCAACCAATCGGCCAGGTGATCGGCGCGGCCTTGATCTTCAGGACCGCTTCGATTTCATCCAGCAGTTCGATAGGGTCGCGAATGTCGCGGTCGAGTTTGTTGATGAAGCTGACGATGGGCGTGTCACGCAGGCGGCACACGTCCATCAGCGCGATGGTACGTGGCTCGACGCCTTTACCGCCGTCGAGAACCATCAGGGCCGAGTCCACCGCGGTGAGGGTGCGGTAGGTGTCTTCGGAGAAGTCTTCGTGGCCTGGGGTGTCGAGCAGGTTGACCATGTGGTCGCGATACGGGAACTGCATGACCGACGTGGTAATGGAAATACCCCGTTGTTTTTCCATTTCCATCCAGTCGGAGGTGGCATGACGGTCGGATTTGCGGGATTTCACCGTGCCGGCCACCGCGATCGCCTTGCCCATCAGCAACAGCTTCTCGGTGATGGTGGTCTTACCGGCATCGGGGTGGGAAATAATGGCGAAAGTGCGGCGTTTCGCGACTTCGGCGGCCTGGTGGGTCATGGGAAATCGCCTGGCAGGTGAGTCAAAAAAGGGCGGCGAGTATAGCGCAAACCGGGCGCACCGGACCACCATTCGCCCGGTTGGGGGTGGCTAAATAAGGCCAAGTGTGGAACCTTTTAAAAGGTGGAGACGTCCACTCCCCTGCCAACGCACGCGTATCAGGGGCTGAAAAATCAGCAAGTTAGCCTGACGGGGCAGCGCTTATGGCTCGAACTCATGCCGCTTTTGACGGTATTGGCGAGCTGCATTTCGCGACCACATTTCGCTGACAGCCAGCAATGGCATGCCACGCGCAAATGTGTTCGCCGACAAAAGAAAAAAGGAGTCCGCCTGTGGCTATTCGCTATGGCAAAGGGCTGATAGGAGGCGCGGTTGTCGTCGCGCTCCTGGCCCTGCTGGTCCACTGGATCGGCATCAACACGATCGAGATGTACCGCGACGATTTGTTGTTTTACCTGCAAGCTCATCTGATCCTTGTTTTAGTCTCCATGCTGGCCGCCCTGATTGTGGGCATCCCCGCCGGTATCCTGCTCAGCCGACCAAATTGGGTCGGGCGCGCAGAACGCTTCATGCAGATCTTCAACATCGGCAACACCGTCCCGCCCCTGGCCGTACTGGCCATCGCCCTCGGCGTCCTCGGCATCGGCAGTGGCCCGGCGATCTTTGCGCTGTTCCTCGCCTCCCTGCTGCCCATCGTGCGCAACACCTACGAAGGCCTGAAAAACGTACAGGGTTCCCTCAAGGAAGCCGCCACCGGCATCGGCATGACCCCGCGCCAGGTGTTGTTTCGCGTGGAATTGCCCAACGCCGTGCCGATCATCATCGGCGGTGTGCGCGTGGCCCTGGCGATCAACGTCGGCACCGCACCGCTCGCCTTTCTGATCGGCGCCAACAGCCTGGGCAGCCTGATCTTCCCCGGCATCGCCCTGAACAATCAGCCGCAATTGCTGCTTGGCGCCGCGTGCACCGCGCTGCTGGCCTTGCTGCTCGACGGTCTGGTGACCATGGCCAGCCGCCTCTGGCTGGAACGCGGGTTGCGTGCGTCTTAAGGCTGGGTAAAGGAATTCACATGAAAAAACTAAGCTTGATATTAGGCTGCGTCCTGCTGTTTGCAGGCATTGCGCAAGCCGCCGAGAAACCGGTAATTCGCATCGGCGCCCGGGTGTTCACCGAACAGACCCTGCTCGCCGAAATCACTTCCCAGTACCTGCGCACCAAGGGTTACGACACCCGTGTGACCGGCGGACTGGGCAGCAACCTGGCGCGCAGTGCCCAGGAAAGCGGGCAGCTGGATCTGCTCTGGGAATACACCGGGGTGTCGCTGGTCGCCTACAACCACATCGACGAGAAGCTCGACAGCGCACAGTCCTACGCACGGGTGAAAGAACTCGACGCGAAAAAAGGCCTGGTCTGGCTGTCGCCGTCGCACTTCAGCAACACCTACGCCCTGGCGCTGCCGGAGAAAGTGGCCAAGGAACACCCCAAGATCAACAGCATCAGCGACCTCACCAACGCCATGGCGCAAGACACCAAAGAGCACCGCCTGGTGGCCCTGGACACCGAGTTCGCCAACCGCTCCGACGGTCTGGCCGGCATGGTCAAGCTGTACGACATGAACCTCACCCGCAAGAACACCCGGCAGATGGACGCAGGCCTGGTCTACACCGCACTGCGTAACGGCCAAGTGTTTGCCGGCCTGGTCTACACCACCGACGGGCGCCTGAACGCGTTCAAGTTGAAGCTGCTGGAAGACGACAAGCGCTACTTCCCGGACTACACCGCCGCGCCTGTTATCCGCCAGGAATACCTCGACCAGCACCCGCAACTCGCCGCCGAGCTCAAGCCACTGGCGGACCTGTTCGACGACGAAACCATGCGCCAGCTGAATGCACGGGTCGACGTCGACCATGAAAGCCCGTCCGCGGTGGCCGCCGATTTCCTGCGCCAACACCCCATCCATTAAAGAGGAGAAGACATGGAATTCCTGAACGCCTTTTCCCATCTTGATTGGGCCCAAGTCCTGCACCTGACCTGGCAGCACATCACCCTGGTCGGCATCGCGGTGATTCTCGCGATTTTTATCGGTGTGCCCCTGGGCATCCTGATGACGCGCTACCCGACCCTGGCCGGCCCGTTGCAGGCCAGCGCCACCGTATTGCTGACCGTGCCATCCATCGCCCTGTTCGGCCTGCTGCTGCCGTTCTACTCCAAGTTCGGCCAGGGCCTGGGGCCGATGCCGGCGATTACCGCCGTGTTCCTCTACTCCCTGCTACCCATCATGCGTAACACCTACCTGGCCCTGACCGGCGTGGAGCCGGGCATTCGCGAAGCCGCCAAAGGCATCGGCATGACCTTCGGCCAGCGCCTGCGCATGGTCGAACTGCCGATTGCGGTGCCGGTGATCCTCGCCGGCGTGCGCACCGCCGTGGTGATGAACATTGGTGTCATGACCATCGCCGCCACCATCGGCGCCGGTGGCCTGGGTGTACTGATTCTGGCCTCCATCAGCCGCAGCGACATGTCGATGCTGATCGTCGGCGCCGTGCTGGTCAGTCTCCTGGCCATCTTCGCCGACCTGCTTCTGCAATGGCTGCAACGCTCGCTGACTCCAAAAGGACTGCTCAAATGATCGAACTTCAAAATCTGTCCAAGACCTTTCAAAGCAACGGCAAGACCGTCACGGCCGTCAACGATGTCAGCCTGACCGTCAACGAAGGCGAGATTTGCGTATTCCTGGGGCCCTCGGGCTGCGGCAAGAGCACCACGCTGAAGATGATCAACCGCCTGATCAAGCCGACTTCGGGCAAGATCCTGATCAATGGCGAAGACACCACCGACCTGGATGAAGTGACCCTGCGTCGCAACATCGGCTACGTGATCCAGCAGATCGGCCTGTTTCCCAACATGACCATCGAGGAAAACATCGTGGTCGTGCCCAAGCTGCTCGGCTGGGACAAACAGAAATGCCATGACCGCGCCCGCGAGTTGATGAGCATGATCAAGCTGGAACCCAAGCAGTATCTGCACCGCTACCCGCGTGAATTGTCCGGCGGCCAGCAACAGCGCATCGGTGTGATCCGCGCGCTGGCGGCCGACGCGCCGTTGTTGCTGATGGATGAGCCGTTCGGTGCGGTCGACCCGATCAACCGCGAGATGATCCAGAACGAATTCTTCGAGATGCAACGCGCGCTGAACAAGACCGTGATCATGGTCAGCCATGACATCGACGAAGCGATCAAGCTGGGTGACAAGATCGCGATCTTCCGCGCCGGCAAGCTGCTGCAGATCGACCACCCGGACACGCTGCTGGCCCACCCGGCCGACGAGTTCGTCAGCAACTTCGTGGGCCAGGACAGCACCCTCAAGCGCCTGCTGCTGGTGAAGGCCGAAGACGCGGCGGACAACGCCCCGTCGGTGAGCCCGGAAACCCCGGTGGCCGACGCCCTGGAGCTGATGGACGAACATGACCGTCGCTACGTGGTGGTCACCTGTGCCAAGAACAAGGCACTGGGCTATGTGCGCCGTCGCGACCTGCACCGTCAGACCGGTACGTGCGGCCAGTACCTGCGCGAATTCAACGCCACGGCGGCGTATGACGAGCACTTGCGCATCCTGCTGTCGCGCATGTACGAGTTCAACCGTTCGTGGCTGCCGGTGATGGATGCCGAGCGGGTGTTTTTGGGTGAGGTGACCCAGGAGTCGATTGCCGAGTACCTGAGTTCCGGTAAGTCGCGTGGGGGTAAGACCAGTATTGTTTCGCCTGCCGAGACGGCCCTGGCCTGACCTGAACTGACACAACGCCGTTCAAAATGTGGGAGGGGCTTGCCCCCGATAGCAGTGGATCAGTGACTGATGATGTGGCTGACACACCGCCATCGGGGGCAAGCCCCCTCCCACATTTGCCCTCCAGAGTGTCAGGGAAATACCGTCGATTTTCCCCATCGGGGGAACATCATTCCGTCACACCGGTCGGTTACATAAGTAGCTGCACGCCATCGCGCGACGAACGCGTGCAGAAACGCGACATTTTTAGTTGATCCCACGCCCATCAAGCCCTAAAGTTCGCGCCGAACGTCCATGCTGGAAACGATCCATCCGGCTCAAGTACTGACGACGAGACAGCAAGGCCAAGGGAAGCGGTAATTCCCATGGCCTTTTTGCTTTCGGCGACATGCCTTGGGAAGTAGGCGAACCAAAGTGGGGATACGGAGGACGTTCATTTGCACCCATTGCTAATTTCAGTTTGCCCTTAGGAGTTCCCAGCATGTCGATCAACGTCGAAGACTATTTCGCACGCGCCACTTTTGACAAAATGAAGGCGTTTGCCGACAAGCAAGAAACCCCGTTCGTGGTGATCGACACCGCGATGATCAGCCAGGCCTACGACGACCTGCGCGCCGGTTTCGAATTCGCCAAGGTGTATTACGCGGTCAAGGCCAACCCGGCCGTCGAGATCATCGACCTGCTCAAGGACAAAGGCTCGAGCTTCGACATCGCCTCGATCTACGAGCTGGACAAGGTCATGGACCGTGGCGTCAGCGCCGACCGTATCAGCTACGGCAACACCATCAAGAAATCCAAAGACATCCGCTACTTCTACGAGAAGGGCGTGCGCCTGTTTTCCACCGACTCCGAAGCCGACCTGCGCAACATCGCCAAGGCGCGCCGGGTTCGAAAATCTATGTGCGTATCCTCACCGAAGGCTCGACCACGGCTGACTGGCCTTTGTCGCGCAAATTCGGCTGCCAGACCGACATGGCCATGGACCTGCTGATCCTCGCCCGCGACCTGGGCCTGGTGCCGTACGGCATCTCGTTCCACGTCGGTTCGCAACAGCGCGACATCAGCGTGTGGGACGCAGCGATCGCCAAGGTCAAAGTGATCTTCGAACGCCTGAAGGAAGAAGACGGCATCCATCTGAAGCTGATCAACATGGGTGGCGGCTTCCCGGCCAACTACATCACCCGCACCAACAGCCTGGAAACCTACGCCGAAGAGATCATCCGTTTCCTCAAGGAAGACTTCGGCGACGACCTGCCGGAAATCATCCTGGAACCGGGCCGTTCGTTGATCGCCAACGCCGGCATCCTGGTCAGCGAAGTGGTGCTGGTGGCGCGTAAATCCCGCACCGCCGTCGAGCGTTGGGTGTACACGGACGTGGGCAAGTTCTCCGGCCTGATCGAAACCATGGACGAAGCCATCAAGTTTCCGATCTGGACCGAGAAGAAAGGCGAGATGGAAGAAGTGGTCATCGCCGGCCCAACCTGCGACAGCGCCGACATCATGTACGAAAACTACAAGTACGGCCTGCCGCTGAACCTGGCGATCGGTGATCGTCTGTACTGGCTGTCGACCGGCGCGTACACCACCAGCTACAGCGCGGTTGAGTTCAATGGCTTTCCACCGTTGAAGTCGTTTTATGTTTAACAGCAGCAAGTTTTAAGCTGCAAGAAAAACCCATGACGTGTCATGGGTTTTTTTATGCCCGCCTGCAAAGTCAGCGGTCTTCACGGACATGCCATAAACGCAAAATATAGACGGTTGATTCTTGAATCTCGTACCGCATCTCGTAACTCCCAACCAACAGCCGTCTTACGTCTCGCGGCTCAAACTCTTCAACTCGTTCACCGATGCGAGGGTTGCTCAACAAGCTGATAGGCGCCTGAGAAAGCGACTGCACCGTGCATGCAGCCGCTTGGCGATTTACTACGGCTAGGAAGTCGAAAAGTCGAGCCAGGTCCGATAAGGCCCTACTCGTCCACTTCAACTCCATCAGAGTGGTACCGGAAGCGGGGAATCGGTGCTTAAGCTGTCCGCCCAGGCCTGAACCGAACGTTGGTCAATTACGCGGCCGGCATCAACATCGGCCATGGCCTCCCGCGTAAGTCGGCTGCGCTCCTCCTCAAGATCGACCCAATCGGCGAGCGCTTGCTTGACGATCCAACCACGCGAACGATCCATTCGCGCCGCCATCTGATCCACTTTTTGCGCAAGTGCCGTGGGGACATGAGCTGTCAGAACTTTAGTGTCGGCGCCCATAAATGCTCTCTTCGCGATACTGCGAAACTAGTGATTAAAATTGAATCAGCCCTAATCATAGTGATTTAGGTTTGAGCAGCAACCTCGACACCTTGCCGCTCATCGTTTAATTGAGCCAGGCGCTGCGCAAACTCTTTCGCCAAAGCTTTTATTTCGGGTTGTTTGGCATTTAAAAGGGCTGCGTATGCCACCCGCAAAAACTTCAGATTGCCGCCGACAAGCGCTTTGTGCAGCCACTCCAGCGCCGTCTCGACCTGGCCTCTATCCGCCAGCACCGCCGCATAACTGAACTGCCCACGGAAATCCCCGCCTTCGGCTGAGCGGCGATACCAGTCCACGGCGGCCTGCGGGTCCCTCGGGCAATACTGACCGTCTTCCAGGTAGCGCCCCAGCAGGTTCATCGACTTGGCGTGGCCCTGCTCCGCCGCCCGGCGATAGAAGGTCAATGCTTGCGGCTGATCCTCAGCAACACCGCGACCGGTCGCCAGCAGGTTTGCGTAGTTGTATTGCCCCCAATCCAGCCCCGCCTCGGCGGCCAGACGGTATTGCTGCGCCGCCGCGGCCGCATCCGCCGGGCAGCCCCAGCCATGCTCCAGGCAACGCCCGGCCATATTGTGCGCCATCAGATGACCGCCCTGCGCCGCGATGCGGAACCAGCGCAACGCCAGCGCTTCATCGCGGGCAATGCCGCGCCCTTCCAGCAGGATTTGCCCGAGCAGGGCCTGGGCATCCACCACGCCTTCCTTGGCCGCGATCAGGATCGCTTGGGCGGCGCGCACCGGCGCGTCGTCGAGCATGTTCTGCAATTGTTCGACATTGAGCACTTCCTGGCGGCGTAACAAAAAGCCCATCTCAGACCTCGACCCAGCGACGCAACAGGTTGTGGTAAGTGCCGGTGAGCTGGATCAACGCGGGGTGGTCGGGTACATCCGCGGTCAGTTGCCGGATCGCGCCGTCCATCTCGAACAGCAGGGTACGCTGGCTGTCTTCGCGCACCAGGCTTTGGGTCCAGAAGAACGAAGCGTAGCGCGCGCCACGGGTCACGGCGTTGACTTTGTGCAGGCTGGAGCCGGGGTACAGCACCATGTCGCCGGCGGGCAATTTGACGCGTTGAAGGCCGAAGGTGTCCTGGATCTCCAATTCGCCGCCGTCGTATTCGTCGGGATCGCTGAAGAACAACGTGGATGAAAGGTCGGTGCGCACGCGCTCGTGACTGCCTTTGGGCTGGCGCACCGCGTTGTCGATATGGAAGTCGAAACTGCCGCCTGCGGTGTAGCAGTTGAGCAGCGGCGGAAACACCTTGTGCGGTAACGCCGCCGACATAAACAACGGGTTTTGCCACAAGCGTTCAAGCATCGCCGCGCCGATTTCCTTGGCCAACGGGTGGCCTTCGGGCAATTGCAGGTTGTGTTTGGCTTTGGCGGATTGGTGCCCGGCGGTGATTTTGCCGTCGGCCCAATCGGCGTCTTCCAGGGCCTGGCGGATACGCTGCACTTCCTCGCGAGAGAACAGGCCGGGAATATGCAGCAACATGAGGGCAACACCTGAAAACAAGAAGGCGCCAATGGTATTGATTCTTATCCGCCATGTAAAACGTGCAGGACGAATGAGAGGCTAAAAACCGTAACGCAGAAGTGTAAAGAATGTAAATTCAATGCAATTAGCAATGTATCGCAATTGATATGAAGTCTTGTTCACCCTATATTCCGCGGCCTCACATCCTTGGGGAAAGGACACGTCATGTCGCGCACTACGCTAAAAACAACGGCCGGTTCACCACGCTTGCTGGCCTCGGCCATCGGCGTTGCCATCGGTGCCAGCTCCGCCGCCCACATGGTGCAGGCAGCCGAAGACACCGAGCAGAAAGGCCAGCGCAACAGCATCTCCCTGGGGGCCACCAGCATCACCGGGGAAGAACAGGACAACACCTCCTACCAGGTCGAAAAAGCTTCATCGCAGAAGTACACCGCGCCACTGGTGGACACTCCGCGCTCGGTCACCGTGGTGCCACAACAAGTGCTCAAGGACACCGCCGCCACCTCGTTGCAGGATGCCTTGCGCACCGTGCCAGGCATCACTTTTGGCGCCGGTGAAGGCGGTAACCCGCAGGGCGATCGTCCGTTCATCCGTGGGTTTGACGCCCAGGGCGACACTTACCTGGACGGCGTGCGCGACACCGGCGGCCAGAGCCGTGAAATCTTCGACATCGAATCGATTGAAGTCAGCAAAGGCCCGAACTCCTCGTTCGGCGGTCGTGGCTCGGCCGGTGGCAGCCTCAACCTGGTGAGCAAGACCCCACAGGCGCGGGACTTCACCAACGGTGGCTTCACCTACGGCTCCGACCAGACCCGCCGCTACGTACTCGACGTGAACCGCCAGTTCCTCGACGACAGCGCCGCGTTCCGCCTGAACCTGATGAGCCACGAGCAGAACGTCGCCGGCCGCGATGCGGTGAACTACGACCGCTGGGGCGTGGCCCCATCGCTGACCTTCGGCCTGGGTACCCCGACCCGCGTCAACCTCAGTTACTACCACGTGGAAAGCAACGACCTGCCGGACTCGGGCATTCCCTACGGTTACGGTTCGGCGACCGCCACCGCCCACGTGCACGACAAACCCACCGACGGCGGTGACAGCAACAACTTCTACGGCCTCAAGGATCGTGACTTCCGCAAGACCCGCGCCGACATCAGCACCGTCTCTGTCGAGCACGACCTGAACGACAACATGACCCTGAAAAACACCCTGCGCCACGGCAGCACCGGCCAGGACTACGTGCTCACTCAGCCGGATGACAGCAAGTTCAACGTCAACCGCTTCGGCACCGTGTGGCGCCGCGCCAACACCCGCGTGTCCACCACCACGACCACCACCAACCAGACCGACCTGTTCGGCAGCTTCCAGGCCCTGGGCTTCAAGCACAGCTACTCCACCGGCCTGGAATTCACCGGTGAAGAAACCCGCGTCAGCAGCTACACCGTGAGCCCGAACGCCAACCCGGTCTGCACCGTGGCCGGCGGCGGTCGCGGCGGCCAGTGCACCTCGCTGAGCAACCCGAACCCGGATGACGCCTGGGCCGGCAGCATCGCGCGCAACTACAACGGCACCAACACCAAGGCCACCAGCCGCGCCGCCTATGTGTTCGACACCATCGAGCTGGACCCGAAATGGCTGCTCAACGTCGGCCTGCGCTACGACACCTTCGACACCGAGGCCAACACCAACGCCGCCACCGGGCGCAGCAAAATCAAGGACGACAGCCAGTTCTTCAACTGGCAGGCCGGCCTGGTCTGGAAGCCTGTGGAGAACGCCAGCATCTATGCCTCCTACGCCACCTCGGCGTCGCCGGCCGGTGGCCTGGTGGGTGAAGGCGCCGACGGTAATCCGCTGTCGGCGGGCGCCGCATCGAGCGACCTGCAGCCGGAAGAAACCGTCAACTACGAACTGGGCACCAAGTGGGACCTGTTCCACGATCGCCTGTCGCTCACTGCTGCGGTGTTCCGTACCGAGAAGAAAAACACGCGCATCCTGGTCGACGCCCTCACCTACCAGAACGCCGGTGAATCGCAGGTCGACGGCGTGGAACTGTCCGCCAGCGGCAAAATCACCGATCAATGGCAAGTGTTCGCCGGCTACAGCTATCTGGACAGTGAGCTGGTCAAGGCCGGCCGTAACGGTCGCAACGGGGTGATCAGCGCCGGGTCCAACGAGGGCAACCAAATGCCCAACACGCCGAAGAACAGCTTCAGCCTGTGGACCACCTACGACATCACCTCGAAGCTGACTGTCGGCGGCGGCGCGTTCTATGTCGACGACGTTTACGGTGATGTGGGCAACACCGTTTACGTGCCGTCCTATACCCGCTACGACGCCATGGCCAGCTACAAGCTGACCAAGAACGTTGACCTGCAACTGAACGTGCAGAACCTGACCGACAAGGTCTACTACGACAAGGCCTACGGTTCGCACTTCGCCAACCAGGCGGCCGGGCGCACGGCGTTGTTGACCACCAGTTTCCACTTCTAAACAAAACCGCCACGCGGCAAACAGCCCCACGCATCGGATGCGCGGGGCTTTTTTGTGTAAAACAGAATGTTTCTCGACAAGCCACGGCATAATGCGCGCCGTGCCCTACATATCCAGATAGACGAGGCGGTCAGACGTGTTGAAGAAAACCCTGTTCCAGTTGCACTGGTTCTTCGGCATCACTGCCGGGCTGGTACTGGCCTTGATGGGGATCACCGGGGCTGCGGTCTCGTTTCAGGATGAAATACTGCGGGCGCTCAACCCCAGCGTACTGAGCGTAGAAAAGCGCGAAGCCGGCGTGCTGCCGCCCGCCGAACTGGTGCGCAAACTGGAAGCCACCGAAGGCAAGACCGTGGCCATGCTCTGGGTCGAACGCGACAGCGGCCTCGCGGCGCGCGTGGCCTTCACCCCGCCGCCAGGCGAGCGCCGAGGCCAGATGCGCTACTTCGACCCCTACACCGGCGACTACCGGGGTGAGGTGGTTGGCCAGGACGTCTTCGGCTTTATCCTGCAGTTGCACCGCTTCCTCGCCATGGGCGAAACCGGTCGGCAGATCACCGGCGCCTGCACCCTGATCCTGGTGTTTTTCTGTCTCTCTGGCTTGTACCTGCGCTGGCCGCGCCAGGTCGCGAACTGGCGTGCATGGCTGACCCTGGACTGGCGGAAAAAAGGTCGCAGTTTCAACTGGGACCTGCATTCGGTATTCGGCACCTGGTGCTGCTGGCCTATCTGCTGGCGGCGTTGACGGGGCTGTCTTGGTCCTACGACTGGTACAGCCAGGGTCTGACCAAACTGTTGTCCGACACCCCGCAAAACGAGCGGGTACGCACGCGCGGCCCCGCGCCCGCGGGCCCGGCGCCGATCGCCAATTACGATGCGATCTGGAGCAGCATCTACAGCAACGCCGGTCCCGGCTTGAGCGCCTACAACATCCGCATGCCAGCGGTTGCCGGCCAGCCCGCTACCGTTTATTACCTGCTGCAAAACTCGCCCCACGACCGCGCGCTGAACCAGATCAACCTCGACCCGGCCACCGGCGAGGTCAAATCCCATGATCAGTACGCCAACAAAAGCCTCAAGGCGCGGTTGCTGACCAGCATTTATGCCCTGCACACCGGCAGCTATTTCGGCCTGATCGGGCGCATCATTCTCACGCTCAGCGCGGTGCTGATGCCGCTGTTCTTTATCACCGGCTGGCTGCTGTACCTGGACCGTCGCCGCAAAAAACGCCAGGTGCGCGATGCCCGCCAAAGCCTGGCCGCCAACCACAGCGATGCGCCCGCCTGGCTGATCGGTTTTGCCAGCCAGAGCGGCTTTGCCGAGCAACTGGCCTGGCAGACCGCCGGGCAATTGCAGGCGGCCGGCCTGCCGGTGAAGGTGCAGCCTCTGGGTAGCGTCAGCCAGGACGACCTGCGTCAGTCGCACAATGCACTGTTTGTGGTGAGCACCTTCGGCGACGGCGAAGCCCCGGACAGCGCCCGTGGTTTCGAGCGCAGCGTGCTCGGCCAAACCCTGTCCCTCAAGAGCCTGAACTACTCGGTACTGGCCCTGGGTGACCGCCAGTACGAACACTTCTGCGGCTTTGCCCGGCGCCTGCATTTCTGGCTGACCAACCAGGGCGGCAACCCGTTGTTCGCCCCGGTGGAAGTGGACAGCGGTGACACCGCCGCGCTGCTGCACTGGCAACAACAGCTGGGGCAACTGACCGGCCACGCGCCCGCGGCGGCATGGCCCGCCGCGCAATACGAACACTGGACACTCAGCCAGCGCCGCCTGCTCAACCCGAACAGCAGCGGCTCGGCCGTGTACCTGTTGGGCCTGATCCCGTCCTCGCCACACACCTGGCAAGCCGGCGACCTGGTGGAAGTGCTGCCGCGCAATGGCCCCCAGGCCATCGAGCACTTCCTTGAAGGCCTGGGCCTGGCGGGCAACGACGATGTGCTGATCGACGGCCTGGCCCAACCCCTCAACCAGGCCCTGGCCAGTCGCCAATTGCCGGACAACCGCACTCATCTGGTCGGCCTGCACGCCCAGGCGCTGGTGAATGCCCTGGTGCCTCTGGGCATGCGCGAATACTCGATTGCCTCGATTGCCAGCGACGGCGTACTGGAACTGATCGTGCGTCAGGAACGCCACCCCGACGGCAGCCTGGGCCTGGGTTCGGGTTGGCTCACCGAGTACGCGGCCATCGGTTCGGGCATCAGTCTGCGGCTGCGCCGCAACAGCGGCTTCCACCTGCCGGACGCCCCGGTGCCGTTGATTCTGCTGGGCAACGGCACCGGCCTCGCCGGCCTGCGCAGCTTGCTCAAGGCGCGTATTGCAGACGGCCAACAGCGTAACTGGCTGTTGTTCGGCGAACGCAATATCGCCCACGATTATCTGTGCCAGGACGAACTGCAAAGCTGGCTGGCCAGTGGTGATCTGGCCTTGCTGGACCTGGCCTTCTCGCGGGATCAGGCAGAAAAGATCTACGTACAGGACCGACTGCGTGAATCGGCGGATGTATTGCGCAAATGGCTGGCCGATGGCGCGGCGATCTATGTGTGCGGCAGTTTGCAGGGCATGGCCGCGGGCGTGGATCAAGTGCTGCACGACATCCTCGGACGTGAGACGGTGGAGCGATTGATTGAGCAAGGCCGTTATCGTAGAGACGTGTACTGACGCGATCCAATGTGGGAGCAAGCCCCTCCCACATTTGGACCGCATTTCAGGTCAGACCGGTTGGAGTTTTTGCTCAAATACTGAGACGCCATCCAAGTCCCGCAGGACCACCGTCAACTCCGCCGTCTGCCCATCAATATTCACCTCGCCAAAAAACTGAAACCCGGCAAACGGCGAGGTGTTCTGCGCCGGCGGGGCCTTCTCGAACACCACCTGCGGGCCAAAGGTTTTATCCAATGGATTGGGCCCGAAGCTCCCCGCATTCAGGGGGCCCGCGACAAACTCCCAGAACGGCTCGAAATCCTGGAACGTCGCCCGATCCGGGTGGTAGTGATGGGCCGCGCAGTAATGCACATCCGCCGTCAGCCATACGTGGTTGCGCACCTGTTGCGCCCTTAAAAAGCCCAGCAACTCGGCAATTTCCAGCTCGCGCCCTTGCGGCGCGCCCGGGTCGTTGTTGGCAATCGCCTCCCAACGCGCCACACCGGGGCTGACCTCACCGTCGGGCACACCAAGGCCAATCGGCATATCAGCGGCAATCACCTTCCACTGCGCCTTGGAGGCCTTGAGTTCACGCTTGAGCCAGTCCAACTGCTCGCGGCCAAGGAAGGGTTTTTCGCCGCCCAGGTTGTCATCGTTGCCCCCGCGATAGCTGCGCATGTCGAGCACGAACACATCCAGCAACGGGCCGTAGCTGAGCTTGCGATAAATGCGGCCGCCACCGTCGGCGCTTTGCCGGCGCATGGGGGAATATTCCAGCCAGGCCTGACGCGCACGGCCCACCAGGGTGTTGATGTCCTTGGTCTGGTAGCGCTCATCGAGTTGCTTGCTCGGCGACCAGTTGTTCACCACCTCGTGGTCGTCCCACTGCCAGATCTGCGGCACCTGCGCATTGAAGCGGCGCACGTTTTCATCCATCAGGTTGTAGCGGTAATTGCCGCGATATTCGTCGAGGGTTTCGGCGACTTTGCTCTTGGCCTCGGTGGTGATGTTGCGCCAGATGCGCCCGCCTTCGGTGGGCAGTTGCGCCGGCACCGGGCCGTCGGCATAGATGGTGTCGCCGCTGTGAATAAAGAAGTCCGGCAGGCGCAGGCGCATGGCTTCGTAGATGCGCATGCCGCCGATGTCGGGGTTGATGCCGAAACCTTGGCCGACAGTGTCGCCACTCCAGACAAAACGGATGTCGCGGCGCTGTTGCGGCACGCTGCGCAGGTGGCCGAACCAGGGCTCGCTGGCGATACCGGTCTGGGCATCTTCGAAGTGCACACGGTAGAAAATCGCCTGGTCGGCAGGCAGTCCGCTGAGTTCGACGCGCGCGGTAAAGTCGCTGCCTTTGTCGGCCAGCGGCGAGACGAAGCGACGCGGGTTGCTGAACACGCTGCGGGTGTCCCACTCCACCACCATGCGCGCCGGGCGGTCGCTGCGGCTCCAAATCATCGCGCGGTCGCCAAGCAGGTCGCCGGACTGCACGCCATCGGTGAGTTGCGGCCGGTCCTTGACCGACGCGATCACTGCCGGCGCCAGGCCCGGCAGCAACAGGCCGGCACCGACGACTTGCATCACACGGCGACGGCCGAGATCGAAGTGGCTCATGCGAGTGCCCTCTTGAGAATCAAAAGGGCACTAAAGCATGGTGGGATGAAGCCCATGTGACACATCTAAAGACACAGTTTGAATGGCGTCAGACTTTGGCGGTGGTGACTGCCAGTTCCACTGCTTCCGGGCGCTTGATCAGTGCGTACACCACCCCGGTCAGCAGGCTGCCGGCCACAATCGCCAGCAGATACAACAGCGCATGGTTGATCGCATTCGGGATCACCAGCACGAACAACCCACCATGGGGCGCCGCCAGCACGCAGCCGAAGTACATCGACAAAGCGCCGGTCAACGCGCCGCCGGCGATGCAGGCCGGGATTACGCGCAGCGGGTCTTTGGCGGCAAACGGGATAGCGCCCTCGGAGATAAAGCACAGGCCGAGGATCATCGCGGCCTTGCCGGCTTCGCGCTCAGTCTGGGCAAATTTGCGCCGCGCCAGGAACGTAGCGATGCCCATGCCAATCGGCGGCACCATGCCGGCAGCCATGGTCGCGGCCATCGGCGCGCCGCTGGACGCCGCCAGCAACCCCACCGAAAACGCATAGGCCGCCTTGTTGATCGGCCGCCCAGGTCCACGCACATCATGCCGCCCAGCAGGATACCCAGCAGCACCGCATTGGTGGTGCCCATGGTGCTGAGGAAGCCGGTCAGCCCGGTGAGCATGCGCGCCACCGGCGGTCCCACCAGGTAGATCATCGCAAGGCCGGTGAACAGGCTCGCCAGCAACGGGATGATCAGGATCGGCTTGAGCGCCTCCATGCTTTGCGGCAAGCGCACGGCACGGCTGATCAGCTTGACGCTGTAACCCGCCAGGAAACCGGCCAGGATGCCGCCGATAAACCCCGCGCCCAGCGTGCCGGCCAACAGGCCGCCGATCATGCCCGGCGCAATGCCGGGACGGTCGGCAATCGAGTAGGCGATATACCCCGCCAGCAGCGGCACCATCAGCGTGAAGGCACTGTTGCCGATGGTTTTCAACGCGGCTGCGAGGGTGCCTGGCTGTTCGAACGCATGAATGCCGAACGCGAACGACAAGGCGATCAACAGCCCGCCCGCCACCACCATCGGCAGCATGAACGACACACCGGTGAGCAGGTGTTTGTACACGCCGGTTTTTTCCTGCTTGGCCACCGCGCCGCTGGCGGCGCTTTCCACGGCACCCTCGGCCAGGGCCTTGTTGAGGGTTGCTTCGGATTGCTTGAGCGCAATGCCGGTACCACAGCGGTAGATCTTCTTGCCGGCGAAGCGCTCGGTGGCGACTTCGATGTCGGCGGCCAACAACACCACGTCGGCATCGGCGATGGCCTGCGGGCTCAACGGCGTGCGCGCGCGACCGAACCCTGGGTTTCGACCTGCAGGTCGTAGCCCAGGCGCTTGGCGGTTTGCTGCAAGGCTTCGGCGGCCATGAAGGTGTGGGCCACGCCGGTCGGGCACGCGGTAATCGCGACGATACGCGGAGCGTTCTTCGCAACGGCGGATGCAGCGCTTGCGACGAATACCTGGGCCTCTTCAGCCCCGCGCCGCAGCACCGCGTCGACATCCGCCAACGCCTGGGCCGGGGTACTCTGGAACACGCGTTTGCCGACAAACCGCTGCATGTCCACCGGGGTGCTGCTGACCAGCAATACCCACTCGGCATCGTTGAGGGTCGCCTCGGACAATTGGCGTTCAGGGTGCTGCACATCCACCACTTCGACGCTGGTGCTCCACCCTTGGCGCTGCGCGGCGGCGTCCAACAAGCGGGCGCACAGCACACTGGTGACCATGCCGTTGGGGCAGGCAGTAACAATGGCTAACTTCATCACAAACCCTCTTATTGTTCTGTCAGCGTGCGTACAACAACGCCGCTTTCGAGGCGCGCCAACTGCGCGTCATCGCTGATGCCAAAACCGATCTGCGTCACCGCCATCGCGGCAATCGCGGTGGCGCGGCGCAGGGTCTGCTCGGGCGTGTCGCCGCTGAGCAGCCCGTGGAGCATGCCGGCCAGCAGTGAGTCGCCGGCGCCAACAGTGCTGGCTACCGTCACTTGGGGGGGCGTGGCATGCAGCGTCGCAGCCGAGCTGTACCAGGTCACGCCGGCGGCGCCATCGGAAACCACCACGTGTTCCACACCCTGCTGATGCAATTGGCTGACGGCATCGGTGGCGTTATCCAGCGCTTCGGCCAGCTCTTCAGTATTGGGCTTGACCATCCAGGGCCCCGCCTTCAAACCGGCGCGCAGCGCTTCGCCGCTGGTGTCCAGAACCACCTTCAGACCGAGCGCCTTCAGTTGCTCAAGCATGTTCTGAAACCACTGCGGGCTGACGCCACGCGGCAAGCTGCCGGCCACCACCACCGCATCGAAGTCAGGGCCGACGGTTGTGATCAGTGTCAGCAAGTCTTGTTGTGCCTGCTCACTCACCAGTGGCCCCGGCGCATTGATATCGGTGACCCGGCCGTCCTGTTCGGCAATCTTGATATTGCTGCGGGTCTCGCCCGGTACGCGAATGAACGAGTCGCCAAACCCCCGGCTGGCGATCAACGCATCGAACGCCTGGGGGTTGGCACGCCCGAGAAAACCGCCCACGTTGACCACGTGACCGAGATCGGCCAGCACCTGGGCGACATTCACCCCCTTGCCGGCGGCGTGGGTGAGCAGGGTTTCGCTGCGGTTGACTTCACCGGGCGTCAGGCGCGGCAGACGCACCGTCAGGTCCAACGCCGGGTTCAGCGTCAGGGTTAGAATCCTTGCCATTTACACGGCCTCCACTAGGGCACGCACTTCGGCGGGGGAGCCCACCGCCAGTGCTTGTTGCGCCAGGCCCTGGGCCTCGCTCAGACTGAATTCACGCACGCGCGCCTTCACTTCGGGAATGCTGCGGGCCGACACGCTCAACTCATCCACACCCAGGCCGATCAGCACCGGCACCGCCAGCGGGTCCGCCGCCAGCTCGCCGCACACACCGACCCATTTGCCATGGGCATGGGCCGCGCGCACGGTGATGTCGATCAGTTGCAACACCGCCGGGTGCAGGCCATCGGCCTGGGCCGACAAGGTCGGGTGACCACGGTCGATGGCCAGGGTGTATTGGGTCAAGTCGTTGGTGCCGACGCTGAAGAAGTCGACTTCCTTGGCCAGCACCGGCGCCAGCAACGCGGCCGACGGCACTTCGATCATGATGCCCAGTTGCAGGTCCGCCACCGGAATTTCCAGGCGCAGGCGCTCGGTCATGTCGCGGGCCGCACGCCACTCATCGACGCTGCCGACCATCGGGAACATGATGCGCAACGGGCGGCTGTCCGCAGAACGCAGCAACGCGCGTAATTGCGCTTCCATGATCTGTGGGCGTTGCAGGGTCAGGCGAATGCCGCGCACGCCGAGGAAGGGGTTTTCTTCCTCGGCAATCGGCCAGTAAGGCAAGGGTTTGTCGCCACCCACATCCAGGGTCCGCACCACCAGCGGACGCCCGCCGAGGCCGTCGAGCACGCGGCGGTATTCGGCTTCCTGGGTGGCTTCGTCCGGCGCTTGGGGATGCGCCATGAAAATCAGTTCGGTACGCAGCAGGCCGATGCCTTCGGCGCCCTGCTCCACCGCACTCGCCACACCGGCGCTTTCGCCGATGTTGGCGAACACTTCCACGGCATGGCCGTCGCGAGTCACGGCCGGTTCGTGGCGCTGGGCCGCAGCGGCTTGCAGGCGCTGTTCGCGGGTGTCGCGTTCGACGGTGGCGCGATGCAGGGTCGCGGCGTCGGCGTCCACATGCAGGCGGCCGCGCTGACCATCGAGCAGCAACAGCGTGCCGGCGGCCAGCAGCAGCACG